>JACZQZ010000050.1 GCA_022545455.1 Pseudomonadota bacterium
CATCGGGGCCTCGGGCCGGGCCGGCGACGGGGCGGCCTGGTCCATTTCCTCGATCGCCGAGGCGTCCTCGCCCTCGGCCAGGATCACCGCGACGGGGGTGTTGACGGCAACCCCTTCGGTGCCTTCCGGGACCAGGATCCTGCCCAGCACGCCCTCGTCGACGGCTTCCAGCTCCATGGTCGCCTTGTCGGTCTCGATCTCGGCGAGGACATCGCCGCTGTCCACGGTGTCCCCTTCCTTCTTCAGCCATTTTGCCAGCGTGCCCTCGGTCATGGTGGGCGACAGCGCCGGCATCAGGACTTGAACTGGCATGGCACCTCCCTGCGCTCGAACCGATCGCGCCTTTTACGCGTCCACCAGAACGTCGGTGTAAAGCTCCGACGCATCGGGCTCCGGGCTCTGTTGGGCGAACTCGGCCGCTTCCGTGACCCGGGCCTTGACCTCGCGGTCGATTTCCTTGAGCGCCTCTTCGTCGGCGATCCCGTCATCGAGCAGGAACCCGCGCAGGTTGTCGATGGGGTCGCTTTCCTTGCGCACCTTGCTCACTTCCTCTTTCGACCGGTATTTGGCCGGGTCCGACATGGAATGGCCGCGGTAGCGGTAGGTCTCCAGTTCGAGGATGATGGGACCCTTGCCGGACCGGCAGTGGGCGGCGGCCTTTTCACCGGCGGCCCGCACCTCCAGCACGTCCATGCCGTTGACCTGAAAGCCGGGGATGTCGTAGGCGCGGCCGCGGCGGTACAGCTCGGTGTTGGCCGAGGCGCGTTCCACCGACGTGCCCATGCCGTAGCGGTTGTTCTCGATGACGTACATCACCGGCAGCTTCCACAGGGCAGCCATGTTGAAGGCCTCGTAGACCTGTCCCTGGTTGACGGCGCCGTCGCCGAAATAGGTGCGACAGATGCCCCCGTCCCCGTGGTATTTGTGCCCCAGTGCCAGTCCGGTGCCGATGGAAACCTGGGCGGCGACGATGCCGTGGCCGCCGAAGAAATTGGCTTCCCGGCTGAACATGTGCATGGAGCCCCCCTTGCCCTTCGAGTAGCCGCCGCGCCGGCCCGTCAGTTCCGCCATAACCCCCTTGGGGTCCATGCCGCAGGCCAGCATGTGGCCGTGGTCGCGGTAGCTGGTGACCAGGGTGTCGTCGGCACCGGCCGCCGCCTGCAGGCCCACGACGACCGCCTCCTGGCCGATGTAGAGGTGGCAGAATCCGGAAATCAGGCCCATGCCGTAAAGCTGACCGGCCTTCTCCTCGAAGCGGCGGATGAGCAGCATCCGGCGGTACAGATCGAGGGCTTCGCCGGGGGTTGTGCGCCGCGTCGCCTTGGCGGTGTCTTTCTTTCCCGGCTTTCCCGGCGCCGTGGCGCGGGCCGGGCGTTTCCTGGCCGCCGTCTTCCCGGCCGTCCCCTTGGCGGCCGGTTTGGCCCGTTTCCGTTTCGCTGATTTCGCCATTGGTCCCGTCTCCCTGTTGCGTGGGGTCTCGAGCGCCGGCCACGGAAGGGCCGGGGTTCGGGCGCCTCGGGAAGGCGGCCGCGCTAGGGCGGCGAACGCGGGCAAAAGTAATACGCATGGGCCATCAATTCAAGCCGTCAATGGCGTCGAACCCCTTGTATGGAAAAGAAAAAACTTTTTTAACTGAAATAGAGTTAACGCCTTTGCGGTAATTACCGTGACCGCCTGTTGCGTGGTTGTTTTTTGCGCGGCCCAAAGTGCCGGGAAGCGCTACGGGCAGACGCCTCGGACCCTTCCCGTGCGGTAGCGGAGCAATTGCTGTACGCTACCCTATCCGCCTGCAGGCATGGAGCGGAGGACGTGGCGCGCCGGTTGGACCGCGACAACGGGACGGCAAACGCGACCGAGGCGGCGGCCAGGCTGCTGAAGGTCGTTGGGGACGTGGCGGCCGAGCTTCACCCCCACCGAACGGCGGCCGGCCCGGTCACCCTCGACAGCGGGCTGGCCGGGGATCTGGGATTCGACAGCCTGGGCCTGGTGGAGCTGATTATGCGCGTCGAGCAGGCCTTCGGCGTGACGCTCCGCGAGCAGGTCTTCGCCAGCGCGGAAACGCCGCGCGATCTGCTGCGCGAAGTGCTCGGCGCGGGCGTGCCGGGCGGCGTTCGCGTACTGGCCGACGTCAGCGAAATCACCCTCGGCACGGCGGAAGCCGCACCGCTCGATGCCAGGACCCTGGTCGACGTGCTGAACTGGCATGCACTGGCCCATCCCGACCGGCCCCACATCCGTTTCTACAGCGACGATGGCGAGGGAGAGGTCATCACCTATGGCGCCCTCAAGCAGGCGGCGGAGCGCGTGGCGGCCGGCCTGCAGCAACGGGATATGCAACCCGGAGAGGCCGTTGTCATCATGCTGCCCACGGGCCGCGACTATTTCTTCAGCTTTTTCGGCGTCCTGCTTGCCGGCGGCGTGCCCGTTCCCATCTATCCGCCGGCGCGCCCGGCCCAGATCGAGGCCCACCTGCGCCGCCACGCCGGCATCGTCGCCAATTGCCTGGCCGGAATCCTGATCACGGTGCCCGAGGCCACGCGGTTCGCGCGTCTGCTCAGGGCGCAGGTCGAATCCCTGCGCACCGTGGTGACGCCGGACGAGCTTTCGTCCGCCTCCGGCGCCTTCACGGGGCCGGCGCTGGGAGCCGAGGACGTCGCCTTCCTGCAATACACCTCGGGCAGCACCGGCAATCCGAAGGGCGTGGTGCTGACCCATGGCAACCTGCTGGCCAACATCCGGGCCATGGGGGAAGCGGTCCGGGCCGAACCCGGCGATGTGTTCGTCAGCTGGCTGCCGCTGTATCACGACATGGGGCTGATCGGGGCGTGGCTGGGAAGCCTGTATTTTGCCGCCCTCCTGGTGATCATGTCGCCGCTCATGTTCCTCGCCCGGCCCCAGCGGTGGCTGTGGGCCGTGCACGGTCATCGCGGCACCCTGTCGGCGGCCCCCAACTTCGCCTACGAGCTGTGCCTGAGCAAGATCCGCGACGACGCCATCAAGGGCCTGGACCTGAGCTCCTGGCGCGTCGCCTGCAACGGGGCCGAAGCGGTGAGCCCGGAAACCGTGCAGCGGTTCTGCGAGCGCTTCCGAGGGTACGGCTTCCGGCCGGAGACCCTGATGGCCATGTACGGCCTCGCCGAGTGTTCCGTGGGTCTCGCCATCCCGCCGCCCGGCCGCGGTACGGTGATCGACAGGATCGAGCGCGATCCTTTCATGCGGTCCGGCCGGGCCAACCCCGCCGATGAGACGGACGCCCGGGCGTTGCGTTTCGCGGCCTGCGGCCAGCCCCTGCCCGGACACCAGATCCGCATCGTCGACGCCGCCGGCCGCGAACTTCCCGAGCGCCATGAGGGCGGGCTCCAGTTCCGCGGCCCCTCGGCCACCAGCGGCTATTTCCGCAACGCAGCCGAGAGCCGCCGCCTGTTCCACGGGGACTGGCTGGAGTCCGGGGACCTGGCCTATATCGCCGGCGGCGACGTGTACATCACCGGCCGCACCAAGGACATCATCATTCGCGCCGGACGCAACGTCTATCCGGCCGAGCTGGAGGAAGCCGTCGGTGACATTCCCGGCATCCGCAAGGGCAACGTGGCCGTATTCGGCAGCACGGATCCCGACTCCGGCCGCGAGCGCCTGGTGGTGCTGGCGGAGAGCCGGCAAAAGGACCCGGCCGCCCTGAACGCGATGCGGGCCCAGGTCAACGCCCTTGCCGTGGACCTGACCGGCGTGGCCCCCGACGACGTGGTGCTGGCGCCGCCCAACACCGTCCTCAAGACCTCCAGCGGCAAGATCCGCCGCGCCGCCACCCGCGAGGTGTATGAGCGCGGCCTCATCGGCAAACCGCGAAGGGCCGTGTGGTGGCAGATCACGCGCCTGGCCCTGAGCGGGGCCGTGCCGCAACTGCGCCGGACCGGGCGCGCCGTGTCCTGGGCGCTGTACGCCGCCTACGCCTGGGGACTCATCGGCCTGCTGGTCCCGATCCTCTGGGTGTCGGTCGCCGTGCTGCCGCGGGTTTCATGGTGCTGGGCCCTGTCGCGCCGGGCCGTGCGCCTCCTGGCGCGGGCATCGGGCACGCCGCTCATGGTGCAGGGGCTGGAGAACCTGCCGCCCCCGGACCGGGCGTGCGTGTTCGTCTCCAATCACACAGGCTATCTGGACGGTTTCGTCCTCATCGCAACCCTGCCCCGCCAGTTCGGCTTCGTTGCCAAGGCCGAGTTGACCGGGAGCGTGATCACCCGCGTATTCCTGCGGCGTCTCCAGGCGGAGTTCGTGGAACGCTTCGACAAGGCGAAGGGCGCCGACGATGCCCGGCGCATGGCGCATGTGGTCCGTTCCGGCCGCTCCCTTCTGTTTTTCCCCGAAGGGACGTTCGTCCGCATGCCCGGACTGATGCCCTTCCAGATGGGGGCGTTCGTCGCCGCGGCGGAGGCCGGGGTTCCGGTGGTCCCCGTAGCCATCCGCGGCACCCGGTCCATTCTGCGCCCGGACTCTTGGTTCCCGCGCCGCGGCGCGATCACCGTCACCGTCGGCTTGCCCATCGAGCCCGACGCCCTGAGTGCCGGAACCCCGGCCGCCGATACGTGGTCCGTGGCCCTCAGACTGCGCGACGCGACCCGCCGCGAGATCCTGCGCCACTGCGCAGAGCCGGACCTGGAGCACGAACGGTTCCCGGTCCTGGAGGCGTCGGAAACATGAGCCCTTTTAAGGGGAACGAATGAGGCCAAAGGGGCGTTGCCCTTTTTATCCCCACCTAGTGTCCTGTCCCAGAGATTCGTACGCTATACGACGGTCTTGCGAGGTTTTCGGCGAGGAGCGCGGCGCGCCGTGATGCTGGAGCATCACAAGCGGCGCGTGACGACGTCCGGGGGCCGCGGGGGCGTCCCCCGCATACCGTAGCCGGGGGGACACCCCCCTTGTCCCCCCCGGGAGCCTCGCAAGACCGCCCTCCGGGTCGCTTTTCCCGTTCCCCCGGGGGTCGCGGGGGCGCCCCCCCCGCATACCGTGTCGGGGGGACACCCCCCGGTGGCCCCCCGGGGCGTCGGGAACCCTTGACGATGGCCCCGCATCGCCGGCGCGTCCCCTCCTGCCGAGGAAACGGGAAAAACGATCGTATAGTGCACGAATCTCTGGGACAGGACACTGGGGCCGACGGCCCTTGGAACCCCATGAACGGCGTCCGGGGGTGGCCGTACGGCCGCCGTCACGGTCCCGGCGGCTCATCGGTGAGGATCACCGTGTCGTCGGGAAAGCCGTAGTTGAGCATGAGCCGGGCCCGTTCCTCCAGCATGTCGGGATCCAGGCTGCCCGGACTGAGCAGCTTGACCCGGTGCGCGAGCGCCCCGCGGCGCGCCTCGATCCCGGCCAGGACGCCGCGGGCGTTTTCCACCTTTTGATTGAGATCCCACCACGCGATCAGGCCGCGGTCCCCGTGGATGGCATGGTAGGCGAAATAGGCGACCGCGCAGATGCCAAGGACCGGGCCCACGACATGGCGCGCCCGCGCGCGAACTTCGGTAAACAGACCCATCGATTCCCTTCTGGAACCATGTGTGAAATTCTTTACGGAAGGGATTGTGGGGGGCAAAGGATTAAAAAGGGATTACGGCCGCCGGCGCGGGCCGGCGGTGGCCACCGGCTGCGCCGGGTGGGGTTGCACCCGCGAAGGGGAACCGGGGGGCAGGTAAGTCCCCTGGGCCGCCGCTTTTTCTTCGGGCCGTAGGAGGCCTTAAGCATGATGGGTGCAGGGTCTCCGGCGCCTTGGAAAGCCCGCGTGGCAGCGCCCAGGCCAAGCAGCTTCCGTGGCGACGGGAAACCGTATCCGGAATTTGTGGTTCTTGGTACCAGGCCGTGGAGTCGTAAACTTGCAACCAGATACGGATATCCGGAAATGACCCCAAGCGGACATTGCGCGTTATGAGGCTGGTCTTTGTTTGAAAGTGGGAGTCGAAACGCGAGGGTGTACGGAAATGAAGTGATTAATGTACCCCTGTCCCGGGATCAACGCTTCTTGCCTTTGACGGGCAGCGCAAGGGTGTCCCTGGCCTCGCCGCCGTTGCCGTACCGTTGCCACACACGAGAATGAGGCGTTAATAACCACGTCAACACAAAGAAAAAACCTTCCACGATTGCCTGGGTTTAATGCACCTTCACGTCCTCAGGCCCTTTCTCTGACAGCAACGCCTCAACCGCCTTTATCCAGGTGTCCTGAAGAAGACAGCGAACCACGCTATTACGGGCAGACCCGCAATGACCACGAACACAATCTCCTCAAACAGGGATGCGCGGCCTAACGAAACAGGCTCCAGGGTCCCAATGGAGATCAGGCCGAAGACCACCAAACCTCCGGCAAGGAATGCCCAGATCGATGGCAATACTCTGCTGCTCATCGTCCCACCTATGGGTCATCGATTGCCACCAAGTTGGATGCATTTTGCCCGCAAATAGGAACGATCTCTTGTTTTACCAACGGCTACCGGACAACAGCTTTCTGCCTTAGACGACACTCCGTAAGTGATCGAACTGGTAGGGATAGCGTCCTTATGGCGCGGCGTCCCTACGGGCTCTCCGTACCCATAGGGACGCCGCTTGCTTTCGGTCTGGCGGTTAGGATTTCTTCCCGCCGCCTTTGCCCTTGCCCTTGCCCTTGCCCTTGCCCGGTTTGCCCGGGCCGCCGCCGAGGGTGCCCCCGCCGAGGCCGCTGCTCGACAGGCCGCCGCCTTTAGCGCCGCCCTTGCCGACTTTGCCGCCGCCTTTGCCGCCGCCTTTGCCGCCACCGAGGCCGCCGCCGCTCGAGAGCCCGCCGCCTTTAGCGCCGCCCTTGCCGCCCTTGCCGACCTTGGTCGGGCCATGGCCACTCGTCGGCGCGCTCGCGGTGCCCGTAGAGGCTAGGTTCGGGCCGCCTTTCTTCTTGAACGCGTTCTTGACCTTCACGCCCTTGGCGAACAGGCCGCCGCGGTTGTTGCTGGCGAAGATGGCGACCGCACGCGGGTGCCGGCCACGGCGCCCCGATTTGGATTTCGCCGACTTGGAGATGGTGACGCCCTTGCCGCGGTGCGCTTTCGCGCCCTGGGAGGCGTTGGCGCCGGAAGACGTCGCCGCGCTACCCTTGCCCTTCCCCTTCGGCGGGGTCACGTTCGAGCGCTTGCCGGCGTCCTGGCCCTTGACGATAACATCGGCGCCGGGCACCGCGGTGATGAGGGCCGTGCGGCCGGGCGTGAGTGTAACGCCGGTGCCGCCCAGGGTGGGCTGGACATCGACGACGCCCTCGGTCAGATGCACGGCGGCCCCGTTGTTCGACGCGTTGACCGTGAACACCGTACCCTTCACCACCGCCACCAGATAGGGCGTTTCCACCTCGAAGGCGGCCATGCCGGCGGCGCGCTCCTTGATCCTGTAAAGCAGGGTGCCCAGGCTCTGGAACACCCGGTACACGCCGTTTGGCCGTTCGGTTCCGGGAAGCTTGAGGACGCTCTCCGGCGACACGGTCAAGGTCGTGCCCTGATGGGTGAGCAGGGCCCGGCTGTTGCTTCCGGTGCGGACTTCAGCCGCCGCACCGAGGACCGCGCCCACTTGAAGCGCCTGCCACCCGGTCGGAGCCTTGCCGCCCATGCGGTACTGTACGTTCCCCGATGCCTGGGTAACGGCCCAGGTCAAGCCGTCTTCTCCCGCGTACGCCGGGGACACCCCCGGAACCAGGGAGACAAGGCCCAACATCAGGAGGGCAAAACCGGCACTCCGGGCCGTTGCCGCAACGGCCGGAAACCAGCCGCCGGCGCGGGTTCGGGCGCCGTTTACACCCGAAGGGGTGCGAACACCATATGGACTTGTCATCACGACCTCCACTGCGTTGCGGCGGTGCCCGTTTCGCACCCCATACTATCCGGCTCCGCCATAAAATCAAACATATTGTGCTCTAATTACCAGTAATTAAATATTATGTCAAGAAAAATACATGATAAAGGATGGTGTTTTTAAATACAAATTGTATAATTATTTAATAAAATTCGTCAGTTATTTTAGTTTATGTTAGATAAAATTTTAATCGAATTGCTTTCACGCCGCGTGCACCGGCGAACCTCCCGCCCTGGCCGCGTTTTGCACCCTACCCATCGGTCCGCCATTACACCGGCTGGCGGACCCGGCGCCTGGCCATCGCCGCGCCGCTTTGGGATGGACGTTCTTTCGTCTTTGTCAGGGTGATCCTCAACGTCGAGACGGCCACCCAGAGCACGGCCCACATCACCAGCAACCAAACTGCCCCGACCCAGGTCTCCATGCCCTCCGTGATGCCCTCCCAAATGCTGGCCATCCAGCCCTCGGCGGTCTCCATCCCTATCCAGGGCGCTGACCAGATTGTCATCAACGAACCGGTTGCCGTTTTGCCACGGCCCGTATTGGCGCCGCGCGCGGTGTCCTGGCTCAGGTTGCTGCGGGCCACGTGGCCGCCGCCGGGACCGCCACCACCCACGCTGCCGCCGACGTTGGTGCCGCCGCCCGTGCCGCCGCCTCCGGGGTTGCCCGTGTTCGCGCCGCTGCCACCCGTGCCGCCCCCGCGCGGACCGTCGCCGCCGGGGTTGTCCCCACCGGGGTCGCCGCCATCCGCACGTTCGCCCGCGACGCGACCTCCCTCACGTGCGTCGCCGGCGCCGGCGCCGGCGCCGGAGTCGGAGTCGGAGTCGGAGTCGGAGTCGCCTCTGTTCGCTTCGCTCAAGGCGGCCACCTGACGGTCGGCCAGGGCGGGCACCGTTTTGGCCAGGCTCTCCGTGCCCGTGGAAGCCCGTCCCTTGCCGGGGTCCTTGCGGGACCCGGTTGTGGCGGTCCCGCCGCCGGCGGTGGGAACGGTCCGTTCGGTGTTGGCCATGGCAAGCCTGGTTGGCGCCTGCGGCTTGACGCTCGAGCGCCGGTCGGCACCCCGGCCCTTGATGATCACATCGGTGTCTGAGGCGCGGGTCACGCGCGCCGTCTGACCCGCGGCCAGTGTGGCGCCCTTGCCACCACGGGTGGGCTGGACCCTGACGACGCCCTCGCTCAATTGGACGGAAGCCTCTTCGGCCGAGGCGTTGACCGTGAACACGGTGCCTTTCACCAAGGCCACCAGATATGGGGTTTCCACCTCGAAGGCGGCCATGCCGGCGGCCCGTTCCTTGATGTTGTAGAGGAGGGTCCCCAGGCTCTGGAGAACGCGATACGCGCCGCTGAATGCCGCCCCCCCGGGAAGCGCGAGGCGGCTCTCCGAGGTGGCGGTTATGGTCGTCTTTCGATGCCTGAGGACGACCCGGCTGTTGCGCCCGGTCCGGATTTCGGCGGCGGCGCCGACCACGTCACCCACCCGAAGCTTTTGCCATTCCGTCGAAAAGAACCCGCCCGTGCGATGCCGCACGTCGCCCGATGCCTGGGTTACGGCCCAGGTCAAGCCGTGTTCTCCGGCGTACGCCGGGGAAACGCCCGTGACCAGGGAGAAGAAACCGACCAAAACAAAAATCAATCCCGCGATCCGGACCCTCCTCACAACGGAGGTGAGCCAACCCGTGGCGCGGGTCCCGGGGCGGTGTCCAGGCGAAAACGACTCAACGCGATAGGAATCCGAACGGGTCATCATGGCCTCCATCGCACATAAGGCGGTGCCGGACTGGCACCGCAATCACATCCGATCCCCCCATGAAAACATTGTCTCCCCATGAAAACATTGAGCGATTCAGGAGTAATATAAGTATTAATGCGGAATGTCAACAAAAATATATACGAAAGGATGGTAATATTAAATAAAACACATGACTATATTTAATAAAATCTACTATAATTTTTAATATATATTTGATAAAATTTTATTCAAATTGCATGCACCAGGCGTGCATCCGGCGTCGATCCATGCTCTCAAGCCGTTCGCCGAAGGTTGTACGGGGTTGTGAATGCTTGCAATTTGCGCCCGGTTTCCCCACACTGCCGTCCTTGAGACGCCGGGGCCACCGAGGGGGGAGAGGCCAGGTGCGTAGGATACGATTCTGCGGCTTCCCATGCGGCGCCATGAGGCCGTCCGTCGGGGGCTTGGACGGGCACAGGCGGCTGCGCGCCCTGCTGGCGGCCGTGTCGGGGGCGCCGTTCGTCCTGTTGGCGGCGGGTTTGTGGGCCGGCGCCCTGGCCCAGCAGGCCCCCAGCGCCGTGACTCCGGGCCAGATCCAGAACCGTTTCGACGACCGCACGCGCCTGAGAGGGCCCGCCGAGCCGGAGATCGAGAAGCGCGCGGTTCCCGTCCTTCCGCCGCTGGTCGAGGAAAAAGCCTTTCTCCTGACGGGTATCGAGATCATCGGGTCTACGGTCTACGCCCCGTCCCGGTTTGTCGCCTTCTACGAGGGTCTTCTCGCCCGCCAGGTGACGCTTGCGGACATCGAGGCCGTCGCCCAGAAGATTACCGACCTTTATGAAGGAGACGGCTACGTCCTTTCCCAGGCGACGGTGCCCGAGCAGGACGTGAGCCTCGGCGTGGTGAGCATCCGCATCATCGAAGGGTTCATCGGCGAGGTGCTGATCGAGGGACAGGTGGAAGGGTCCGAAAGCCTGCTCCGGGCATACGCGAGCAAGATAACGGCCGATCGTCCGACCCGTCTCTCCTCCATGGAACGCTACGTCCTGCTGACCGAGGACCTGCCCGGGGTCAGCGTCCGCCCCTTGCTGGAACCGGTGGACGGGGATACCGGCGAGTACAAGCTGATCCTGGACCTCACCCACGATACCCTGCAGGGGTTCGTTCAGGTGGACAACCGTGGCAGCCGCTCCGTGGGCCCCATTCAGCTTTGGGCCGGGGCCACCGCGAATTCGGTGCTCGGCCTTTACGAGACCTCGCGGGTGCGCTTCGTGACCACGCCGCAGACCGAGGAACTGCTGTTCTTCGACTTTGCCCACACCCAGACCGTGGGCACCGAGGGCACGACGGTAACGGTTGCCGGAAGTTACAGCGACTCCGAACCGGGGTTCGATCTCAAATCCCGTGACATCGACTCCGCGGGCACGCGGTTCGAGATCCAGGCCGCCCACCCCGTCGTGCGCTCCCGGCGGCTCGATGTCTACGTGACGGGGCGCTTTACCTTCAGCGATTCCGAGGAAACGGAACGCAGCGCCCGCAGCTTCGACGACACGCTCCGGGTCGTTCGCCTGGGCGCCACCGTTTCGTTCGACGACGCCGCCGAGGGCAGGAACTGGGTGTCCGCCGAAATCAGCCAGGGGCTGGATATTCTTGGCGCCTCGGGCTCCGATTCGCCGTCCCTGTCGCGTCCCGGCGCCAGCCCCGAGTTTACCAAGGTCACCCTCGATTACTCCCGCTATCAGAAGGTGTGGAACAATGTGGCCGTGCTGCTCACCGCGACCGGCCAGAAATCGTCCGGCACCGTGCTCTCGGCGGAGGAGATCGGCCTCGGCGGCGAGCGCTTCGGCCGCGCCTACGATCCCTCCGAAATAACGGGCAAGGACGGCGCCGCGGGCCGGATCGAGCTCCAGTACGACGGCTCCCTGGCCGACAGCCTGCTCAGCCAGTATCAGTTCTACGGGTTCTATGACATCGGCGCCGTCTGGGCGGACGTGCCGGCGGGCCGCCAGTCCCTGGCCTCCGCGGGATTCGGAGTCCGCGGCCAGTTCCAGCACGGTCTGTTCGGCTATGTGGAGATCGCCCAGCCGTTGACCCGGTTGGTGGCGGCGGAACGGGCGGGGGGCGATGATCCGCGAGTCTTCTTCGTTCTGAGGTGGGACCTCTAAATCCCGAAAACGGGCCGGCGGCGGCCGAAAAGATGCGCCCAGGCCGGGGTATCAGTCCTTTTGCGGCGCCTTGCGCAACAGCGGGTCCGTGATCGACGGCGGCAGGGCGCCCATGAGCCACATGGCCCAGTACATGGGCAGCGGGAAGGCGATGCGGGCCTTGTCGCGGGCCAGGCCGCGCCTGATGCGGGCGGCCGCCCTGTCCGCCGGCATGAGAAACGGCATCGGATAGGAATTGCCGGCGGTCATGGGGGTTTCCACGAATCCCGGGCAGATCACCGACACCCGCACCCCGTCGGCCGCCAGCCAGCCGCGCAGGGCCTCGCCATAGGCCTTGACCGCCGCCTTGCTGGCGCAATAGGCGGGCGCCCCGGGCAGGCCCCTGAAGCCGGCCACCGAGCTCATCACCGCGATCTGCCCGTATTTGCGCGCCCGCATGCGGGGGATGACGGGCAGCACCGTGTTCAGGACACCGCCCACGTTGACGGCGAAAAGGGCGTGCGTCTGCTCCTCGTCCTCGCCCTGGCCGCCGGTGCCGGCCGAGATGCCGGCGTTGGCGATCACCAGGTCGAGGGGTTGGCCGTCGTCCGTGCCCCCGACCCAGCGGGCCATCGCGGCGCGGTCGGTCACGTCGACGATTTCGGCCGTGACCCTGGCGCCGCCGTCCCGGCAGGCTCCGGCCACCGCCTCCAGCCGCCGGCGGTCGCGCCCCCCCAGCGCCAGGAACGCGCCGGGCCGGGCATAGGCGCGGGCCAGGGCCGCTCCGATGCCGCTGGAGGCGCCGGTGATAAGGATGGCGCCGGGCTCTTTCGCGTGCATGGTTCCCCTTATACGGCGGAACCGGATCGGAACGCGAACCGTTCGGCTTGTTGCCGGGTGCCGCCGGGGCTATAACGGGCCGCGCATCGAGGACCGACCGTGGGGGGTAGGGTGTCGATTTCGTCCATGACCGGTTTCGCCCGCACCGAGGGCCACGAGGACGATATTTCCTGGACCTGGGAGGTCAAGAGCGTCAATGGCAAGGGCCTGGACGTCCGCTGCCGGCTGCCGGCCGGGTTCGAAAGCCTGGAGCAGCCGGCCCGCGCGCGGATCGCGAAGCGCTTCCGGCGCGGCAATATCTCCGTTGCGTTGACGGTCCGGTCGAACCAGGTCCGCGGGAGTTACCGCGTCAACCGGGCCGTGCTCGACGACATTCTGTCCCTGCTGCCGGAAATCCGCGAGCGCCTGCCCGACGCCGGACCGCCGCACGTGGACGGCCTTCTCGCCCTGCGCGGGGTCATCGAGCCGGTGGAAGACGAGCCGTCCGAAGACGCCCGCCAGGCCGCCGACACGGCCTTGCTGGCCGGGCTTGACGAGGCCTTGGAATCGTTGGCGTCCATGCGCGACCAGGAAGGGGCGCGCCTGGCCTCGGTGTTGACCACCCATCTCGACGGGATCGGCCGGCTGTGCGCGGAGGCGGAAAGCCTGGCCGCCGCCCAGCCCGACGCCATCAAGGAACGCCTGCGCATCCAGGTCGCCGCCCTGCTCGACGCGGTCCCGGCCCTGCCCGAGGAGCGGCTTGCCCAGGAGGCGGCGCTGCTCATGGCGAAAGCGGACGTGCGCGAGGAACTGGACCGCCTCAAGGCGCACCGCGACGCGGCGCGGGACCTGATGGGCGGCGACGGCGCCATCGGCCGCAAGCTCGATTTCCTGTGCCAGGAGTTCAACCGCGAGGCCAACACCCTGTGCTCCAAATCCGTGGACCTTGCGCTGACGCGCGTCGGCATCGATCTCAAGGCCGGCGTCGAACAACTGCGCGAGCAGGTGCAGAACATTGAGTAGGTCCGACCACGGCCCCGGCATCAAAAGGCGGGGCCTGATGCTGGTGCTGTCCTCGCCGTCCGGGGCCGGCAAGACGACCATCGCGCGGCGGCTTCTCGAGCGCGAGAAGGCGCTGACCATGTCGGTTTCCGCCACCACCCGGCCGCCGCGTCCGGGCGAGACCGACGGCAAGGACTATCGCTTCGTCGACGAAGAGGCGTTCGAGCGCATGGTCGGCGCCGGCGAGTTCCTGGAACACGCCCGGGTCTTCGGCAACCGCTACGGCACGCCGCGCCAACCGGTGGAGGCGGCCCTCGCCGCCGGCCGGGACGTGCTTTTCGATGTGGACTGGCAGGGTACCCAGCAACTGTCGGCGAACGCCCGCGACGACGTGGTCAGCGTCTTCATCCTTCCGCCGTCCACCGCCGAGCTGGAAAAGCGCCTGCGCGAGCGCGCCCAGGACAGCGCCGAGGTGGTGCGCGCGCGCATGTCCCGGGCGTCGTCCGAGATGAGCCATTGGGCCGAATACGACTACATCGTCGTCAACCGCGACATCGACGACAGCGTCGCCAGGGTCGAGGCCATCCTCACCGCCGAACGCCAGAAGAGGGACCGCCTGGTGGGGCTTCACGCCTTCGTCGCCGACCTGGGCAAAGGGTAAGGTTTTGGTTTGCCGTGCCGTCCTGGTTGCGGTTGTCGCCCTGCTGGCGTTCCCCGCCCACGCCGAGATCGTCGGCAAGGCCCGGGTCATCGACGGCGACACCCTCGAGATCGCCGGCCAGCGCATCCGCCTGCACGGCATCGACGCGCCGGAAAGCGACCAGACCTGTTGGGCCGGCGCCACGGAATGGGCCTGCGGACGGGAAGCCACCTTTGCGTTGGCCTACGAGACGGGCATGCACTGGGTGACGTGCCGCGAGAAGGGCGGCGACGGCGACGGCGGGGCCGCCTACGTCTGTACCGTCGGCAACCGGGACCTCGGCGCGCGCATGGTCGGCGCCGGCTGGGCCCTCGCCGTGGGCGGCGTGGCGGCGGCGTATGCCGGCGAAGAGACGGCCGCCCGGGCCGCGCGCAAGGGCCTCTGGCGCGGCGAATTCGTGCTCCCCTGGGAATGGCGCAAGGCGCGCACGCGGTGAGGACCGGCCTTGGTTGCCGAACTCAGTTACCGAACAGTTTCTTGAGGGTGCCTCCGGCGTCCTTGGCGCCCTTGTCCAACAGGTCCTTGGCGCCCGCCGTTCCCTTCGCCAGCGCCTCCGTGGCGCCGGCCGCCTGTTCCTTCGCCGCGTCCAGCATTTTGCCGAGGCCGAGGGACGCCACCGCCTTGCCGGCGGCCTGGCCGACGGCGCCGATCACCCTGTCCAACACCTCGGCCGGGGTGGCGCCGCCCTTGTCCTTGCCGATGCCGGTGAGGTGAATATCGGGCAGGGTGGCGCTCAGGGTCTTGCCCCCCAGCGCCGTGGCGCTGACGCCGACCTTGCCGCCGCGGATGTAAAGGTCTTCGATGACGAGCTTCGTTCCCGCCTCGCCGCCGCCCTTGGCCGCGTCCCCGCCCTGGGCCCGCCCCGCCCCGGCCCCCATGTAGGATTCCACGTTCCGCCGGATGGCGTCGATGTTGCTGCCATCGGGCCCCAGCTCGTAGGTGATCTCCGGTGCGGTGATGACGACCTCCTTGATGACCACGGTGTCCCGACCCAGGGATTCGATGTCGATGCGGACCCTGACCTCGCCCAGGCGGAAGGCGCTGTCGCTCTTGAACCCTCTGGGATTGCCCATTTTCAGCCCGCGCAGGACGCCTTCGCCGGAGGTGGGGGAAATCACCGCCTCGTTGAGGCGTACCTCGGTCCGGGTGATTTCGGAGCCGTATTCCTCGACCGCCGCCCGGACCAGGGAATCGAGGGAAGAGTACAGGAGCCAGACGGCGGCGACGGCGAGCACGACGACCACGCCGCCGCCGATCAAGAGTCCACGTTTCATGCTGAAGGTCCTTGTTACCGGTACACCGTTGCGCAGATCGCCGTCGTTCTAACGGCCCATCCGCGCCCCCCGCAAGGGGTTTCTTACCGGCCCGGCCTTGCCCCCGCATTTATCCAAAGGTATAAGTGTATCCGACGGTTCCCCGAAGACGGGGTTAAGAGGGAACACGGTGCGGTTCCGAGGCCCGGGAAAAGGGATCGGAAACCAACTCCGTGGCTGCCCCCGCAACTGTAAGCGGCGAGTCCGCGCCCAATCAATGGCCACTGGGCAACCGGGAAGGCCGGGCAAAGACGATGACCCGCAAGCCAGGAGACCTGCCGTCGATCGACGTCGCCCACCGGTGAGCGGGGCGCTCATCCGGGACGGATTTCCGTTAGCGGTGACGCAGGGGTTCTTGCGGTGACACCGGCAATGGGATTCTGTCGATGGGCGTTTCCTCATCTCGGTTTCCGACATTGACTTAAGCAGGCTCCGCGCGCGCACGCGCGCCGGGTTGGGCGGTTGGTGGCCGCCGCGGGCTCCCTGTCAACGCGTTCGCCGGCACGTGGTGCCGGGCGAGCGTTCGGGTGGGGGGGCGCGTCGATGACAATCGATCACAGGCTCTCCCGTGAACGCATTCGAGCACACGGAGTCTGTCATGAGGAACTTTGAAATACAGGGGGGGAACGGCGAACAAACCGGCACGCCATCGTTCACCCATTCGCCAGGAGTTGCGTTGACAACGCTGGTCTCAGGCCTGATGGCCTCGGCCCTGCTTGCCCCGGCCGCGCTGTCCCAAGACCGCGGCAAGACAAACGAAACCGGGAAGGGGACGCCGATGGCGGTGGAAACCGTCGTCACCGCTACGCGCATCGGGGTGGGGCTGCCGGGGGCGTCCGTTACCATCATCGACGCCGAAGAGATCAAGGAGAGCCCGGCCAAGTCCCTGCCCGAACTCCTGGGGCTGGAGGCCGGCATCCAGAACCGGGATCTGTTCGGCGGCGTCCGCGGCGCCAGGGCCACCGTCGACATGCGCGGTTTCGGCGCCGTCGGCAAGCAGAATACCCTGGTCCTTGTCGACGGGCGGCGGCTCAACGACATCGACGTGGCGGCCATCGATTACGCCAACATTCCCATCGACAGCATCGAGCGCATCGAAATCATCCGCGGCAACGCGGGCGGCGTGTTGTACGGCGACGGCGCCGTCGGCGGCGTCGTCAACATCGTCACCAAACGGTCCTCGGAGCAGCCGACACGGGCCAGCGCCGACGTGGCGCTGGGGACCACGGACGGCAATGGCGGCCCCTACCGGGAATCGAACGTCTCGGTCTCCCATTCCGCCGGACCGTTTTCCGTGAGCGCGTACGGCACGTTCATCAAGACGCCCGGGTTCCGCGACAACAACGATCTCATCCAGCGCAATGTGGACGGCGAGCTTCGCTACACGGCGGCAGCGGGCGATGTGTTCGTCAAACTCGGCCTCGACGACCAGACGTTGGGGTTGCCCGGCGCCCGCCTGGTGGACGAGGGCACGGGGCTAAATCTCCTGAAAACCGACCCCCGGGGCGCCACCACGCCGCTGGACAAGGCCCTGCAAAGCGGCATCTCGTTGACCCTGGGGATGACGCGGCGGCTCACCGACGACGTCCAGCTTATTATCGACATGGGGGGACGCAGGAAGGACCAGGACGCCTCGATCATCGACAACTCGGGCGGCGGCTTCAATCAGATCATCGACACGGTACTTACCACGTGGTCGTTCACGCCGCGCCTGAACGCCGATTACGAGATCGCCGGTTTCGGCGTCAACAGCATCGTCGGCATCGATTACTACTACGCGGACTATACCTCCGACCGGCAGAGAAACCGCGACGAAGCGCCGGTCCACCGGTACAACGCCAGGCAACAAACGGTCGGTCTTTACGCTCAGAACACCCTGGCGGTGACCGCCGACACCGACGCCCATCTCGGGCTGCGGCTGCAATACCTCGATGTTCACGCCGGCGACACCTTCGACGCCGGCGCGCCGGGCGCCTTCGGCAACGGCCTCAAGTCGCTGACCGAAACCCAGTGGCACTATGCGGCGAATTTCGGCCTCGAGCACCGCCTCACCGACGCGGTCACCGTGTTCGGCCGCGTCGGGCGCAGCCTGAGGCTGCCCACCATCGACGAGCGCATCGCCACCGTTGATCCCCTGTCGTTCGCCCTCAACACCCAGACCTCGAAAGACGTGGAAGGGGGCGTGCGCTATTCGTCCGGGCCGTTGGAGGCGCAGTCCAGCGCCTATGCCATGGAAACCCGAAACGAAATCCGCTTCGACCCGTCGGCGGGACCGTTCGGGTTCGGCCGCAACCGCAATCTCGATCCCATCCGGCGCATCGGTGTCGAGACCAGCGCCGCCTATCGCGTAACCGACACCCTGCGGCTCAAGGGGAACCTTACGTTCACCGACGCCGTGTTCATCGACGGGCCGTTCGAGGGCAACGACGTGCCGCTGGTGGCGCCGTGGACCGCAAGCGCCACGCTGTTCTGGGACATCTGGAAGGAACGCCTGAGGCTGGCCGCGACCGCCATCTTCGTGGACGCGAACCGGCTCGAGAACGACGAGCCGAATCTGTCCACCAAGATCCCCGACCACTACCTGGTCGATGTGAAGCTGAGCGGCGCCTATGGGCCCGCCACGTGGTCGGCGGAGGTGCACAACCTGTTCGACAAGGACTATTTCAACTTCGGCGTCTCCAGCACCACCAACCCGAAACGGTTCAACGCCTATCCCCAGCCCGGCCGCACCTTCCTGGTCAGGGCGGGGGTGGTTTTCTGACCGGGAGATGGCATGGGGCTGTCGCTGCATGGAGGGGGGATGGGCGCCCGAACGGCGGAGGTCCGTGAGGGTCGTGTCCTTGCCGGGGCTATCGTGCCGAGTGCGGCGCCCGGCGGCCGCGAAACCGGCATCGCGTGGGCCTGGCGGGGATTGTCCCTGGCCTCCCATGCCGGGGTGATCGCCGCCGCGGTTGCCGTCGCCGGTCCGCAGCCCGCCGCGGTGATCGAGGCCTATACGGTCGAGATCGTTTTTTCCGACAGCGTCGCGGGCGGCTACGGAGAGGGCACCGACATGCCGCCGGCGTCGTCACCGGCCCGGGGGCCGCGGGGGCGTCCCCCGCATACCGTAGCCGGGGGGACACCCCCCTTGTCCCCCCGGGGGCCGCGGGGGCGTCCCCCGCATACCGTAGCCGGGGGGACACCCCCCTTGTCCCCCCGGGG
>JACZQZ010000051.1 GCA_022545455.1 Pseudomonadota bacterium
TCCCCGGAAACCCGCACGGGCAGGCGCCGCGGTCGTCCATAGAGCCAGAGACACACGCACAGGAAATCAGACTCCCATGTCCGGCAACACCTTCGGCCACCTGTTCCGGTTCACCACCTTCGGCGAGAGCCACGGCGCGGCCCTCGGCTGCGTCGTCGACGGCGTGCCGCCCAGGATCCCCCTCGCCGAAGACGACATCCAGGTGCACCTGGACCGCCGCCGGCCCGGCGGATCCCGGTACACCAGCCAGCGCCGCGAACCCGATCGGGTGAAGATCGTCGCCGGCGTGTTCGAAGGCCGCACCACCGGCGCGCCCATCGGGCTCATCATCACCAACGAGGACGCCCGGTCCAAGGACTACGACGCGATCAAGGACAAGTTCCGCCCCGGGCACGCGGATTACACCTACCTCCAGAAGTACGGCGTTCGCGACCACCGGGGCGGCGGGCGGGCCAGCGCCCGCGAAACCGCCATGCGCGTGGCCGCCGGCGCCGTCGCCCGCAAGGTCCTGGGCGGCGGGGTCACGATCCGCGGCGCCCTCATCCAGATGGGACCGCACCGGATCGACCGCGGGCGCTGGGACTGGGGGGAGGTGGAAAACAATCCCTTCTGGTGCCCCGACGCGGAAACGGCGAAGGAATGGGAGACCTTCCTCGACGGCGTGCGCAAAGCGGGCTCGTCCACGGGCGCGGTGATCGAGGTGGTGGCGGCGGGCGTTCCGGCGGGCCTGGGGGCGCCGGTCCTGGACAAGCTGGACGCCGACATCGCCAAGGCCCTGATGAGTATCCCGGCGGTCAAGGGCGTCGAGATCGGCGCCGGCTTCGCGGCCGCCGAACGCTCGGGGCCGGAGAACTCCGACGAGATGCGCATCGGCCCCGACGGCAAGGCGACGTTTCTGTCCAACAACGCGGGCGGCGTTCTCGGCGGCATATCCACCGGCCAGGACATCGTCGCCCGCTTCGTCGTCAAGCCCACCAGTTCCGTCTCCATTCCCCAGAAGACCATCGACACCCACGGCCAAGAGGTGGAGATCGCCACCAAGGGCCGCCATGACCCGTGCGTGGGCATCCGCGCCGTCGCCGTCGGCGAGGCCATGGTCGCCTGCGTGCTCGCCGACCACCTGCTGCGCCACAAGGCCCAGTGCGGGGGGTGAGGGACGGATCAGCCCTCGAGGCGTCCGGCGATCAGGAATTCCTTGTTGCCGCTGGGCCCGGTGACGGGGCTTTCGGTAATGCCCAGCACGCACCACCCGGGCCTGTCCGCCAGCCATGCGCGGATGCGCCCGCACACCCCGCGGTGCAGGTCCGGCTCGCGCACCACCCCGCCCTTGCCGACTCGGCCCTTGCCGACCTCGAACTGGGGCTTGACGAGGGCCACCAGCCAGGCCCCCGGCGCCGCCAGGGCCAGGGGCGCCGGCAGCGCCGTCTCCAGGCCGATGAAGCTGACGTCGCAGACGATCAGGGCCACCGGGTCGGGAACCATATCGCGGGTAAGGTGGCGGGCGTTGGTGCGTTCCAACACGATGACCCGTTCGTCCCCACGCAGTTTCCAGGCGAGCTGGCCGCGGCCCACGTCCACGGCGTAGACCCGCGCCGCGCCGCGGCTCAGCAGCACGTCCGTGAAGCCCCCGGTGGAGGCGCCCACGTCCAGGCACACCAGCCCTTGCGGATCGATGCGGAAGTGATCGAGCCCGTGGGCCAGCTTGATGCCGCCCCGGGACGCCCACGGGTGGCCGCGCCCCCTGACGTCCAGGCGCGCGTCCTGGGCGAGGCGCACCCCGGCTTTGTCCAGCCGCCTGGTGCCGCTGTAGACCAGCCCGGCCATGATCAGGGCGCGGGCGCGGCTTCGGCTGTCGGCGAGACCGCGCTCGACGAGCAGCTGATCCAAGCGTTTCTTTTCCGCCGTGGCCATGCCGCCAGTCTAGCACCCCGCCTCGACAGAGCGGGCGCCTCAGAACAGGAGCGTATCCAGCCCGCGAACGAGGCCGGTCAGCGACGCCGCCCGGCGCGCCGCCAACAGGGTGCCGGCGACGTAGGGCGAACCGAGGGCGATGGCGTCGTGGCGAAGGGACAGCCGCTCGCCCTCCCTGCCGAAGATGACCTCGACGCCGCTGGCGTAACCGGGAAGCCTGAGCGAGTGGCACTGAACGCCGGCGACGGTGGCGCCGCGGGCGTCTCTTTCGCCTTCGGTCGCCTCCACCGGGTGCCCGGCCAGGGGCCGTTTGGCCGCACCCAGTCTCTCCGCCAGTTCGCGGCCGGTGCCGCTGGGCGCGTCGGGCTTCGACGCCCTGGCGTAGTCGATGACCTCCCAGTGGTCGAGGTGGCCGGCGGCGATCAGCGCTAAGTGCTGGAGCAGCGCCGCCGTCAGGCTGAAGTTGCCGGAGGCGACGACGCCGACGCCCTTGTCGCGGGCACGGGAGTCGATCTCGTCGTAATCGGCGGCGGCGAGGCCCGAGGTGCCGACCACCACGGCGACGCCGCGGTCGATGGCCTCGAACACGTGCCCCTTGACCACCGCAGGCGCCGTGTAGTCGATGAGCACGTCGGTGGGCGCGGCGAGGGCTGCGCCCAGGTCCCCGGTCACGGTGACACCCGTGGCGCCCAGACCGACGGCTTCCCCGGCATCCCGGCCGGCGGCGCGGCGGGCAACGGCGCCGGACAGGGTCAGATCGTCGGCCGCGAGGACCGCCGCCAACAGGGCGCGCCCGACGGCGCCGGTGACGCCGGCGATGCACACCCTGAGCGGCATCGGGGTTGCGCCACCGTCGATGGCGGCGGGACTGCCCATGGCTCAGGCGCGCAGAGTCTTGGCGGCCTCCTCGGCGCGGCCCAGCGCGGTCAGCGCCGTGGCCACGATGTGGCGCGCGTTGAGACCCGCGTCCTCGTACTGGAGCTCGGGCTTGTCGTGAAGGATGAAGCGGTCGGGCAGAATCATCGGCCGCACCTTGAGCCCGTTGTCGAGAAGCCCTTCCATGGCCAGGAACTGGAACACGGCGGCGGCGAAGCCGCCGACCGCGCCCTCCTCGATGGTGATCAGGACCTCGTGCTCCCGGGCCAGCCGGCGCACCAGATCGCCGTCCAGGGGTTTGACGAAACGGGCGTCGGCGACGGTGGTGGAAAGGCCCCGTGCCGCCAGGGTGTCGGCCGCCTTGAGGACCTCGGGAAGCCTGGTGCCGAACGACAGAACGGCCACCGTCGAGCCCTCGCGCAGGACCCGGCCCTTGCCGATCTCGAGGGGCGTGCCCTTCTCCGGCAGCTCGACACCGGTCCCCTCGCCGCGCGGGTAGCGGAAGGCCGACGGCCTGTCGCCGATGGTCACCGCCGTCGCCACCATGTGCACCAGCTCCGCCTCGTCCGCCGCCGCCATGACCACGAAGCCGGGCAGGCAACCGAGATAGGCGACGTCGTAGGACCCGGCGTGGGTCTGACCGTCGGCGCCCACCAGCCCGGCGCGGTCGATGGCGAAACGCACGGGAAGGCCCTGGATGGCGACGTCGTGCACCACCTGGTCGTAGGCCCGTTGCAGGAAGGTGGAATAGATGACGGCGAAGGGCTTGAGCCCCTCCGTGGCGAGGCCGGCGGCAAAGGTCACCGCATGCTGCTCGGCGATGCCCACATCGAAACAGCGCTCGGGGAACCGTTCGGCGAACTTGTTGAGGCCGGTACCGGACGGCATGGCGCCGGTGATGGCGACGATGCTCTCGTCCTCTTCCGCCTCCTTGATCAGGGCATTGGCGAAAACGCTGGTGTACGAGGGCGCCTTGGGGGCGGACTTGTGCAGCTTGCCGGTCACCACGTCGAACTTGCCGACGCCGTGATACTTGTCGGCGGACTCCTCGGCCGGCGGGTAGCCGTGACCCTTCTGGGTGACCACGTGCAACAGCATGGGCCCCGCCTCCGTGTCGTCGCGCAGGTTCTTCAGTACCGGCAGGAGGTGTTCCAGGTTGTGGCCGTCGATGGGACCGACGTAGTAGATCCCCAGTTCCTCGAACAGCGTGCCGCCGGTGACCATGCCGCGGGCGTATTCCTCCGCCCGGCGCGCCGCCTCTTCCAGGCGGCGGGGAAACTTCTTGCTCATTTCCTTGGCGAAATGGCGCAGCGAGCGGAACGACTTGGAAGAGATCAGCCGCGAAAGATAGGCGCTCATGGCGCCCACGGGGGGCGCGATCGACATATCGTTGTCGTTCAGGATGATGATCAGCCGCGCGTCCATGGACCCGGCGTTGTTCATGGCCTCGTACGCCATGCCGGCGCTCATGGCGCCGTCGCCGATGACGGCGATGACGTGGTTCTTGCCGCCTTTCAGGTCCCGCGCCACGGCCATGCCCAGGGCCGCCGAGATCGAGGTGGAGCTGTGGGCGGCGCCGAAGGGATCGTAGACGCTCTCGGACCGTTTGGTGAACCCGTAAAGTCCGCCCCCCTGGCGCAGGGTATGGATGCGGTCGCGCCGGCCGGTGAGGATCTTGTGGGGATAGGCCTGGTGCCCGACGTCCCAGATCAGCCGGTCGTCGGGCGTCTTGAACACATGGTGGAGCGCCACCGTCAACTCGACGACGCCAAGGCTGGCACCCAGATGGCCGCCGGTGATGGATACCGCCCTGATCGTCTCGGCGCGCAGCTCGTCGGCCAGTTGAATCAGTTGCTCGACCGTGAAATCCCTGGTGTCCTCGGGGTAGTCGACCGTGTCCAGAAGCGGTGTCTCGTGTGTGGTCGTCAATCTCCCCTCCCTTTGCGAAGGTGCGACGCCTGCATGGAGAGCCGGCCCCCCGTTCGGCGTTTCATGCGCGCCGTTTTACCACGAACTGCGCGAGTTCCCTTAAATGATTGGCTTTTTCCGCGAATAATTCAAGGTGTTGTGCCGCCTGCCCGGCCAGCATGTCGGCCTGGGCGCGGGCGCGGTCCCTCCCCAGGAGAGACACGAAGGTGGCCTTTCCCGCCGCCTGGTCCTTGCCCGTCTTCTTGCCCACCTCCTTCTCGTCGCCTTCCACGTCGAGAAGGTCGTCGACGATCTGAAAGGCCAGGCCCAGGTCGTGCACATAGGCGCGCAGGGCATGGCGCGCGGCCTCGGGGGCCTTGCCCAGGATGGCCCCCGATTCGCAGGCAAACCCGATCAGCATCCCCGTCTTCAACCGTTGCAGCCGCGTCACCTCGGACATGCCGAGCGCGGTGTCCTCGGCCATCAGGTCCAGCATCTGCCCCGCCACCATGCCCTCGTCCCCCGCGGCGTGGGCCAGCTCCGCCACCAGATCGCTGCGCACGGCGGGGTTGGGATGGGTGTCGGGATCGGCCAGCACCTGGAAAGCCTTGGTCAAGAGGGCGTCCCCGGCGAGGATCGCCGTGGCCTCATTGAAGCGGACGTGGCAGGTGGGCTGGCCGCGCCTGAGTTCGTCGTCGTCCATGGCCGGCAGGTCGTCATGGACCAGCGAGTAGCAATGCACCATCTCCACCGCCGCCGCTACCCTGAGGGAGCTGGATTCGGCGACGTTGAACAGGCGCGCGCTGCTCATCACCAGGAACGGGCGGACCCGCTTGCCACCGTTCAGCGTGGCGTAGCGCATGGCCTCGGTGAGGCGGGCTTCGGCGCTGTCTTCCGTGGACAGCAAACGGTTCAGCGTCTCGGTCACGGCGCGCGCGTCTTCGGCGAGGGCGTCCGTGAACTGGCTCAATCGGGGGCCTCAGTCCGCGTCCGCGGGTTCGACGCCCACCGCGCCCTGGGGGCCGAGGACGACCTTCTCGACCTTGATCTGGGCTTCCTGGAGCTTCGCCTCGCAATGGCGTTTGAGCTGCGCGCCGCGTTCATAGGTCTTGATCGCCTGGTCCAACTCGCCCTTGCCGTCCTCGAGCTGGCGCACGATGGTCTCCAGTTCGGAGAGCGCATCCTCGAAGCTCAATCGCGCGATATCGGGCGGGAGTTTGTCGTCCGCCATGGCCGTTCCTCGGATCGGGCCCGCGAGTGTACGGAGCCGCCGGTGCAAGGGCAAGGGGTTGGCCGGTCTCCCGGTTCAACTTCCCGTCAACACGCGCACGTGGGCCGCGGCGCTGGCGGCAAGGGATTCCAGGTCATACCCGCCCTCCAGCGCCGAGACCACACGTCCGGCGCAGCATTCCCCGGCCACGGCCATAAGTTCCCCGGTCAGCCACGCGTAATCGTCCTCGGTCAGGCTGATCTGGGCCAGCGGATCGCGGACATGGGCGTCGAACCCGGCCGAGATGATGAGCAGCTCCGGCGCGAAGTCCTTGAGCCGGGGCAGGATGCGCCCGCTCCAGCCGGCGCGGAACTCGGCCGAGCCGCTGCCCGGCGCAAGCTCCACGTTGACGATGTTGCCCACCCCTTCCTCGGCCTCGCTGCCGGTGCCCGGGTAGAAGGGAAACTGGTGGCTGGAGGCGTAAAACAGGCCGGCGTCGCGTTCGAAGGCGGACTGGGTGCCGTTGCCGTGGTGCACGTCGAAGTCGACGACCGCGACCCTTTCGAGCCCGTGGACGGCGCGCGCGTGCCCGGCCGCCACGGCGACGTTGTTGAAGACGCAGAATCCCATGGCCTGGGCGGCCTCGGCATGGTGCCCCGGAGGCCGCACCGCGCAAAACGCGTTGTCGGCCTCGCCGCCGATGACCGCGGCGGCGGCGGCCGTGACCGCGCCCGCCGCCCGCAGCGCCGCCTCGCCGGAGGCCGGCGACAGAACGGTGTCGGGATCGAGATGCACGTGGCCGGATTTGGGGACCGCGTCGAAGACCGCCGCCACGTACTCGGGAGCGTGCACGCGCTCGATGTCGGCGATGTCCGCCTGCGGCGCCTCACGGCGGTCGAGCATGGCGAACTCTTCCGAGTCCAGGGCCGCCAGCACCGCCTCGAGGCGGGCGGGGTTCTCCGGGTGGTGGGCGCCGGGATCGTGCTCGACACAGGCGGGATGGCTGTACAGCAAGGTGGTCATGGCGGGGCGCAGGCGGGATGGTGAACGGGGCGCGGCATTGTGCGCGAAAGACGGGGCGGTGGCCACCCGTGTTTTCGCCCGCTTCGCTCCCCGCCCGCGGCGGGGCGACGGCCTATTGTGCGGGCTTGTCCCCGGTGGGCGCGGGCGCCGTTATCTCACGCAGATAGTCGATCAGGTATCCCAGCTGTTCGTCGTCCGGGACACGCTGCGCCGGCATCTTGGTCCCCGGCAGGAACACCTCCGGCCCCTTGTGGAACAGGGTGAACAGGGTCTTGTCGTTCCATTCGAAATCGGCGTCCCTGAGGGTCTGGGAGTAGTTGTAGCCGGGAAGGGTACCGACGCGGCGGCCGAAGAGGCCGGCGAAACTGGGACCCGAACGTTTGCGCCCCTCCACCGACAGGGAATGGCAGCGGGCGCACCGGCGGAACATCTTCGCCCCCGCATGGCTGCTCGTCAGCCACGGCTTGGGCTCCGTCGTGTCCTCGTCCGGGATGCCGATGCGGTCGCCGGTCGCCAGGTGCCACACGCGCACGACTTCGTCCGAGCTGGCGGTGAGGGCGAAACGCCCGTCCGGCGTAAAGGCCACCGACCAGACGATCTCGTCGTGGGCGGGGATGGAGCGGATCGGTTTCCCCGTGTCCAGGTTCCAATGGATCAAGTAGCCCTCCCGGCCACCGGACAGCGCCGTCTTGCCGTCGGGCGAGAAGGCGACGTCGTAGATCTGGTTTTCATGCCCGGACATGATGCGGATCTGCCTGCGCTCGGCCACGTCCCACAGCCGCAAGGTCTTGTCGATGCCGGCCGACAGCAGGCGCCGGCCGTCCGCGGAAACCGCCAACTGGGTGACCGCCAAGGTGTGTCCCTCCAGCTTGCCCAGCGGTTGCCCGCTGGCCACGTCCCACAGGCGCACGACCCCGTCGTGGCCCCCGGTCACCAGCACCTTGCCGTCCGGAAGGAAGGCCAGCGCGTTGACATCGGCGGGCTGTTTGATGGTCCGCAAGGCGGCCCCGCTGGCGAGGTCCCACAGCCGCACCGAGCGGTCCCAGGCGCCCGAGGCGGCGACGGCGCCGTCCGCGGTGACCGCCAGAGCCATGATCGGACCCTTGTGGCCGGTCAGGCGGCGCACGGGTTTCATGGTCTCCAGGTCCCACAGGATCACCGTCCTGTCGTTGCCGGCGGTCAACGCCCGCCTGCCGTCGGGGAGGAAGGCGACCGCATTCACCGGCCCATCGTGGGCGTCGAGCACGCCCACTTCCGTCTGATCGACGAAGTCCCAAAGCCGTGCCGTGTAATCGAAGCTGCCGGTGAGCACACGGCTGCCGTCGGGCGACACGGCGAGGGCCCGCACCATGCCCCCGTGGCCGATGAAATCCGCCACCGCCGGGCCGATCCCCGCCATGGTCAGGGCCGCCGCCAGGCAACCGGCGCGTATCCCCCGGCGGGACGACAAAGGCGCAATGAACGACAGCATGGGCGCTACACTCCAAGGGTTCCCGCCGGTATAAGCCGTACGCGCATATGGGTATTATTCATCAGGGAATCCGGTTTTTTTGCAACGTGGTTCGACCGCACGGACATTTTCGCCGAATCGTCACGATGTTCAACCGTGATTTCATGGCCGGTGCGGCGTGCGGTCCGCCTTGCCGCCGGCGGCGGGGCGTTACCGCCGGGCGTGGGCGGCCAGGAAGACCCTTACCGCGTCGGCGACGGCGCGCTCCACGTCGGCCGGCTTCGCCTCGGAATCGAGGTCGAGCAGCCGGCGAATATACAGGTCACCGCGCAGCAAGGCGAAGAACAGGCGGGCGGCACGTAGGGGATCGTCGACCTTGAGGATTTTCTTGCGGTCCAACTCGGCCAGATAGTCGGCCAGGTTGCCCGCCGCCAACAAGGGGCCGGACCGGTAAAAGGCTTCGGCCAGATTCGGGAAGCGGCCGCACTCCGCCACCAGGGCACGGAAAAGCGCCATGCCTTCGGGCGCCAACACCACGTCAAGGAACCGCCGGGCGGTGCGGACCAGCGCCGTTTCCGGGTCGTTGTCGCGGGCTTCGGGCATGCCGATGGGCTCGAGCAGCTGGTCGCATTTGTCGCGGACGATGGCCTCGAAAAGGGCGTCCTTGCCGTCGAAATAGCTGTAGATCGTCTGTTTGGCGACCCCCGCTTCGCGGGCGACCGCGTCCATGCTGGCGTCGCCGTACCCGCAGTCGAGGAAGACCCGGGTCGCGGCGTCCAGAATGGACTCGCGCTTGCTCCGCGCGGCGCCGTTTCCCGCGCGGTGTTTCGCGGCGGTCGAACTCCGGGCCATCACACGCCTACCGATTGCCTATTGATCCCGCACCGCATTCATCATAGATTAGACTAGACGGTCCAGTCTAGTTTATTCTGGGCCCGCCGTCGTGTGCCGGCGGACGGCCCTTACAAAAATCAAGACGTGGGTTGCCGGCATTTGGTACGAAGGATGCGATCCCGCACTCACATGCACGATCCAGTGAAAGGTCCCCGGTTCCCCGCGAGGCCGCGGGCGGGCGTCGCCGGCCGCCTGGCGGCGGTGATTCTTGCCGCCCTCGCCGTGGCACTTCCCGCGGCACCGGCGCCGGCACAGCAACCGCCGGCCGTGGTCGGCGTGGACGCGGTGCTGAAGGAACCCCTGAAACAGACCCTGCCGGTGTTCGGACGGCTGGTGGCGAACCAGAACACCGTTGTGGCGGCCCGGATCAAGGGGCCGGTGGCCTCGATCAAGGTCCGGGTCGGCGACCGCCTGAAGGTCGGCGACGTCATCGCGGAGCTGGTTTCCGACAGCCTGGTCTGGCAACGGGAGGTGCGCGCCGCCCAGGTGGCCGAGGGCCGGGCCCGCCTCGCCGAATCCCGGTCCGCGTTGAAGCTCGCCGCCCAGGAGCTCAAGCGCCTGGAAAACCTGCGCAAATCCGCGGCCTTCAGCAAGGCGCGGCGGGACGACAAGCGCCAGGCGGTGGCCAGGGCCGAAAGCATGGTCAATGTCTTCAAGGCGACCCTCAAGCAAGCCGGCGCGGCCCTGAAGCTGGCCGAGATCGCCCTCGGCTACGCCACCATCCGGGCCCCTTTTCCCGGGGTGATCACCGCCCGTCACACCGAGGCCGGGGCCTATGTGGACGTCGGGGAGGCGGTGGTCACCATGGTCAATGACGGGGACCTGGAAATCGAGGCCGCCGTGCCGGCGGCGCGGATCGCCGGCCTGGTCCCGGGTACGATGGTCGATGTGACCGTGGCCGAAGCCGGCCGCTACCGGGCGACCGTGCGCGCCGTGGTGCCCGAGGAACACCCGTTGACCCGCACCCGCCTGGTCCGCTTCACCCCCCATTTCGACGATACGGCGACGGCGCTTGCCGCCAACCAGAGCGTCACCCTGGACCTTCCCGTCGGCCGTCCGCGCGATGTGGTCACCGTGCATAAGGATGCGGTGCTCAACCGCAAAGGCAAGACGCTTGTTTTCGTCCTCGTCGACGGCAAGGCGCAGATCCGCCCGGTCCGGCTTGGCGAGGCGGTGGGCGGGCGTTTCGAGGTCCTGAAGGGACTGAAGACCGGGGACCTGGTGGTGGTGCGCGGCAACGAACGGCTGCTCCCGGGCCAAGAGGTCAGGATCAAGGGGACGTCATAAATGAGCCTGGATAAATGAACCTGATCCAGTATTCCATCCAGCGGCCGGTGGCGGTCATGGCCGCCGTTCTCATGGTGATCATGTTCGGGGCGGTGGCGCTGATCACGATTCCGATTCAGCTCACCCCCGACGTGCGCAGGCCCCTGATCAGCATTCAGACCGTGTGGCCGGGGGCGGCGCCGGCGGAGATCGAGCGCGAGATCGTCAACCGGCAGGAAGACGAGCTGAAGGGCCTCGAGGGGCTGGAAAAGATCACCAGCCGGTCCCAGGACGGCCGCGCCCGCATCACCCTTGAATTCAACATCAACCAGAATATGGACAAGGCGCTGCTCCTGGTGGCCAACCGGCTGGATCGGGTCACCGGCTATCCGGCCGAGGCCGACGAGCCGACGTTCAAGACATCGACCACAGAGGACAACCCCATCACCTGGATCGTGCTGCGCCGGGTTGCGGGCAACGACCGGGACATCGACAGTTACGGCGACTTCATCGAAGACGTCATCAAGGACCGCCTGGAACGGGTGCCCGGCGTCTCGCGCGCCAATGTCTACGGCGGCAGCGAGCGGGAATTGCAGGTGATCGTGGAGCCCGAACGCATGGCCCGGTACCGCCTGACGGTGACCGACGTGGTGCGCGCCCTGCGCGCCGCCAACGCCTCCATTTCGGCCGGCGACGTGGAAGAAGGAAAGCGCCGCTACGTGGTGCGCAGCGAGGGCAAGATTTCGACCATCGAGGACGCGCGCCGGGTGGTCCTGCGCACCATGCGCGATCCGGCCACCGGCGGGGTGGCGCGGGTCACCGTCGGCGACATCGCCACGATCAGGTTTGCCCACAAGGAGCCGACGGCGCAAATCCGCTTCCTCGGCGATACGGCCATCGCCGTCAACGCCGTGCGCCAGACCGGGGCCAACGTCATCGAGACCATGCAGGGAATCCGCGATGCGATCGACGAACTCAACGAATCGGCCCTCCCCGACGCCGGCCTTTACCTGACACAGGTCTATGACGAGACCGTGTACATCAACTCCTCCATCGATCTGGTGCAACAGAACATCTACGTGGGCGGCACGCTGGCGGCCCTGATATTGCTGATTTTCCTGCGCTCCGTGCGCGCCACCCTGGTGATTTCCCTGGCCATTCCGGTCTCCATCATCGGCGCCTTCGTGGCCATGGCGGCGCTTGGACGCTCCCTCAACGTGATCTCGCTGGCCGGCATCGCGTTCGCCGTCGGCATGGTCGTGGACGCCGCCATCGTCGTCCTCGAAAACATCTACCGGCTGCGCGAGAAAGGCTATTCGCGCACCGAGGCGGCCCTTGCCGGCGCCTCCCAGGTGTGGGGCGCGGTGCTGGTTTCGGCCCTGACGACGGTGATGGTGTTCGTTCCCATCCTGGTGATGAAACTGGAAGTGGGCCAGCTTTTCCGCGACATCGCGGTGGCGCTGTCGATGGCGGTTCTGCTCTCTCTATTGGTCTCCATCACCGTCATCCCGGCGCTTGCCCGGCGCCTGCTCGGCGATCCCAGGCCGGAAAGCGGGGTGCGGGTGGGACTGCCGGTCATCGACCCCTTCGCCCGCTTTTTCGTCAGGGCGGTGCTCGGCTTCACCCGCCGCGTGGCGCGCAGCCCGGCCCTGGCCGTTCTTGTCGTCGCCGTGATCTGCGGCGCCGCCGCGTCGGCCACGTATTTTTTCCTACCCAAGCTCGACTACCTGCCCGACGGCAACCGGAACCTGGTGTTCGGCCACATTTCGCCGCCGCCCGGCTACAACCTGGACACCACGGCGGACATCGCCGGGGACATCGAGTCCGAGATCCGGCACCTGTGGTCGAGCGAGACCGGACCGCAATCGGAACCCGGCCAGCCGCCGAAGATCCAGCGGTTCTTTTTTGTCGCGACCCGCGGCGTTACCTTCCTGGGCGCCGCCAGCGAGGAGCCGAGCCGGGTCAACGAGCTGATTCCGGTTTTGCAGCGGGCGGCCTTTCGCGAGCCGGGCACCTTCGGCCTGATCAGTCAGCGGTCGTTGTTCGGCCGCGGCGTCGGCGGCAGCCGCTCCATCGAGCTCAATATTTCCGGGCCCGAACTGGAGGAGATCCTGGACGTCGCGCTCAGGGCCGTCGGCCGTATCGAGGCCGCCATGCCGCGCGATCAGGGCACGCAGCTTCGGCCCAAACCGGGCCTCGAGTTGGGCGCCCCGGAAGTGCGCATAATCCCCGACCGGCTGAAGCTCGCCGATAACGGGATGACGGTCCGCGAATTCGGCGACACCCTGGATGCCTTCAACGACGGGCTCAGGCTGGCCGAGATCACCGTCGGCGGGAAGCGCATCGACCTGACGCTCAGGGGGCCGATGGGCAGGGTCACGGAGACCCAGGGCATCGCCAACCTGCCGGTGGTCACCCGTTCCGGCGCGATCCTGCCGGCCAGTTCTCTCGCCGACGTGGTGATCACCGTGGGGCCGACGGAAATCCGTCACCTGGAGCGGGAGCGCACGGTGACCCTGGAGATACGCCCGCCCGAGAAGGTTCCCCTCGAGGCGGCGATGGACACCCTTAAGACGGAGGTCATCGACAAGTTGCGCGCCCAGGGCCTGCCCAAGGGCGTAAAGTTGAGTCTGTCGGGCACGGCGGACAAGCTGACCCAAACCTGGGACGCCATGGTGGTGCAGCTGGCGATGGCAATCGTCATCGTTTACCTGGTGATGGCGGTGCTGTTCGAAAGCTTCGTCTACCCCCTCATCGTCATGCTGTCGGTGCCACTCGCCACCGCCGGGGGGATCGGCGGGCTGGCGCTGCTCAACCTCTATACCTTCCAACCGTTGGACATGCTGACCCTGCTCGGGTTCGTCATCCTGATCGGCATCGTGGTCAACAACGCCATCCTGCTCGTCCACCAGACGTTGTTCCACATCCGCAGGGACGGCATGGCGGTCTCCGACGCCATCCTCGAAGCCACCCGCAACCGCATCCGGCCCATCTTCATGTCGACGCTGACCAGCGTCTTCGGCATGTTGCCGCTGGTGCTGATCCCGGGCGCCGGTTCGGAACTGTACCGGGGACTGGGTTCGGTGGTGGTTGGCGGGCTTGCCCTGTCGGCGATCCTGACCCTGGCCATCATCCCGCCGCTCCTGACCCTGGTCGCCGGTACCGTGGAGGCGGGACGGAAGCATCGGGCCGCCCTCAAGGAAGCGCCCGCCGAGTAGGTGCCCGACCGGGTCCCCAACCTGCCCGACCGGTCTTGAAATCGGAGCGCGGGCGGCGATTTTTCTATTGCGCCGCACAACAGTTGCTGCGTTGCAGCATGCCATCCTGGGACATCCCGTGATTTCATTTCCGTTGGAAGGGATCCGGCGGTAACCACAATTTGGCCCCACCGAACGGTCAATTCCGTGCATAACGTGTTGTAGTCCCTGGGAATCGCGCGATCGCGCCGGAACCGTCTGCCGCCGTCTCCGGCCATGGCGGCCGACCGGTCCACGATGTTGCGGTGCACAACAAGAAGTGAAGTTTTGGCTGGTCGGCGATTGTCTTGTTCTTTACATTTCGGTTGTCGAATACAGGGGCGGAGACGAAAGGGCGCGCGGCCACCGCGCCGGGAACCGGGCAACACGGCGGCGAAAAACGATGTTGGCCAGGCGAGCGGTTCGGGCCCGCGCAGACGCGGTTTTAAAAAATGTTTTGCCCGCCACTCCGCCGCCAGGTGGTTCGGTGACAGGAAAATGCGGTAACGGGTTATGGATATGGAATTACTCCATGAAAACGCGCGGCGCGCCAGCACGCTGCTAAAGGCCATGAGCAACCAGCACCGGCTGCTCATTCTTTGCCAGCTCTTGCGGGCGGAGCAATGCGTCGGCGACCTGGAACAAATCGTTGGCCTTAGCCAGTCGGCGCTGTCCCAGCATCTCGCCAGGCTGCGCCGCGACAACCTGGTTAAAACCCGCCGGTCGGCCCAGACGATTTATTATTCGTTGGTCGGCGACGAGGCGAGCGCCGTCATCGAGACGCTCTACGCGCTGTACTGCGGCGCCACGGCGCCGCTCCGGTACGGCCCCGAACGCGAAACCCGCAAGACCGCGGCCTATTCGTGACGCCGCCCGGCACGGCCGGTTTAGGCGGCTCCGGAAGGCGCCGCCGCTTTTAGAACCTGTCCATATGATCCGACGCCGCCGCCCCCGGGGGGACACGGGGGGTGCCTTGACCGTCCCGCCCTGATAGGATGGCGGCACGGGGTTTTGGCCATGATCTTCCGCCAGTTGTTCGACAGCGTCTCGTGCACCTACACCTACCTTCTGGGGAGCCGCACCGGCGGCGAGGCGCTGATCATCGATCCCGTCGTCGAGAGGGTGGACCGCTACATCCAGCTCCTGGAGGAGCTGGATCTCAAGCTGGTGAAGGCGGTCGACACCCATGTGCACGCGGACCACATCACCGGCCTCGGCGCGCTGCGCGACCGCACACGCTGCATCACCGTCATGGGGAAGGCAAGCAAGGTGGACGTGGTGTCCATGCGCGTCGACGACGGAGATACCATCGATATCGAAACCATCAGCCTGCGGGTGATCCACACCCCGGGGCATACGGATGATTCGTACTGTTTCCAGTTGCCCGACCGCGTCTTCACCGGGGACACCCTGCTGATCAGGGGAACGGGAAGGACCGACTTTCAACAGGGCGACGCCCATGCCGCATACGATTCCCTGTTCAACACGCTGCTCACCCTGCCCGACGAGACCCTGGTCTACCCCGGCCACGACTACAAGGGCGAGACCGTCAGCACCATCGGCGAGGAAAGGGCCTTTAACCCGCGTCTTCAGGTGAGCTCGGCCGAGGAGTACGCCGAGATCATGGACAACCTGAACCTGCCCGATCCGCAACAGATGGACGTGGCCGTCCCGGCCAACCTGGCGGTCGGATTTTCACAGACGGAACCGGAAATACAGGCCGGGACGCTGTCCGTGGCGGAGGCCCTTGCCCGGTTGCCGGACGCCGTGTTCGTCGACCTGCGCGAGGACGGCGAACGGGCCCGCGACGGCGTCATCCCCGGCTCGGTGCACGTGCCGTACGGGAAACTGGACGAATACCTCAAGCGCGGGGGCCTGCTCACGGCGATGGCCGCCCGGACGGGCAAGGGGCTGGTTCTCTATTGCGCCTTCGGCGAACGCTCGGCGCTCGCCCTGCAGGCCGTGCGCGAGGCCGGAATCGAGAACGTCCGCCACCTGGGCGGCGGGCTTGACGCATGGGTCAAGGCCAACGGGCCGCTGGAATTGCGGGTCGACAAGTTTTGAGGGTCGTTGCCGCGGGGCGGCCGGGCGTTGCCGGTGAGCCAAGGGCGACGCGCCCCGCGGGGCCGTGGCGGGGCAAGGGTGGTCAACACTCGGGCGGGGCCAGGATTTCGATCTTGCCCGGCGTCATGTCGATCGCGAAATCGCCGAAGTCCTGGTGCATGTCGCCGGCGATGCCGTCGGCGCGGTAGTGGACGTCGATCTCGAACGCGGGCACCGCGGCCCGGCTGGTGAGGGGAAAGAAGGCGAGCCGCACGCGCCACGCCGGCACGTCGTCGAGGCCCGCCGCGCGGGCCAGCGCCTGGCGTTCGCGCTCCGGCAGTTCGCCCATGACGGCGTTGATTTCCTCGGGTTCTTCCAGGCTGGCACCCTCGAACACCACGCGGGCGAAGGGGCTCTCGCCGTCCCTGGCCGCACCGATGAGGGCGCGCAGGTGTTGGGTCGGAAACAGGGTGCCCGCGGGAAGGTCGATGGTGGTATCGGCGGGTTTGAGGAAACGGGCCACACCCGCCCCGCCGCGACGGTCCAGGGCCGCCGTGCCCTGAAGCGCTTCCACGGTCTTGCCGTCACGGACGTGGCGCATGCGGAACCGGTAGCGCAGCCCGTCCTTGGACTCCCAGCTGACGAAGGTCCAGGTGGATTTCACCTCCGAGTTCCCTTCGTAGCGCAGGCGCAGGTAGGTCTGCTTCTCCACCGTCCAGCCGTCGCACCCTTCGGCGAAGCGGTACACCATGGCGCCGTCGGCCCCGGTCATGCCCGACCCGGCGGACGCCGAGGCCAGGGACAGACGATAGAGCATCCGGTGGGGCGCCAGTCCGTCCGCCCCCGCGGGAGCGGCCTGGGCGGCGGCGGGCACGGCGGCCGAAAGAACCGAAAAGGCGGCAACAAGGACGCCGAAGACGGCGCCGCGACTGTGGTCCATGAAGGACGCCCCTTAGGTTTGCCGACGACCACCAGACCATACGCCCGCCGGTCCCGGCCTGTCCACCGCCGGCCCCCCGGCGAATGTCCGGCCTCGGGCCCGGAGGCCGTCGCAACCGCCGGCCTCCCGGCGACCCGGCAAAAATTCACCCCTCCGGCAAGATTTTCCTACGCGGAATCACGCCTAACACTTTGATTCCAGGGAATTCCCGCTTGGCACGGCAATTGCGCCGACAAGCCCGATGAAGAGCACGCCACGGGCCGGTCGCGCCCGCCCCGGCGACGATTCGCGTGGCAAGAGCGGCGAGGCCAATGATAAAGGGAACCGTCTTGACCCTCCCCAAAACCGTTCACCGCCGTGAGGCGAGCGACGTTCCGGACACCTCCGACCTCGTTTCCAGCGTCTCCGTTCTCGCCGATTGCCTGGAGCGGGCAAACACCCAGGCCAGCGGCGGCGGCGTGTTCGCCCTCCGCGAAACCGCCAGGAACGCCCTCGTGGCGGTGCTCGACGCCGAACGGCGGATGGTCCAACAGCGCGACCGCATCATGTATCTGGAACGGCTCACCATGACCGACGAATTGACCGGCCTGCTGAACCGGCGCGGGTTTCAGGCGCAACTGCGACGCGCCCTGGCCGCCGCCAACCGGTACGAAGAGCGCGGCCTGCTGGCGTATGTGGACCTGGACGGCTTCAAGCCGGTCAACGACACCTATGGGCACGCCGCCGGCGACGAGGTGCTGCGGCAGGTGGCAAGGGTCCTTAACGACAACGTGCGCGACACCGACTGCGTGGGCCGCCTGGGCGGGGACGAGTTCGCCATCCTGCTCACGCGGACCAGCCCCAAGGACGGCGTGAAGCGGGCCCGGTGGCTGGAAGAACTGGTCAACACCACGGTGGTCGACTGGCAGGGACGCAACATCGCGCTCAGGGCCAGCTTCGGCTTCCAGAGGTACGGCCCGAAGGACGACGAACACGAACTTCTCAAACGCGCCGACAGCGCCATGTACAACGCGAAGCGCCTGCGCGGCGACCGCACGGACCACAGGATCAGCGCGTGACGAACGAGCCGCGGCAAGCGGCGTGACTATGCAAAGACCGGTCGATGAGGATTGATCCAACGCTGAGCTACCAGGGCGCGCTCACGGCGCCCCACGTTCCGGGCCGCGGCCTGGTCCCCGTTACCCAGCCGCCGGTCCCGGCCACCACCCGGCCGGCGCAAAAACCCGCCCCGGCGGAGCCGCCCATCGCGGAGCTGTTTCGCTCCATAGACGTGCGCAACCTCACCCCGCGGCAGGCGGCGGAGTTGGGCATGGACCTGCACGTGGCGGGCGTGCTGCCCTGGGAAGAATACGCCATGCTGACGTTCCAGCCCGAGCTGCACCCCGATTACGACCGCACCGTCGGCGCCCTCATCGGCGAGAACGCCCAACCCGACCGGCCACGCGATTTCGTCGCCATGTGGGAGGACCGCCTGGCCTTCGAGCGCAAATACAACACCGGCGACCCCAAGCTGATCGCACGGACGGCGCGCGTCGTCACCGTCCTGCGCCAGATCGAATCGCCGACCAGCGTGGTCGTCTGAAAAGGATAAATAGGGCCACCGGGCGAGGCCCCTTGCGGCCTAGTACTCACTTGCACGATTTCGCGTACCATACGATCGCGTTTCCCGTTCCCTCGGCAGGAGGGGACGCGCGGGCGATGCGGACCCATCGGCAAGCGTTCCCGACGCCCCGGGGGGCCACCGGGGGGTGTCCCCCCGACACCGTATGCGGGGGGCGCCCCCGCGACCCCCGAGGGAGCGGGAAACGCGACCCGAAGGGCGGTCTTGCGAGGCCCCCGGGGGGGACAAGGGGGGTGTCCCCCCGGCTACGGTATGCGGGGGACGCCCCCGCGGCCCCCGGCGTCGTCGCGCGCCGCTTGTGATGCTCCAGCATCACG
>JACZQZ010000152.1 GCA_022545455.1 Pseudomonadota bacterium
CGAATTGGAAAAGATCGGCCCCATCGACCCCAAGCCCTACATGGTGGCCGAGGAGTTGCACCGGGAAACCCCGCCCCAACCCCCCGCTATCACCGCAAACGGGCACAACGGGACAGACGGGTACCACAAGTGGCAAGACACCAACGTGGTGGCCCAAAGACAGCAGGGTTACAACCTGGTTTACGTTGCGGTTACCAGAGGATACCTTACTTCAACCCAGTGCCGGGCGCTTGCTGAGATAGTCCGCCGCTACACCGGAGGCCGGGCAGTCGCCTCACTAGAACAGAACCTGGTGTTGCGCTGGGTTCCCGACGCCTGGGTGATCTGCATGATCCTCACGGCGATCGCGCTGTGTCTGGCGATTGGCGGCGCGGGCGTCGGCGTCCGGTCCGCCGAGGAAATTGCGCAGGTCGACCTTGATGTCGAAGGCGATCTCATCGGGCAGTTTGATCGGCGGGCCGCCGCCGAGGTCGGCCGGCGCCACCTTCCGGCCCCTGACGTCGACACCCGGCCGGTACTCCACGTCCGCCGCGGCCACGTGCGCGACGACGCGCCGGCAGTCGCCGGCCGTCACCTTGACCACGTATTCGGCCGCGGCCGCGGCCGGAGCCGGGAGCAGCCCGGCGAACGCGCACAGGACGGCGACTAACCAATTCTTCGCCATGGAGCCATGATTTCGCTTCGCCGTTAACAAATCTCTAAGCCCCCGTTTCCCAAGTGAACCTGCTGTTCCATGCCGCGGGAAGGAAATTCTGTTATAAGAATCAATATATTGAGGCATATATGGAGCGGCCGGCATGGTACACCCGATGTGAATCGAAACGGGAGGGGCTTCGGGTCGATGTGTCCTCCCGTCGGTCGTTCTCTTCCAACCGACCGCCACCTCAAGCTTGAATTCCACGGTTCCAAGGTCATATCAGACGCTGGATTGCTCGCCTAAACAACGAGGTTCATCTCCAGCTTCATGGGTTGGCCTACAATCTCGCCAACTTCATGCGCACGCTTGCGTTGGCGAAGGAAGTGGAACTCCGGCGATTGGCGCGCACCCGTTAACGGCGCCACGAAACGGGGCCACCATACGGGGCCACCAATTCCGAATTAAATATCACATTCCCCTTTGAAGTATTTTACCAAGAAAGCGCTACCTTCCGAGCCATGACACAGAGCCTGAGTTTATCCCGAATCCTGAAGGGCCTTGCGGTCGCCCTTGGTTCCTTCGTCGCGCTCGGCACCGTAGCGGCGCTTTGGGAGAATCCGCTGTTTGTCCGCATGACCCCGGCCGGCGATATCGAGGTCGTGTTACTAGGCTTGCTCTCGGTCCTGCTGGGAACCTATGTGGCGGTCCGCAGGCCCTTCTGCTCGGTCAAGACGGTCGGCGTCGGTGGCGTTCTCGGGTTCATCGGAGTGGCCTGTCCCGTCTGCAACCAGGTCCTCCTGCTTCTGTTCGGCGGAGACCTCCTACTCACCTACTTCGAGCCGGTGCGGATATACGTGGCCGGTGTAGGCGTGTTGGTTGTCGCGGCCGCGGTTGCACGTGAATGGCTGCTCGGCAAGAGGCAGCCCGCGCCGGTGGCGGCGCTAGCCGCACCAGGGTCGGATGGAAGTGCTGCAAAAGTTTGACCGGCTTCCGAGAAGCACGAAATGAATAGACTCTCACGCATAACGATTGCCGCAATCATCGGCCTTCAAGCGATGTTCTGGTTAGCAGCGTTCGTGTTGATGAAATTGACGCCACAAGTCGCTCAGGACTCCCAGCAGACGGCACCGGCAACGGGGGCGGGAAACATCATAGCCGTCGAAATGAACGACAATCTACGGTTCGCTCCGACGGAAATTACCATAAAAACGGGCGATACGGTCGAGTGGCGGAACACCGGATCCGTCCGCCACACGGTAACCGCCGATCCCGGGCAGGCGCCCGGTTCGAAAAACATCGCGCTGCCCGCCGGCGCCGAAACATTCGATTCGGGTTGGGTGAAGGGCGGGCAGTCGTTCCGCTACACCTTCAGCGAGCCGGGCGTCTATCGATACATTTGCCTTCCCCATGAAGGGGCACGGATGTTTGGTACCGTGATCGTTGGCTAGGACACGTGATCCCCGGCGCCTTGCCGGCAAACTGTCCCCGTAATCTTTTTACAAATTACGGGCTCGTAGTGCTGATATCAGCGGCATCGAGAACTTCTGGAACCAGGTCAAGCGGCATCTGCTCTAAAAGCCCCGGAGAAAAGGGCACGGCTTCGAAGCGGGCGGTGATCCCGGCGCGGCGGTCGCCGGGCCAGGCCACCACGTTCAGGTCGAGCCGCCGCGCCATCCGCTCGCCGATGGGCAGCGGCACCAGGGCAAGGGTGTTCTCCGCCCCGTCCCCGGCCGCCGGCGGCCGCCGGCTCAGCGCCCGGCGGCCCTCCACGGGAGCCTCCCACATGAGGTCGTACAGGTCGTAGCCCCGTTCGGCCAGGAAGCTCAGCGGCGCCAGGGTGGCCGCCGGCTGGTCCCGGTCGAACCAGTTTTCAAGGATCACCACGGGCCGGACCCTTTCCAGGAGGCGCGCGCCGCCCCGCAGCACATCCAGTTCGTGCCCCTCGACGTCGATCTTGATGAAATCAGGCGGCGGCAGGTCGAGGGAATCCAGGCGCCGTACCGCCACCATCGTCGCCTTATGCCGGCCCGCCGTCCGCTCGATGCGGGCAAGGGCGCTGTGGCGGCCCTCGACCAGGGGCAGCTCCCCGTCTTCGCTCGACAGGCCCATCCGGTGGCAGGTCACCCGGTCGCTGAGGCCGGCGGCGTCGATGGTCGCCTCCAGGTCGCGGTAGGTGCCGGGCGCCGCCTCGAACGCGTGCACGGTTCCCGAGAAGGCCGGGTTGGTGGCCAGCAGGACGCCATAGTAGCCCCAGTTGGCGCCCACGTCGTAGACCACGCCGCCGCCGGCCGCCACGCGATCGAAGAACGCGCTCACCTCGGGCTCGTAGCCGCCGGCGTCCAGGTGCTGGGCATAGGCCAGGAAGGCCGTGTTGGCGCCGTTGATGGCGATCCTGCGCACGCCGGCCTGGGTGGGCACCTCCATTTCACCCCGCGCCGGCAGGCCGAGGCGGCCGTGGAGGCCGAAGAACAGGGCCTTGGCCAGTTTGCGGGTGAGCCGCCTGAGGCCCCGCGGCTTGGCGAAACCGGCGCTCACCAACGGCCCGGCGAGCCACGGCAGGCGGGTAATACGGGCCGGATAGCGCGTGCGCACCCGCGCCCTCAGGTAGACGGGCGTTTCACCCATGGCCTTCCCTTCCCGTCACGCGCGCCGTGACCCCCGAAGGAACCCCGGAGGCACCATCCGCGCCCCGGCACGGTTGTGTAACCCCTCTAGGCGGGTCTCCCGGGATTCGGTATTTTAACGGTCGGCTTCCGCAACCAGGGGAACATAGTGGAGGGAAGTATACGATGCCCGTAAAAGGAATCTACATCGGGGGCAGGCCGGCGGGCGGACCGCTTCCGCGGGAGTGCCTACGGAGATGAAGGCGTTCGTGCGAACGGCGTCGGTTGTGGCGGGGCCGGCCTGGACCATGAAAGCATTCGCGCGCGCGGTGCTGGTTGCGGCGGGTCTCGGGCTGGCCGCCGCCGGTGCCCTGGTGGTGGACGCAACGGCCGCAACGGCCCCCTCCGTCGATCCCGATGCGGCGGAATTCACCATCATGGGACACCGCTTCCGCATCCCCAGGGTCTATCTGACCCAGGCCGAGGACCTGCCCGGACGCACCATCGATTCATCGGGAGACGCCGTGTTCTTGAAGGTGGCGTTGCCAAACCTCGCCCCCATCACCAAGCGGGACACCGATTACTACAAATGGGGCGAGGGTTCTTCGGACGTGATCAGCTTCGGTCTTTGGGCCCGGCCGCGCGGTGCGGGACCGGTCAAGGGGTATTTCCTGCCGGAAAGCCTCAAAAAGTGCACGGGTCCCCGCGAAGGGTATCTCACCTGCCCCCACCGGTTGGACGAGGAGGGCAGCAATCTTTTCAAAGACATAGAGGTTTTCGTTCGTATTGACGGCGATCGTAGGTTCGCATTCGAATGCCACAAGGACGACAGCGCTCGATTCCCTCAATGCACAATCGACTTGGCGTTTTCAAACGACATCGAACTAAAACTCTCGTTCGCGAAAAAGCATTTCCGGGACGCGGATCGCCTCCTCGCGCGGCTCTTTGAGCTGGTGTGCAGCTTTTACCTTCCCGGCCCGGGTAACAAGGACCGACCCTTCAACTACTGTAAATAACCCACTGAACGCAGCTCATGGAGGACATGATGCAACAAAACGTGAATCTACAGGCCATCCTCGATAAGGGGAAAGCGTTCCTCGATAGGGGCGACGTAGCCGGATACTGGAAACACATGTCGCAAGTCACCGACTATGCCCGGCTGGCCGGCGACGTGGCGAGCGGAGATAGCCTGTTCGCCCACCTCGCCAATCAAAGCCTTCAGCGGGCCGCCCGTGCGCACGGGAGGCCCGAGCTTTCCAGGAAGGAGCTTGCCCAATTCAGCGCGGATATTGCCAGTAACGACTTGGATTTCCGCGATATTAAATTAAAGAGCGAAGGCCATATCGGCCTGACCGACAGGGATATATTCGAATACCACAAGCTTGTGTTCGAGGATCACAATCTTCCGGAAGACACCTTCATTCCCGCCAACCTTCAGAAACTCGGCTTCACCGTTTGGAGTGCGCTTACCGGCAACCCCACGGCGGACGCCAAACGTAAAGGCCTGGATGAACTTCTCGACGACATCAAGAGGAAACACGACGAAAATCCCGAGCAATTCAGGAAGACACTCAGGGACCTGGGCGGCGATTTCGCGTCCGTGGCCCGAGACACCGCGGACTTCTACGCCGACGAGATCGAGGACATGTTGCCCGAGCCCGACGACACGCCGTTCCGCCTGGACGACGCCAACCTGGCCTCCCGGGAGGATGGAGACGGCAAGCAAAAACGCACCGCCGTCTTCCGTGCCCGGCGCGAAACGGCCCTCACCCGGAAATTGGGCGCCGCCACCGATCTAAAGGATGCCTCCCCCGAGGCGCGCAAGTTCCTCGACGACGTGGACAAGCCCGGGAGCCCGGCCGACGAAATCCTCCTCAAGCCCGTCGCCAGATGGACCGCCGAGGAACTGGGTGTGGTCATGGGCACCCGCCTCGACCTTCCGCCGGGCCACCCCGAGCGCAACCGCATGG
>JACZQZ010000153.1 GCA_022545455.1 Pseudomonadota bacterium
CGGCGGCTCGCTGGGTAGTGTCTCAGTTTGAAATTTGATGCGCCGAAAGCGCAAAGCGGACTCGAATGTCGGCTTGGCGGATGAAAGCGGTCGTCGTTCCGGTGCGGTGATTGAGTCCGGGTATAGCCAAAACCGGACATTTGCCGCAGAGCGCTGAAGCGGTCGATCTCCCCTCCGCTACACAAGGGCTCCAGGCGGATCGCTGCTTCACTCAGGTCACTAGAGGTGTAAACTTACCATTGGACCAACCCTGGTGGGCAGGCCATCCGGAGGGGGATTCCTGTGGAACCGGAAGGTACGGAATGTAGGCTGGCCGCCATCCTCGCCGCAGACGTGGCTGGGTACACCCGGCTCATGGACGCCGACGAGGAAGCCACCATGGCCGCCTGGTGGTCCGCCCGCAAGGAGGTCATCGACCCCCGGATCGACGAGCACGGCGGGCGCATCGTCAAGCACGCTGGCGACACGCTTTCACACCATGACATATGATTAAACAAAACATTCGCCGGGGATCACACACCAGGCAAACGGATTGCATGATAATATGCGCCCAGCAAGCGAGAAGGACGATGAGAACCCTAATTTTTGCGGCGTTTCTATTCGTGCTTTCGACAGCAGCCGGCCACGCCCAGGATATTGTCGAAGTCGTTACGGAACAATGGAAGCCGTTCAGTTATGAGGAAAATGGCGTCGTCAAGGGCAGCGCCACGAAGATCGTCCTCGCCGTCCTTGAAAGGGCAGGTATCGAATATTCTATGAATGTGTATCCCTGGGCCAGGTCTTATAAGACCGCCCTGAAGCGGAAGTCCGTCCTGATATTCGCCATTGTGCGAACGGAAGAGCGGGAACCACTGTTCAAGTGGGTCGGCCAGGTCGCACCGACAGACAAGAGCACTTTTTACAAGCTGTCGCGCCGCACCGACATCGTCGTGAACTCTTTGGACGACGCCAAGAAATACGTCATCGGCGCCAACATCGACAGCGACAAGCACCAGTTTCTCGTCAAAAACGGGTTCGAACGTCTGAGTCTGGTCTCCGATCAGGCGTTGTCCCCGAAGCAGTTGTTCGCCGGCCATATCGATCTGTGGATCATGCACGATATTAACATGGCGGCGCTGTTGGAGGCCGCCACCATACCGGCGGGAAAGATCGTCAAGGTGTTCACGGCGTATGAAAGCCGCCCTTACATGGCGTTCAGCAAGGGCACGGCGGACGACTTGGTGGCAAAGGCCGTGCGCGCCTACGACGAATTGATGGCCGAAAGCAGGATCGAGAAATTCTGATGGCGACGGTCTCCAAGCGGACGGCAGCGGAAAAGGAAACGGGGATGAATCGGCTCAGGTACCGCCTGTCTTTCCGCCAAGCCCGCGACGCCGTCGTTATCGCCTTCGTGCTGGGCCTAATTTTCAGCTTGGTGCAGATTGCGGCGGACCTGGATAGCGAGCGCGAGGCCGTCGATCGCACGGTCAATCAGGTCCTCAACACCCTGCAGGCGCCGGCCGTCCAGGCCGCCTATCACGTTGACCGCAATCTTGCCAATAACGTGGTCTACAGCCTTTTCGAATACCGCCCGATCTACAGCGCCACGCTGGTGGACGATTTCGGCGATTCGCTGGCGCATTTGCAAAGGCCCGTTACCAGGGGATGGCTTTCGACCCTGGCCGACGCGATGCTCGCCGAACACGAAAGCTACACGTTGCCGCTGGTTAACGAGAGGACAGGCAAAAGCCTTGGCGAATTGCGGGTCCGGGTCGATGGCGCGCTGATCATCGATAACTTCCTCCGCCGCTCCATCTTGATCATCGTTTTCGGGTTTCTCCGCACCCTGATCCTGGCAGGCATTCTCGGGGTAAGTCCCCTGAGCGGGTGCAACCCCACCCGGCGCAGCCGGTTTCACTGGAAACGCTCGACGCCCAGACCGTCGAGATCGATTTCCGGCGTCCTGCCGCTCACCAGGTCGGCCACGATCCGGCCCGAGCCGCAGGCCATGGTCCAGCCCAGGGTCCCGTGGCCGGTGTTGAGGATGAGGTTGGCATACCGGGTCCGGCCGATCACCGGCACGTTGTCCGGCGTCATCGGACGCAGCCCCGCCCAGAACTCGGCCTTGGCGGCGTCGCCGCAGTCGGGGAAGAGCTCGAGCGCCGAGTCGAGGATGAAACGGGCGCGCGATTCGGTGACGGCGGTGTCGTAGCCGGCGAACTCCGCCGTGCCCGCCACCCGCAGGCGCCGGCCCAGGCGGCTGTAGACCAGCTTGCGCTCGTCGTCGAGGAGACCGACCTCGGGCGCGCCCGCGGGGCGTTCGATGGGAATGGTCACCGAATAGCCCTTGGCCGGATAGACGGGAAGGGTGATGCCCAGCGGCCCGGCCAGGAAGGGGCTGTAGCTGCCCAGGGCGAGCACGGTGGCATCGGCGGTGAGGGTGCCGCCATCGGTATCCACCCCGGTTACCCGGTCGCCGTCGGCCCGCAGGCGCTCCACGGTGGTGCCGTAGCGGAACTCGACGCCTTCCCCGGCGCAGATTTCGGCGAGCCGGGCGGTGAACGTGTAGGCGTCGCCGCTTTCGTCGTCGGGACAGTAGAGGCCGCCGACGAGGGTATCCCTGACCCGGGCCAGGGCCGGTTCGACGCCGACGCAGCCCGCCGCGTCGAGGGCCTGGCGCACGCACCCGAGGGGCCTCACCATTTCGGCCTGCGCCAGGGCGTGCTCGTATTCCCTTGGGTCCCGGTAGATGTGCAGGATGCCCCGGGTGCGCTGGTCGTACTGGATGTTGGTCTCCGCCCGGAGCTCGCCCAGGGCGGCGCGGCTGTAGAGCGCGACCCGGGTCATGCGTTCGGTGTTGATGCGCGCCCGCCGGGCCGTGCAGTTGCGGAGGAAACGAAACACCCACGCCCACAACCGGGGATCGGCGCGCAGCCGGAAAAGGATCGGCGCGTCGGCGCGCCCCAGCCATTTGAGGACCTTGGCCGGGGTCCCCGGGTTGGCCCACGGTTCGCTGTGGTTGGCGGCGATCTGGCCGCCGTTGGCGAAGCTGGTTTCCAGGCCGGGACCGGCCCGGCGCTCGACCACCGTCACCTGGTGCCCGGCGCGGGCCAGGTAATAGGCGGCGGTGACGCCGACGACGCCGGCGCCCAGTACCAGGGTCCTCACGGCGCGCTCCTCCCGCCCGGCATATTCGCGGCGATCATGACGAGGGGATTTATAGACCCCGGGGACTCTTTCGCCCAGCAGGATGGCGAAGGGTTCACATGGCGCAAGGAGACCTTTTTCGGCGGTCTTTACCAGGAAACGGTCGCCCGCCGTCCGGCGTGACCGGTATCAGGGCCCCGGTGACGGGTTCCGGGCCGGTCCGCGCCCCTCTATGATTAGCGGTGGATATCGCAGGGTACGGGACCGGCCATGACCGATTACGTGTTGCTCTCCGTGGAGGAAATGTCCAAGGCCGACGCCGCGGCCATCGCCGGCGGCGTGCCCGGCCTGGACCTCATGGAGAACGCCGGCACCGCCATCGCCGACGAAATCCGCCGCCGCTGGCAGCCGCGGCCGGTGGTGGTGCTCTGTGGCCCCGGCAACAACGGCGGCGACGGCTTCGTGGCGGCGCGCCTGCTGGCGGCGGCAGGGTGGCCGGTTACGGTTGCGCTGTTGGGGTCGCGGGACGCCCTGAAAGGCGACGCCGCGACCAACGCCGGGCGCTGGACGGGTGAGGCGGCGCCCCTGGACCGTGCCGTGCTGGATGGGTGCGGTCTCGTGGTCGACGCCTTGTTCGGCGCCGGGTTGGCGCGGCCCCTGGAGGGCGCGGCGCGGGCCGTGGTCGAGGCCGTCACCGAAAGGAAACTCGACTGCGTGTCCGTGGACGTGCCCAGCGGCGTCCACGGCGATACCGGCCAGGTCCTGGGCGGGGCGCCCCAGGCCTCCGTTTGCGTCACCTTTTTCCGCCGCAAGCCCGGCCATCTGCTGCTGCCGGGCCGGGCCCTGGCCGGCGACGTGGTGGTCGCCGACATCGGCATCCCGGACTCCGTCCTCACCGACATCGGCCCGCGGACTTTCGTCAACGGATGCGGGCTTTGGCTGGAGCGCTACCCGTGGGCCGGAACCGGCGCCAACAAGTACAGCCGCGGCCACGCGGTGGTGGTGGGCGGCCCCGAAATGCCCGGCGCGGCGCGCCTGGCGGCCCTCGGGGCACGGCGAATCGGGGCCGGCCTGGTGACCATCGCCGCCCCGCCCGAGGCCTTTTCCATCTTTGCCGCCGGCCCGCCGGGAACCCTGGTCAAGCCGGTGGCGGACGATGGGGAATTCGCGGAGTTTCTCTCCGACCCGCGAAAAAAGGCCGTCCTCGTGGGACCGGGCGCCGGGGTCTCGGACGGTACCCGCCGCCGGGCGCTGGCGGCCCTGAAGGCGGAGAAGGCCTGTGTGCTGGACGCCGACGCCCTGACCGTCTTCCGGGACGATCCCGGGACGCTGTTTTCCGCCATCGCCGGGCCCTGCCTGCTGACCCCCCACGAAGGGGAATTCGCCCGCCTGTTCCCGCCAGATGGGGACAAGCTGACCCGCGCCCGCGACGCCGCCCGGCGGAGCGGCGCCGTGGTCCTGCTCAAAGGGCCCGACACGGTGATCGCCGCCGCCGACGGCCGCGCCGTCATCAATGCCGGCGCCCCGCCCGAGCTGGCGACGGCGGGCTCGGGTGACGTGCTGGCCGGAATCGCACTCGGCCTGATGGCCCAGGGCATGGACGTCTTCGACGCGGCGTGCGCCGCCGCCTGGATACACGGCGCCGCGGCGGCGGCCTTCGGACCAGGACTGATCGCCGAGGATCTTTTGGACGTGCTCCCCCGCGTCGTGCGGCGCCTCAAGGAAAACGGCCGCACGGGGGCTTGAATCGGCGGCGCCGGCGGTCAATCCTGGGACTAGTGGCCTGTATCAGCTAAATTGTACCCCTACGATCGCTTTTCCCGTTTCCTCGGCAGGAGGGGAGGCGCCGGCGATGCGGGGCCATCGGCAAGCCTTCCCGACGCCCCGGGGGGCCACCGGGGGGTGTCCCCCCGACACCGTATGCGGGGGGCGCCCCCGCGACCCCCGAGGGGACGGGAAAAGCGACCCGAAGGGCGGCGTTGCGAGGCTTCCGGACGTCGTCGCGCGCCGCTTGTGATGCTCCAGCATCACGGCGCGACGCGCTCCTAGCCGGAAACCTCGCAACGC
>JACZQZ010000052.1 GCA_022545455.1 Pseudomonadota bacterium
AGGCGCGGGCATTGGCGAGACCACTTGGGTTCCTGGTCCGCCAGGCCATCGGCGCCTCCACACACAACGATGCTGGCGCTGTAAGATGTTCTTACAACAATGTCAAGAAATGCTTACAAAGAGGCGCACAAATCGGCCCGAGCGGCGCAAGGCGCAAGGGTCGAGCGCAAGGAGAGTATCAGGCCTTCGCCGCCGCCAGGGCCCGGTCCAGGTCTTCCTTCACGTCGTCCGGGTCCTCCAGTCCCACCGACAGGCGCACGAGGCCGTCGGTGATGCCCATGCGGGCGCGCTCCTCGGGCTCCAGGCGCTGGTGGGTGGTGGTGGCGGGATGGGTGATCAGGCTCTTGGCGTCGCCCAGGTTGTTGGAAATGTCGATCAGCTCCAGGGCGTTGAGGAAGCGGAACGCGCCTTCGCGCCCGCCTTCGATGTCGAAGGAGACCAGGTTGCCGCCGTCGCTCATCTGCGCCATGGCGAGTTCGTGCTGGGGGTGGCTCGGCAGCGCCGGATAGAGGACCCGGCCGACGTCGTTGCGCGCGCTCAGGAACTCGGCGACGTCGCGGCTGTTGACGCAGTGCTGGCGGACGCGGAGCTCCAGGGTCTCCAGGCCCTTGAGCAGCACCCAGGCGTTGAACGGGCTGAGGGACGGGCCCGTGTGGCGCATGAACGGCGTCAGGTAGGTGTCGACGAAGTCCAGGTCGTTCGTCAGGATGGCGCCGCCCAGGGTGCGGCCCTGGCCGTCGATGTGCTTGGTGGCGGAGTACATGACGATGTCGGCGCCGAACAGGAACGGCTTTTGCAGGATGGGCGTGGCGAACACGTTGTCGACGATGACGCAGGCGCCGGCGTCGTGGGAGAGGTCGCACACGGCCTTGAGGTCGATGATCTCGAGGGCCGGGTTGGACGGGGTCTCCAGGAATACGCAGTGGGTCCTTTGGCCGAGCGCCGCCTTCCACTGGTCCAGGTCCGTGCCGTCGACGAGCACCGTCTCGATGCCGTAGCACGGCAGCAACTCCGAGATGATGTAGTGGCACGAGCCGAACAGCGCGCGGGACGCCACCACCCGGTCCCCGGCCTTGAGCTGGCTGGCCAGGGCGGCGAACACGGCGGCCATGCCGCTGGCGGTGGCGACGCACACCTCGGCCCCTTCCAGCATGGCCAGGCGGGTCTCGAACATGGTCACGGTGGGGTTGGCGTAGCGCGAATAGATGTAGCGCTTGTCCTCGCCCTTGAAGGCGCGCTGGGCCTCCTCGGCCGAGCCGTAGACATAGCCCGACGTCAGGTACAGGGCCTCGCTGGTTTCGTCGAATTGGGAGCGCTCGATGCCGCCGCGGACCAGCCGCGTGGCCGTGCGCCAGGACTCTTCCCGTGGCGGGGCGTCGCTCATTGTGGTCCCTCCGCTTCCATCGGACCGGCCACAAAAAAACCCGACCGCTCCGGTCAGGCAGGGATTCACATGCGCAGACCTTTTAGCGGGTTGTTTTACGTGGCCGCAAGCCGGTCGGCCAAATCACCACGTGTCTGGTGAAATACCGGGCCGCCCGCCCAAGGTCAAGGGGAAATGGCGGGCGTGGCGTGGGGGTTGGCCGCGCCTTGGTCGATTTCGCCTGAATTCCGCCCGCGCGGCCCTATATTAGGGGGCATGACCGGCGATGACGCCTTTGCGAAACCCCGCCGGGCGGATATTCCCGCCGGCGTGGCCCGTTTCAGGAGCACCCCGCCATGAGCGACCTTGCCGCCACCGACGAGCTGTTCTTCACCCGCGCCGGCCTTGACCAGGGGCGCGTCGAGGCCATCGTCACGGAGTCCCTGAACGGCGCCGACGACGGCGAGCTGTTCCTGGAATACCGCCAGTCCGAAAGCCTGGTCTTCGACGACGGCCGGCTGAAGAGCGCCAGCTTCGATACCTCCCAGGGCTTCGGGCTGCGCGCCATCGCCGGCGAATCCACCGGCTACGCGCACGCCTCCGAGCTCAGCGAGGACGCCATCCGGCGCGCCGGCGACACGGTGAAGGCCGTACAGGCCGGGCACGGGGGCACCTTCGCCGCGCCCCCCGGCGGCACCAACCAAAGCTTCTATGTCGACGACAACCCCCTCAACCTGGTGGATTTCGCGAGCAAGGTGAAGCTGCTCACCGACATGGACGCCTACGTCCGCGCCACGGACGAACGGGTGCGCCAGGTGTCGGTCTCGCTCACCGGCCAGTGGCAGGCGGTGCAGGTGCTGCGCCCCGACGGGGTCCGCGTCGCCGATATCCGGCCCCTGGTGCGGCTCGACGTCTCGGTCGTCGTCGGCAAGGGCGAGCGCTTGGAGACCGGCAGTTACGGGATCGGCGCGCGGGTCACCTACGAGCGCTACCTGAAGCCGGAGACCTGGCGCCCGGCGGTGGACGAGGCGCTGCGCCAGGCGCTGGTCAACCTCGAGTCCGTTCCGGCGCCGGCCGGCGAGATGGCGGTGGTCCTGGGGCCGGGGTGGCCTGGCATCCTGCTCCACGAGGCCATCGGCCACGGCCTGGAGGGCGATTTCAACCGCAAGAAGACGTCCGCCTTCGCCGGCCTGATGGGACAGCGCATCGCCACCCCCGGCGTCACCGTGATCGACGACGGCACCATGGCGGACCGGCGCGGCTCGCTGACCATCGACGACGAGGGCACGCCCACCGAGCGCACGGTGCTGATCGAGGACGGCATCCTCGTCGGCCACATGCAGGACCGCCTGAACGCCCGCCTGATGGGCGTGAAGGCCACCGGCAACGGCCGCCGGCAGAGCTACGCCCACGTGCCGCTGCCGCGCATGACCAACACCTACATGCTGGCCGGCCCCCACGACCCCGCCGAGATCATCGGCTCGGTCGCGAAGGGCCTGTACGCGGTCAGTTTCGGCGGCGGCCAGGTGGACATCACGTCGGGCAAGTTCGTCTTCTCGTGCACCGAGGCCTACGTCATCGAGGACGGCCGCGTCGGCGCCCCGGTCAAGGGCGCGACCCTGATCGGCAACGGCCCCGACGTGTTGACCAAGGCGTCCATGATCGGCAACGACATGGCGTTGGACCCGGGCATCGGCACCTGCGGCAAGGAAGGACAAGGCGTGCCCGTCGGCGTCGGCCAGCCGACGATCAAGGTGGACAGCCTGACCGTGGGCGGCACCGCGGTCTGAGGCTAGGATTTGGCCGGGTAAATTCTCGACCGATCGATGGGCATCGGCCGCGCCGGGCCTCGACCCGGCGCCGCACCACGTCGGGCGTCGCCAACCCGAGCGGCTCCATGGTCCCGTGGAACGCATGCGCGGCCTTCTCGGGGGAAAGGGACACGCCCTCGCCCGTGCCGGCGGCCTCCGGCAGGGCCATGGCTCCCTCAAGGTCGCGCAATTAAGGGGCGTTGCCCCTTTTGATCCCCACCAAGGGCCGGCGGCCCTTGGATCCCGATTAGATCGTGTACCCATAAACGAGAGTTGGGTCAGCGGCGGCGTGCCGATGTCCGCTTTAGGGCCAACACCGGACGTTCGGTAGACCCGCGCTGGATGTCCGCTAATAGCCAATAGCCGACATTGAATGGTCGCTGAGCACGCTGCGGGAAAAGCTGGTGAAGGTCGGTGCCAAGGTCGTCCATCACGGGCGGTATGTCACGTTCCAATTGGCCGAGGTGGCGGTGCCGAGGGAACTGTTCCGGAAAATCCTGAGCCTGATTGATGATCTGCGACCAAGACCCGCTCCGGCGCAGGCCGGGTAAATAGACGGCCAGGTGAAATCGACAAGAGGGGTGGGTCTGGATGACGGAAAATGTGGGCAAATGGCCTTCCGGACACAGGAAAAACGAAAAATCAGGTCATCGGATGGCTGTGGAGAAAATTCTGTTCGCTCGACGATGGTACGGGGTAAGATTTCCGCAATTCTGGAAGTCATCTGGGAAATGTCGGCTTGGCCTCGGGGGTCGGGAACTTTAGGGAGGGGAAAACATGAATCGAATATCCTTGGCGCTGTTTGCCGCGGTGGTGGCGTTTTCGTTCGTGGGTGCGCAAGGCGCTGCCGCGCATGAGACCAAGCCGGCGGTCAAGAGCCTGTTGAAAACGCCGCTCGCCGGCATCGCCGGCAAGGAGGCCAACGTCGTCCTATTCGACGTTGGTCCCGGCTGGAAGATCGACAATCATTTCCATCCCGGCCACGTCTTCGTCTACATGATCCAGGGCTCGATCAAGATTGAGGTCGAGGGCGAGCCGGCGCAGGTCATCGGCCCCGGCGACGTGCTGCACGAGCTTCCGGACCGGAACATGGTGGCCAACAACATCAGTTCCACCAAAGGGGCGAGATTTCTTGTTTTCCAGGTCGGAGATATTGGCAAACCCCTGACCGTCCCGGTCAAGTAGTCGCCGATCATCGTCGCCGGCCCCCGGATACGTCCGAATTCGGGCGGGTTTTTTTCGTGCTTGCCCCAAGTTCGCGGGCCGGTGCCGGTCGTCCGTCGGCACAGAAAACCTTGCACCGAAGTTCCTCTGGGGAAACTCGGATAAACAGACCTGCCGGCTCGACCATGTCCAATTCTAGTGCAGCTATTGTCAAAACTATGCAAGCTTCAAGCGACGGCCAGGTCTCGGCGTTCCGGTTCGTAGAAATCAGGCAGATTATCTGACGAGAGCGGAACTTCGCCTTAGGGTCATTTGCGGACGTCGAGGGCGGCCTGCCTTAATGTCCGCTTTGGGTCATTAGGGGACCTTAGCGCCTGCCCTAAGAATGGTCTGCTTTGCGGGGTCGAGCGGACATCGCCACGCGCAACACCACTTAATGAGTCCATGACCTAACGGGGTCCAGGGGTTAACCCCTGGCGGGGGGCGTGGGGGCGGAGCCCCCCGATGGCCGTAAGGCCACATCGGGGCGCGCCCGCCGGCGGGCCTCAGTAGGCGTATTCCCTGAACACCGGATCGACGCTTTGATTCCAGCGCCGCCGGTAGGCGCCCAGCAGCTCCTCGGCCGGGGTGAAGCCCGACTGGGCGATCTGGAACAGGGGGTTGAGGAAATGGGCCTCGTCGCGCCCGACGTCGTCCAGCCGCGCCCGGCGGCGCAGTCCCTCGTCGGCGATCTCGAGGGCGTCCACGGCCAGGTCGCCGACGGACCGGTTCCGGAACGGCGTGTTCAGGGCCAGGCGCGGCACGTCGCGGCGCAAGGTCTCGTGCTCCTCGGCCGTCCAGTCCTCGACCAGTTCCCAGGCGGCGTCCCTGGCCGTGGCGTCGTAGAGCAGCCCGACCCAGAACGCGGGCAGGCCGCAGAGCCGGCTCCACGGCCCGCCGTCGGCGCCGCGCATTTCCAGGAACTGCTTGAGCCGGACCTCGGGAAAGGCGGCGGTCAGGTGGTCCGACCAGTCGGCGATGGTCGGACGCTCGCCGGGCAGCGCCGGCAGGGTGCCGGCCAGGAAGTCGCGGAAGGACTGGCCCGCCGCGTCGATGTACCCGCCGTCCCGGTGGACCAGGTACATGGGGACGTCGAGCATGTAGTCGACGTAGCGCTCGAACCCGAAGCCGTCCTCGAAAACGAAGGGAAGGATGCCGCACCGGTCCGGGTCGGTGTCGGTCCACACGTGGCTGCGGTAGCTCAGGTATCCGCTCGGCCTGCCTTCCTTGAACGGCGAGTTGGCCCACAGCGCGGTGGCGATGGGCTGCAACGCCAGTCCGATGCGGAACATGCGCACCATGGAGGCTTCCGAGTCGAAATCCAGGTTCACCTGCACCGTGGACGTGGCCAGCATCATCTCCAGTCCCAGCTTGCCCTTCGTCGGCATGTATTTGCGCATGATGGCGTAGCGCGCCTTGGGCATCCACGGGGTCTCGGAGATCGGCCATTTGGGCTGGTAGCCGAGGCCGAGGAAGGCGATGTCCATGTCGCCGGCCAGGGCCTTCACCTGGGCCAGGTGGTCGGTGACCTCCTTGCAGGTCTGGTGGATGGTCTCCACGGGCGCCCCGGACAGTTCGATCTGCCCGCCCGGCTCGAGGGTGATGGAGCTCTGGTCCGACTTGGTTAGCGCGATGGTTTTCCCGGCCTCCAGCACCGGTTCCCAGCCGAACCGGGTAAGCCCCTCGAGGATGGCGCGCACGCCGCGCTCGCCCTCGTAGTCCAGCCGCCTGAGGTCATCCCGGTGATAGGCGAACTTCTCGTGCTCGGTGCCGATGCGCCAGTCTTGCGCGGGCTTGCATCCGGCCTCCAGGAATTCCACCAGGGGCCGCTTGTCGGTGATCGGATCACCGCTATCGGGGATGGGATGCGCCATGTCGTGAATCGTGCCTTGCCCTCGATGGCCGGCGCGCGGGGTGAAGGACCGATGCCGGCCACCGATGAACGCCGGTCCCTCCGGGGGCCGCGGGGGCGTCCCCCGCATATCGTTGCCCGGGGGCACCCCCCGTGTCCCCCCGGGGGCCGCGGGGGCGTCCCCCGCATATCGTTGCCCGGGGGGCACCCCCCGTGTCCCCCCGGGGGCGTCGGTGCGCGGGAGACGCGATCCCCGCCCCACCGCCCTAGCACCTAGCACCTAGCACCTAGCAAAGGGAAGTTATTACGGGGCGTCAAGCTCCAAGGGCGCAGGGCGTCAAGCTCGGCGGGCGCAAAACCGCCCGCCGCACCGGTCAGGATTCCTCGGGCCCGTCGTGCGGCTCCCGGCGGGCGGGCGGTGTTTGCGTGTGCCGGCCCGGATGGCGTATTAATTCCCCTATGACCGACACGGTCCATTCCGCCGCCTCCGACATCCATGCCGGGAACCGGATGGAGCGATGGGTGCCCAGGGGTATGCGGCCCTACCTGCGCCTGGCGCGGATCGACCGCCCCATCGGCACCTGGCTCCTCGTGCTTCCCTGCTGGTGGAGCGTCGCCCTGGCCATGCCGTCGTGGCCGGATGCGCGCATGTTCGCCCTTTTCGCCGTCGGCGCCCTGATCATGCGCGGCGCCGGCTGCACCCTCAACGACATCGTCGACCGCGACATCGACGGCCGCGTCGCCCGGACCGCCACCCGGCCCATTCCCAGCGGCGCGGTGAGCGTGCGCAACGCCGTTGTCTTTCTCGGCCTGCAACTGCTTGCCGGCCTGGCCGTGTTGACCCAGTTCAACGGTTTCGCCATCGCGCTGGGGGCGGGCGCGTTGCCGCTCATCGCCGTGTACCCGTTCATGAAGCGCATCACCTATTGGCCGCAACTGGTGCTCGGCCTGGTCTTCAACTGGGGGGCGTTGTTGGGCTGGGCGGCGGTGAGGGGCGAGCTCGGCGCGCCGGCCCTCGCCCTCTATGGGGCGGGGGTTTTGTGGACCCTCGGCTACGACACCATCTACGCCCACCAGGACAAGGAGTACGACAGCCTCATCGGCCTCAAATCGACGGCGCTGAAACTGGGCGGCGCGACGCGCCCCTGGCTGTTCGCCTTCTATGGGGGCGCCCTCGCCCTGCTCGCCGTGGCCGGCCATCTGGCGGCGCTGGCGTGGCCCTTTTTCGCCGTTCTCGCCCTCGGCGCGGCGCACCTGACATGGCAGGCGGCGATGGTCGACACCGCCGATGCGCTCGACTGCCTGGCCAAATTCAAGTCCAACCGGAATTTCGGCCTGATCGTCCTCGCCGGCGTGGTGGCGGGACAGGTGGCCGGCTGAGGGGCTGCCGCCGGTGACGGCCGGGCGGCGGCGGCCGTTTCCGGGACATGGATGCCGCGGCGCTCCTTGGTATAAGATAGGCTGGAACATTGTCCGGCCGCGGGGAAAACCATGACGCGCACCGCAACGCTTTCCATAAAACGTCTGTCCTACGAAGGGGCCCGCGTTCTCATCGACGGGGCGGAACGGAAGGCGGCCGAAATCGGCGTCCCCATGTGTCTCGCGGTGGTCGACGAATCGGGCACCCTGATCGCGTTCTCGCGCATGGACGGCGGCAAGATCGTCAGTGTCTCCATCGCCCAGGACAAGGCCTACACCGCCGCCGTCGCCCGGCGTCCCACCCATGAATACAACGAACTCTGTGTTCCGGGAAATCTGGTCTTCGGCATCCATACCGCCTGCGACGGCCGGTTCACCATCATGGGCGGCGGATTGCCGGTGAAGATCGACGACACCGTGATCGGCGGAATCGGCGCCAGTTCGGGCACCCCGGACGAGGACATCGTCTGCGCCCAGGCGGGCATCGATCACTTTCTGGCGCAGTAATGGCGGTGGGCGGCCTGATCCGCCTTCGTGTCCCGGTTTTGCAGGGGCTGAACCCGAACCGGCGCGCCCGCCGGCACCCCGTCAGGACGCCTTCCTGAGGACAGTCACCCGCATCGCCACGGCGCACGCTCCTCGCCGAAAACCTTGGTACGCCGTCCCTATGGGTCATGATCAGCGCTCCTTGGTATGAGTCACTGGTCACGGCATCGGCCTTTCGGCTAAAACCGGGGAGGGCCCACTTTTACCCGGATACGGACCATGATGGAAACCTATGAAGACATCCGCGCCTCCGTGCGCGCGCTTGCGGCCGGGTTCCCCGGGGAGTACTGGCGCACGCTCGACCGCGAACGCGGCTACCCCACGGCGTTCGTCCAGGCCATGACCGAGGCCGGCTTCCTGGCGGTCCTGATTCCCGAGGCCTACGGCGGCAGCGGCCTCGGCATCGGGGCGGCGGCGGCGATCCTCGAGGAAGTCCACAAACAGGGCGGCAACGGCGGCGCCTGCCACGCCCAGATGTACGTGATGGGCACGCTGCTGCGCCACGGCAGCGAAGCGCAGAAGGCGGCGTACCTGCCCGGGATCGCGGCGGGGGAGCTGCGCCTGCAGGCCTTCGCCGTCACCGAGCCGACCAGCGGCACGGACACCAGCCGCATCCGCACCACTGCGGTGCGCGACGGCGACGCCTACGTGGTCAACGGCCAGAAGGTGTGGACCTCGCGCGCCGAGCACTCCGACCTGATGCTGCTGCTGGCCCGCACCGCGCCGCGCGAGGCCGGCGAAAAGCCCCACGACGGCATGTCGGTGTTCCTTCTCGACATGCGCCAGGCCCTGGGCCACGGCCTTTCCATCCGCCCCCTCCGCGCCATGATCAACCACCACACGACCGAGGTCTTCTTCGACGAGCTGCGCATTCCCGCCGACAGCCTGATCGGCGAGGAGGGCCGGGGCTTCCGCTACCTCCTCGACGGCCTCAACGCCGAGCGCATCCTGATCGCCGCCGAGGCCATCGGCGATGCCCGCTGGTTCATCGAAAAGGCCCGGACCTATGCCACGGAGCGCGTCGTCTTCGACCGGCCCATCGGCCAGAACCAGGGGATCCAGTTCCCCATCGCCCGCGCCTACGCGGCCACCGAGGCGGCCGACCTGATGGTCAACAAAGCCGCCGCGCTCTTCGACGGCGGCGAGGCGTGCGGGGCCGAGGCCAACATGGCGAAACTGCTCGCCGCGGACGCGTCGTGGCAGGCCGCCGACATGTGCCTGCAGACCCACGGCGGCTTCGGCTTCGCCGAGGAATACGACGTCGAACGCAAGTTCCGCGAGACGCGCCTGTTCCAGGTGGCGCCCATCTCCACCAACCTGGTCCTCGCCTACCTGGCCGAGCACGTGCTCGGGCTGCCCCGGTCCTATTGACCGCGGCCCAGGGTCCGGTGCGTATGCGGTGTTGCGGGTGGCCATTGCAGCCCCCACGTAGAAATTAGGAAAAGATATTCTCCTTGGAGAGTCCATGCCGGACGAAACGAGTGGCGTCTACGCCGGTGGCGCGGAAGAGGTGGTTGAAGAACTTCGCCGGGAGTTCCTCGACGAGGCAGCGGAGTTGCTGCGCGACCTGGACGTCAGCCTGGACGCGGCCCGCCACGGCCGCAAGCCTGCAAACGAACTGATCGCCGAGGTCCACCGCGTGGCCATTCCGTTGTGCGGCCAGGCCAACACCTTCGGCGTCCGGCTGATCGGCACCGTGGCCCGCCGCATGGAAGACTACCTGGCCCACGTCGGGGAGCCGACGGCGCGGGCCTTCGAGGACCTGCAGGTGTTCGTCGATACCCTTGTCGATCTCGTCGAAGGCCGGGCGCCGCTGGACGCGGATCCCGCGGAAGCCGTGCGCAGGCTGCCGGCCAAACGCGGATCGGACATGGAAGATATCGAGGTCCGCGATGTCGAGGTCATGCTGGTCATGCTGCACGGCACGGCGACCCGGTTCGTCGAACGCGAAATGCAGCAGTGCGGCTACCGCATCACCACGGTCACGTCGACCTTCGAGGCCCTTCCCCTGATCGTCCGGACCAAGCCGGACATGGTTATCATCTCGGCCGTCATGCCCGACCTCAGCGGCATCGACTTGGCCATCGCGCTTGCCACCATGCCCGCCACCCGCAACATCTCGATGGCGCTGATCACCAGCCTGGACGCCGATGACGAGTACCTGAAACTGCTCCCCGATGCAGTGCCCGTGATCCACAAGAGCCCCACGTTCGGCGACGACCTCGCCGAGGCCTTGAGCCGGCTTTTCATGATCTGATACCTGAGATAACCCCGCCTTTGTCACCGCCGCCCCGGCCGGGGCGGGCGCGGCGCACGGCGAAAACGTGCCCTGGACCGGGCGCCCCACATGGGCGACCATAGCGGCGTCATGGACGGGACATTTGCCCGATGACCGTCGACCTGGATCACCTGCGAGGCTGGATCGGACGGCGGGAGGAAGCGGTGGACGTCGCCGCCGCCGGTCCCCTGCAGGGGCTGTCGGCGACGCTCGACCGCGACGATGCGGAGCCGCGGCCGGGGGACGCCGTGCCGCCGGGCGGACACTGGCTCTATTTCCTGCCGCGCACACGGGCCTCCGAGCTGGCCGCGGACGGCCACGCGGAAAGGGGCGGCTTCCTGCCGCCGGTGCCCCTGCCCCGGCGCATGTGGGCGGGCGGGCGCCTGGAGTTCCTGAAGCCCCTCAGGGTGGGCGACCGGATGCGGCGCATCTCCGAGGTCAGCGACGTCACGGCGAAGGAGGGCCACAGCGGGCCCCTTGTCTTCGTGCGGGTGCGCCACGAGATCTCCGGGCCCGACGGCCCGGCCCTGATCGAGGACCACGACATCGTCTACCGCGGCGAAGAGAATGCCCCCGCGCGGCCGCGCCCGGCGCCCGGCGAAGCGGTCTGGCGGAGGACCGTCCGCCCCGATCCGGTGATGCTGTTCCGCTACTCGGCGCTGATCTTCAACGCCCATCGCATCCACTACGACCACCGCTACGTCACCGACGTCGAAGGCTATCCCGGCCTGGTCGTGCACGGTCCGCTGATCGCCACCCTTCTGCTCGACCTGTGCCGCCGGGAACGCCCCCAGGCCACCGTCAAGGTATTCGACTACCGCGCCCTCGGGCCCCTGTTCGACGACGCGGCCTTCACCGTCGCCGGCGAACCGGCGCCCGACGGCGCCTCGGCCAAGGTGTGGGCCGAGGACGCGGAAGGCGCCCTGGCGATGACGGCGACGGCGGCATTTTCACCCTGACATGGCCGCCCGGCACGATGTCATCGTCATCCTCGGCGCCGGCCTCGGGCCGGCGCTCAGGCGCCGGGTCGCCCACGGGGCGCGCCTGTTCCACGAGGGCAAAGCCGGACACCTGATCGTCACCGGCGGCGCCATCGGAACCCGGCCCACCGAGGCCGAGGCCATGCGCGCGCTGGCCCTCGAGCACGGCGTCCCGGAAGACCGGATCATCATCGAGGACAAGGCGACGCGCACCTTCGAGAACGCGCTCTATACGGCCCGCATCATGGACGACCGGGACTGGGCCCGCGCCCTGGTGGTGAGCGATCCGTTCCACCTGCCCCGGGCGCTGTTCCTCTTCCGCCGTTTAGGCATAACCGCCTCCGGCGCCGCGGTCCGCGAACGTTGCGGAGAGCCCCGTTGGCGGTGGTACGGGGGTTATGTGCGCGAGGCCGGCGCGTTCGCGGCGACCGTGCTCCGCCTGCTCGGCCGCCGGGACAAGCGCATCGCCCAAACCAAGGGGCGGGGCTGACCCGGATATTTCATGAAGGCGCTGGCGCACGGAACGCCGGTGCTTGCCCTTCGACGGATGGCGCCGGTTTCGACGAAGGTCCAATGTGTCCCGTTCACCGCTGACCGGTTTTGCGGCGGCCCCGGCCATGGCTTTCGGCTTCGCACGCCACCTTGGACGAACATTGCTCGCCGCAATTCCCGTTCCCTTCATGAAATATCCGGGCTAAAAGCGGACCCATGAGCGAAAACGGCCTTCCCCTCTCGGGCGTGCGCGTGCTCGACGTCGCCACGTTCATCGCCGCCCCCTACTGCACCGCCATCCTGGGCGAGTTCGGGGCCGAGGTGATCAAGGTCGAGCAGCCCGGCTCCGGCGATCCCTTTCGCCGCTTCGGGACGCCCACCGGGCGGGCCGACTCGACGCTGGCGTGGTTGTCCGAAGGGCGCAACAAGAGGTCGGTGACCCTGAACCTGCGCCACCGAGAAGGGGCGGACCTGTTCAGGCGCCTGGTCGCCAAGTCCGACGTTGTCTGCGAGAACTTCCGTCCCGGCACCCTGGAGAAATGGGGCGTCGGCTGGGAGACCCTGAGCGCCCGGAACCCGGGGCTGATCATGCTCCGGATCTCCGGCTACGGGCAGACCGGACCGTATAAGGACCGTCCCGGCTTCGCCCGCATCGCCCATGCCGTCGGCGGGCTGTCCAACCTTGCCGGCATGCCGGGCGAGACGCCGGTGACGCCGGGCTCGACGTCGCTCGCCGATTACATGTCGGGCCTGTATGGCGCCGTGGGTGTCCTGCTGGCGCTCAGGCACCGGGACAGGACCGGGCGTGGCCAGTACATCGACATCGGTCTCTACGAAGCCGTTTTCCGCATGCTGGACGAGATGGCACCGGTCTACGGGCGCACCGGAAAGGTGCGCGACCGCGAGGGCGCCGGTACCGCGAACGCCTGCCCGCACGGCCATTTCCAGACCCGGGACGACCGCTGGGTGGCCATCGCGTGTACCACCGACAAGATGTTCGGGCGCCTGGCCGAGGCCATGGGACAGCCCGAGCTGGCGTCGGCCGGGCGCTACGGCCAACAGGCCCGGCGCCTGGCCAACCGCGACGAGGTGGACCGGCTGGCCAGCCGGTGGGTGGGGTCGATGAGCCTGGCCGAAGTGATGGAGATCTGCCTGGCCCACGAGGTGCCCTGCGGGCCGCTGAACACCATCGCCGACATCTTCGCCGATCCCCACTTCAAGGCGCGCGGCAACCTGGTCACCATCGACGACCCCGAGGTGGGCGAGGTTGTCGTCCCCTCGGTGATCCCCAGGCTGTCGGCGACGCCGGGCCGGATCGCGCATCTCGGCCCGGCCCTGGGCGACGCCAACGAAGACGTGCTGGGAAACCTGCTCGGCCTGTCGGGGGAAGAGATGGCGCGCCTGCGCGACGCCAAGGTGATCTGAAAGCCTACGTCTCCGCCGCCTGCAGCAGGTGGCTCAGTCCCAGGAAGGCGGGCATCTTGTGGGTCAGCACGAAGGTGGGGACGGTGGCCAGGTGGGCGGAGAACCGTCCCTTGTCCTCGAAGCGCCGGCGGAACCCGGACTCGGCGAACGCCGTTCCCAGCCTGGGCACGATGCCGCCGGCCACGTAGACGCCGCCGCGGGCGCCGAGGCTGAGGCACAGGTTCGACGCCACCGTGCCGAGCATGGCGCAGAACATGTCCAGGGCCTCCGCCGCGAAGGGGCACGAGCCGTCGAGCGCCCGCTCCGTCACCCCGGCCGGGGTCACGTCCCCGTCCGCCGTTGCGCCGTCCAACGCGCGAATCGCCCCATACAGATTGACCAGCCCGGCGCCGGACAGCACCCGTTCCGCCGATACGTGGCCGGACCGGCCGAGATGGGCGAGCACGGCGCTTTCGCGCCCGGTGGCCGGCGCCATGGTCACGTGGCCGCCTTCCGTGGCCAGGGGCACCCAGCCGCCGCCGGCCGGAATCAGGGCCGAGACGCCGAGCCCGGTGCCCGGGCCGAGAACGGCGATGGGGGCGCCGGGGGTGGCCTCGCCGCCGCCCACCTGAAGACGGTCCCCGTCGCCCAGATGGGGGATGGCCAGGGCGATGGCGGTGAAGTCGTTGATCACCCGAAGGTCATCCAGGTCCAGGCGCCGGCGCACATCGTCGATGGAAAACGACCACGAGTGGTTGGTCATGTCCACGCGATCGCCGCTCACCGGGGAGGCGACGGCCATCGCCGCGCGCCTGGGCGGCGCCGGCGGGGCGATGCGTGCCAGGAAGGACTCGGCCGCGGCGGCGAGATCGGGGAAGTCCCTGCACGCCAGCACGACGGCGTCGCGCACCGTGCCGTCCGCTTCGCTGAGGGCGAAGCGCGCGTTGGTGCCCCCGATATCGGCGATCAGGCCGGGCCGGTGGAGCGCTTCGGGTCTTGCCGCCATTTGGGCCCTAATACGGCCCCTCGCCGAGGGCCTTGAGGAAATTGTCGCGCCAGGTGCTCAGCGTGTTGCCTCTCAGTTTTTCCATCATGGCGGCCCACCGTTCGCGCCGCTCCTCCAGGGGCATCTCGATTCCCCTGGCCATGGCGTCCGCCACCGCGTCGTAGTCGAAGGGATTGACCAGCAGGGCGGCATCCAGTTCCCGCGCCGCGCCGGCAAAACGCGACAGCACCAGCACCCCGGGGTCACGGGAATCCTGCGCCGCCACGTACTCCTTGGCGACGAAATTCATGCCGTCGCGCAGCGGCGTCACCAGGCCGATCCGGCTGACGCGGAAAAATCCGGCCAGGTTGTGACGCTTGAAGCTCTTGTTCAGGTAATGGATGGGGGTCCAGTCGAAATCGGCGAAGCGGCCGTTGATGTGTCCGGCCTCGGTCTCCAGGTTGCGCCGGATTTCCCTGTACTCGGGCACCTCGGAGCGGGACGGGGGAGCGATCTGCATCAACGTCACCTTGCCCCGGTATTCGGGACGGGTTTCCAACAGGCGCTCGAACGAATGAAACCGCTCCACCAGCCCCTTGCTGTAGTCCAGCCGGTCGACGCCGATGAGCCACAAACGCTTACCGACGCGATCGCGCAGGCGTTTGGTGCTTTCCGAGTCGGCCGCCTGCTTGGCGCTCTCGACGAAGTCCTCGGTGTCGATGCCGATGGGGAACACCTCGACCCTGACCGTGCGTCCAAAAGCGCGGATCAGGTGGTCGCCCAGGATGCTGCCGCCGGCCTCGTGGATGATGTAGTCGAGAAAGGCGCGCAGGTCGTTCTCGGTCTGGAAGCCGACCACGTCGTAGGAACACAACGCCCGCACCAGGGCGTAATGCGACGGCAGGGCGGTGAAGATTTCCATGGCCGGGAAGGGGGTGTGCAGAAAGAATCCCATGGGTTGGGTCACGCCCTTCTTGCGCAGTTCCTCGCCCATCGGGATGAGGTGATAGTCGTGCACCCAGATCAGATCGCCGGGCTTGAGCAGGGGCAGCAGCTTTTCGGCGAACATGGTGTTCACCCGCAGATAGCCGGAATAGTTCTGCTTGCTGAACGCCGTCAGGTCGAGGCGGTAATGGAACAGGGGCCAAAGGCTCCGGTTGGCGAAGCCGTTGTAATATTCGGCCCAGTTCTTGCGCGACAGGTCGACGGTGGCATAGGTGATGGCACCGTCCTTGGTAATGGTCGGTTCGGCCGTCGTCTTGGGCACCACCTTGCCGCTCCACCCGAACCAGACGCCGCCGTGTTTGCGCAACGCATCCTGTAGCGCGACGGCCAGGCCGCCGGCCCTTGTCTTGGCGTCGGGGGTCACGGCCACCCGGTTGGAAACGACGACGAGACGACTCAAAACGCCTCTCTCCAGCTTTTGCTCAGGTGCATGGCGGAGTTGATGAACCCGACCATGGAATAGGTCTGCGGAAAGTTCCCCCACAGTTCGCCCGTGTCCGGGTCGATGTCTTCCGAGAGCAGGCCGAGGGAGTTGCGGCAGCGTAGCATGTTTTCGAAAAGCTCGCGCGCCTCGTCGCCCCGGCCGACGGCCGCGAGCGCGTCGATGTACCAGAACGTGCATACGTTGAACGCGGTCTGGGGCACCCCGAAGTCATCCTCCTGGGCGTAGCGGAACAGGTGCTGGCCCCGTTTGAGCCGCCGCTCGACGGCCTCGACCGTGCCGATGAAGCGGGGGTCGGCGGCGTCGATGAAATCGAGTTCCAGGAGCAAGAGCAGGCTGCCGTCCACCTCGCTGCCGCCGAAACTCTCGACGAAGGTGTTTTGCTTGGCGTCGAAGGCCTTTTCCAGGATCACGGCGCGTATCCTGTCGGCGTTCTCGCGCCAGAAGGTGGCGCGCTCGGGCAACTTCAGGCGTCGGGCGATCTTCGCCAGGCGGTCGGCGCCGGCCCAGCACATGACGCTCGAGTACGTATGCACCCGGCTCTTGGTGCGCAGTTCCCACATGCCGGCGTCGGGCTTGTCGTACAACTCCAGGGCCCGGTTGCCGATCTCCTCCAGGCTTTCGAACAGGCGGACATCCCCGGGCCGCGTCAGGCGCTGGTCGAAAAACACCTGCGTGACGGCCATGATGACGCTTCCGTAAACGTCGTTCTGGACGTGCTCATGGGCCTGGTTGCCGGTGCGCACCGGTCCCATGCCGCGATAGCCGGCCAGCGTCGGCACCTTGGACTCGGTCAGACGCTTTTCCAGGGTGATGCCGTAGACGGGCTGCAGACGGCCATGCTCGGCGCCGGCAACGATGTTGGTGATGTAATCCAGATGGTCTTCCATGGTCCGCGTCGCGCCGAGCCGGTTGAGGGCCTGGACCACGAAATAGGCGTCCCGGAGCCAGCAATAGCGGTAGTCCCAGTTGCGCCCGCTGTCCGGCGCCTCGGGGATCGACGTGGTCATGGCGGCGATGATGGCGCCGCTTTCCTCGAAGCTGCACAGCTTCAGCGTGATGGCGGCGCGGATCACCGCGTCCTGCCATTCGAAGGGCACCGCCAGGTAGCGGGAAAACTCGAGCCAGTACTCCTGGGTGCTTCTGAAGAACTGGCGGCTGGTCTCATCGAGCGGGCTGGTCAGGCTTTCGTCCGGCCCGAGAAGCATGGTGAACGGCCTCTCCAGCACGAACGGGATTTCGTCCAGCACGTACGAGATCGGCGCGTCGGTGGTACAGCGCAGCGTCAGGTCCGGCGCCACATAGCGGATGTGGTTGCTGCCGCGCGTGCATGCCGGGCGCTCGGCCCCGAAGGCGCTGGCCGGACGCAGGCGCACGCGGATGCGCGGATGGCCGGTGATCGGCGCCACATGGCGGACCATCATCGCCGGCCGGAACATCCTGTCCAAGCGCTTGAAACGCGGCGCGAAGTCGGTGATCTCCAATGTCGCGCCCTCGGCGTCGTGGAGGGTCGTCCTCAGGATGGCGGTGTTGTGCAGGTAGCGCTGTTCACTGCTGGTGAAATTTTCCACCTGGATGTCGAAGAACCCGAAATCGGTATCCGGGTTCCCCCCGTGCTCGCCGCCGTTGAGCAGGCTGCAGAACACGGGGTCGCTGTCGAAGCGGGGCATGCAGGACCACACCACCCGGCCTCCGCGGTCGATGAGGGCGCCGAACGCGCTGTTGCCGATCACGCCGAGCTTCAGGTCGCTCATGCCTTATGCCCTCATTCCCTCATACCCCTCGCACCGGGACCACGCTGCCGGGAGCCGCGCCGGCGTTCGCATCGGCGGGAGGACGCCGGGAACACCGGGCAGGAGGTGTAGACAGGGATAGTAATTCGCCGGACTGGAAAATCCTACCGGTCATGTGGCGCCGCCGCCCGCGGGCGGCACGGCGACGACAGCGCCCGCGCCGACCCCAGCGCCCGCGCCACGCCGCTTTTGCCGAGGGAGTACTAAGACGACCCGCGCCGCCACACCAGGGTTCGGCGCCAGCCCTCGAGCTGGGCCTTGCGCCGGGCGGTGAACGACGCGGCCGGCTCTTGGGCGCGCCGGCCTGTTCGCCATTGGGTGCGAACGGTGTCCGCCGCGACCCGGCGCGCGGTCGACGGGCGGGCGTTTCCGGGCCGCCACGCCCGCACCTGGCGCCAGGCGTCCGGTTGGCCGCGGCGGGTGCCCGGCTCGACGCTCGCATGGAATCCGTAACGACTATGGGATTCACCCAGGTCCTTGCGGCGCTCCCCGCACACATGCGTCTCCTGACCGGAATGCGGCGGACGTTTGCTCAGGGCCGGGCCGACCTGGCGTGTCGTCGATTTTTTGGTTCTATAGCAAATTGCCCTGTGGTACTATTCCGCCAGCATCAGGAGCGCTGACCAGGACGAGGTCAGCCGCCAACCGGCGAGGAGACGCACGGTGGCTTGAGCCCTAAGGCTCGATGTGGTGAGAGTAAGAGTCTCACAACAGAATCTCTGGACTTCGACCGCCTGATGCTCGATGTGTCGTTCAAGTATTGATCGCGCCAGATGACCCGTTCAACCTGTAGTACGCAAATTGTCATGACTGCGACGCCCTGATGGCAGCCAACACCGTTCTGCTCGTTGAAGATGAGCCCGAGATTCGAGAGATGCTCTGTTTTGCGCTTGCTCG
>JACZQZ010000053.1 GCA_022545455.1 Pseudomonadota bacterium
TTTGAAACCTTGCGGCGAGGAGCGTGGACACGAATGCCGCCGCACCGAACACCGGCCAACTCCAACCGAATATCAAGGGAGACTGAACGATTTCGCGGGCCATGACGGGCAGATATGTGGCCGGAATGATGTAGCCGATACCCATTGCCCCATACGCGACGACGGTGCGCCAATCCAGCGGGCTTCGTTGTGATTCCCGATTATGGATGACAAGCCGGACGGCGGGAATTTCCGGCCCCATGTTTACACAGACCGCGCAAATCGCAATCAGAGAAATGGCGCCCATTATCTGCCAGCTCAGGGAACTGCCGATCTGGTTCACCATGAAGGCCAGGCAGCCCAGTCCGGCGATGGAAATTCCCGCGCCGACACCGGAGAAGATCCAGCCCTGAAATTCCGCGCGGCCATTGTCGGCCAGATGCCTGACGTAGTAATTGCTGACCAGCACCAGCGTCCAGGCGCTGCAGACGCCTGAGAGCCAACGCAATATCAGCCAAACCGTGAAGTCGTCCGTCACGCCCATCCCTAAGGTGCCGACACCGATGGCAACCAGGGACACCCGCAACGTGGTTCTGGGGGTGTAGGGAATTTTGACCGCCAAAACGGCACCCAGCCAATATCCGAGAAAATGAATCGAGGCGAGGAAGCCACCGTCCGAGATGCTCACCAACCCGTCTTCCCGCATCATCGGCAACAACGGGGTAAAGGCGAAACGCCCGATCCCCATGGCCAACGCCAACGAAACCAAGCCGACGAGGGTAATGCGGAAGATCGACGATTGCGGCGACATGGCAACCTCTGGACACCTATTGTCGTGGAGCTTGCCGACACCCTATCGCTTGCTATATATTAAAAAAAATGAATTAAGATGAATGTTGATATCTCTAAAGGAGATATGAATGCACGGGCTGGATCTGAGGTCTCTTGAGATATTTCGAACGGTCGCGGTCGAGGGAAGCGTTACCAAGGCGGCGATGAAATTGAACCGCGTGCAATCGAATATCAGCACCCGCATCAAACAGCTTGAGCAGCGCCTCGAGAAAAATCTTTTTTTGCGCCAGAACCGAGGCCTCACGTTGACCCCGGACGGCCACCTGTTGCTGTCCTATGCCGAACGGCTCTTGCAATTGTCGACGGAGGCCTCGGAAGCCCTGAACGAGGGCAAGCCGAGAGGCGTCTTCCGGATTGGCACGATGGAAAGTACGGCGGCCGCCCGGCTGCCGGAAATCCTCTCGCGCTACCATCAACTATATCCGGATGTGGAGATCGAGTTGGAAACGGACACCGCCGGTGGGTTGATGGACCGCCTGCTCAACTATGACGTCGAGATTGCCTTTGCCGCCGAACCCGTGTCCTTCGAGACGATCAGCACGCAAGCCGTATTCGAGGAGGAATTGGTGCTGGTGGCGCCGCAATCCTTTCCACCCCTGGAGAACACGAGCGAAATCAGCGGCAAGACCGTCGTCGCGTTTGGAACCGGCTGCGCCTATCGCCGTTATCTCGAGGAATGGCTGTTGGAATCCGGAATTGTTCCGGGCGGCATCATGGTCATGGGTTCCTACCTTGCCATTCTTGCCAGTGTATCCGCCGGGACGGGCTTCGCCGTTGTCCCCCAATCGGTATTGGATATGGTATCACCGAAAGGACAGTTTCGACTTTACCCTTTGCCGAACGACGTCGCCCGAATCAAGACGCTGTTGGCATGGCGGTCGGATTACCAATCGGCAAAGTTGGACGCGTTGAAGGACCTCCTGCCCATACTGTAGGTTTCCGGAACCGACGACCGCCTGTTCAAGCGAGCCGGGGCGGAATGTCCGCTCCCGGTCACTAGCGGACATCGGTGGGTTAAGTCCTTGATCCGGCCCCAACGCTCTTTATGAGTACACACCCTACGCCCGGATGCGCGCGCCCTTCGGATCGTATGGGGACCTGAGGTGCGCCGTGGCGGCGAAGCGCTCGCCGCCCACGTCGAGTTCGTAGGCGCCGGCCTCGATGTAGGCCCGGTCGACGCCGTCGGCGTTGCGCACCCACCCCAGGGCGACGCTCCTCCCCAGGGTGTGGCCGTAGGCCGCCGACCTAACCTCGCCCACGGATTGGCCGTCGCGCAGGATCAGCTCACCGCCGAACAGCAGGGGCTCGGGGTCGTCGAGGACGAACTGGACGAGCCGTTGCGTCAGCCCCTGTTCCCGCTGGCGCACCAGGGCCTCGCGGCCGGTGAACGGCTTGTCCAGGCAGACGGCGAAGGCGAGGCCGGCTTCCAGCGGCGTGCAGTCGGGGCCGATGTCGCGCCCCCAGGCCCGGTACCCCTTTTCGAGCCTGAGGGAGTCGAGGGCGTAATAGCCGGCGTCGCGCAGACCGAGTTCGCGCCCCGCCCGCACAAGGTCGTCGTAGACGGCGGGCGCGAACTCCACCGGCACATAGAGCTCCCATCCCATCTCACCGACGTAGGTGACGCGCAGCGCCCGCACCGGGGCCCGCCCGATGCCGATGTCGCGCATGGTGGCGAAGGGAAAGGCCTCGTTGCCCAGGTCGGCGCCGGCGACGCCCGTGAGCAGGGCGCGGGCGCTGGGCCCCATGACCCCGAAAACCGCGTAGTCCGACGTGACGTCGGTAAGCGAGGCCCGGGCCTCAGGGGGAATGCTGCGCCTGATCCAGTCCAGATCGCGGGTCGTCTGCGCCGAACCGCTGACGATGAAGTAGGTGTCCCCGGAAAGACGGGTCACCGTGAGGTCGCTTTCGTACCCACCGCGCTCGTTGAGCAGGCCGGTATAGACGACCCGTCCCGGCTCGACGGCCATGTCGTTGGCGCACAGGCGCTGTACAACGTCTTCCGCGTCCCCGCCGTGGAGCAGGAACTTGGAAAACGAGGTCTGGTCGAAAACGGCCACCGCCTCGCGGGCGGCGCGGTGCTCTTCGGCGGCGCGGTCGAACCAGGTCCCGCGCCCCCAGGAATACTCCATCCGTGCCGGCGCGCCCCCGGTGGCGAACCAGTTCGCCCGCTCCCAGCCCATCTTGGAACCGAAGCAGGCCCCCTTCGCCCGCAGGCGGTCGTACACCGGCGAGCGGCGCACCGGCCGCGCCTTCTCCAGCTCCCTGAGCGGCCACGGCATCATGTAGTGCAGCCCCAGGACCTCGGACACCCGGTCTTTGAGGAATGCGTCGTCGCCCTCGAAGCCGGCGAACCGGCGGATGTCCACGGGCCACAGGTCCTCGGTCGGGGCGCCTTCCACGATCCACGCCGCCAACGCCCGCCCGGCGCCGCCGGCGGACGCGATGCCCATGGAGTTGAACCCGGCGGCGACGAAGAAATGCCTGAGCTCCGGTGCTTCCCCGAGGATGAAATTGTTGTCCGGGGTGAAACTTTCGGGGCCGTTGATGAACTGGCGCACCTCGGCGTGCTCCAGGGCCGGCACCCGGATGAGGCCGTTCTCCATGAGGATTTCGAACTGGTCCCAGTCGTCGGGGAGCAGGGTGAACTCGAAATCGGCGGGGATTCCGTCCATGCCCCAGGGCTTGGCCTGGGGCTCGAAGCCGCCGAGGACCAGGCCGCCCACCTCTTCCTTGAAGTAGACGTAGCCGTCGGGGTCGCGCATCACCGGGAGGTCGGGCGTGACACCGTCGATCTCCTTGGTGACGATGTACATGTGCTCGCACGAATGCAGCGGCACGGTGACGTTGGCGAGCCGGCCCACCTGCCTGGCCCATTGCCCGGCGCAGTTGACCACGACCTCGCACGCGACGTCGCCGGCCTCGGTGCGCACCCCGGCCGCGGCGCCGTTCTCGACGGCGATGCCGGTGACCCGCGTCTTCTCGAAGATCCGGGCGCCCCCCGTCCGCGCGCCCCGGGCCAGGGCCTGGGTGAGGTCGGTGGGATTGGCCTTGCCGTCGCCGGGAAGCCAGATGGCGCCGATGAGGTCATCGGTGCGCATCACCGGCCATTTGCGCCCCGCCTCCGCCGGCGTGATCACTTCGGCCTCGACGCCGAAGGCGCGCGCCAGGGCGGCCGTGCGGCGCAGCTGGATCATGCGGTCTTGCGTGCGCGCCACGGTCAGGCTGCCGCACCGCTTCCAGCCCGTCGCCAGCCCGGTTTCCGCCTCCAGCGCGCCGTACAGCTCGGTGCTGTAGCGGATGAGCGAGGTCATGTTGGGGTGGGACCGGAGCTGCCCGACGAGCCCCGCCGCGTGCCACGTGGTGCCGCCGCTCAGGCGTCCCTGTTCGAGCACGACGACGTCGGTCCAGCCCAGCTTGGTCAGGTGGTAGGCGACGCTGCAGCCGACGATTCCGCCGCCGATGACCACGGCGCGCGCCTGGGTCGGCAGATCCTTTTCCATGTGCCTTGTCCCGCGCCGATTTGCACTATCCCCGTCCGCGGCCGCTACCCGCCGCGCGGACCCGGCACCCTAAGGGCAACGGTTATCAAGGACAAAGGAAATCAGGGCGCGGGAAGAGGGGGCGGGACCCGCCCGGAGTCTTCAGGGCGGCGCCGGAGTTGATCAGCCGGAACCGGCGGATCCTGCGGCGTTCTCTCTCGCGAGATTGGGGCGGGCAGCGGGAGAAGAACCTACGCGGCGACGGGCACCCGGTCGCCCTCGACCGGGCGGCCGGCGGCGTCGCCGAGATCGAGACAATAGCCTTCCAGTTCCTCGGCCGTGGCCGGACGGGTATACAAGCCCTCGATTCGCGTCCACACGGTGCCGTCGTCTTCGCGTGTGTAGACTCGGGGTTTTTTCATCCCCGGTACCTCCCTGTACCAAGAACTGTAAAGGTCTCGTCTGCATCGGTCAACTCAAAGGCGGAGTTTTTTGCTTGGTAATACAGTGGCCTGCACCCGCTGCCGGAGACGGCCGGCGCAACGCAACCGTCGCCGGCATACGGCGGGCGGGCGCAACCCACCTCGCGGCGGGAGCGCTGTCGGCGCTCCTCTCGGCGTGCGGGCGGGCTCTCCAGGCGCGCCTCAGCGGACGCCGGCGACCTCCAGAATCCGGTCCACCTCCAGATGGGCCTCCAGGTGATCGGCCAGCCCGTCGAGCACTTGGTCCAGCTCTTCCTCGTAGGCCAGGCCGCTGGCGCGCCGGGCCTTGAGCCGGCTCAGGAAGGCGTGGCGGAACGGGTCCTTGGCGAAGAGACCGTGCACGTAGCAGCCGCGGACGCGTCCGTCCGCCGAGATCGCGCCCTCGGCCCCGGTTTCAAGGTCCAACATGGGCCGTCGGGTATCGGGGCCCGTGGTCCGGCCGATGTGCATTTCGTATCCCGCCACCGGCTCGCCCGAGGCCGGCTCCGTGCCCGCGACCTCGGTCAGGGTCTTGCCGGCGCTGAGCTCGGTCTCCACGTCCAGCAGGCCAAGGCCGGGGGCGTTGGCGGGCATGCCCTCGATACCGTCCGGATCGCCGATCCGCTGTCCCAGCATCTGGTAGCCGCCGCAGATGCCGAGCACGGCGCCGCCCCGGCGCCAATGGGCGACGATGTCCACGTCCCAGCCGACCTCGCGCATGAAGGCGAGATCGGCCAGTGTCGCCTTCGAGCCGGGAAGCACGATGAGGTCCGCGTCCCCGGGCAGGGCCGTGGGCGCCTTCACCATGTCCACGGCCACGTCGGGCTCGGCGATCAGGGGATCGAAATCGTCGAAATTGGCGATCCGCGGGAACACGGGGACGGCGATGCGGATGGGCCGGTTCCCCGCCGGTTGTTGCGCCTCCACCGTCACCGCATCCTCCGCCGGCAGGCGCCGGGCATCGGTGAAATAGGGCACCACGCCCAGGCATTCCAGGCCCGTGCGTTCGCCGATCGCCCGGAGTCCGCCGTCGAACAGGCGGGGATCGCCGTGGAACTTGTTGACGATGTATCCCTTGAGGCGGGCGCCGTGGGCCGGCGCAAGCAGGGCCAGGGTGCCGACGATACTGGCGATGACCCCGCCGCGCTCGATGTCTCCGACGAGGATGACCGGCACATCGGCGGCGTCGGCGAAGCCCATGTTGGCGATGTCGGCACCGGGCAGGTTGATCTCGGCGGGACTGCCGGCGCCCTCGATGAGGATCAGGTCGGCGCCGGAGCCGAGCCGCGCGAAGCTCTCCAGCATCTTGCGCAGCAGCTCCCCTTCCAGCGCCTGGTATTCGCCGGCCCCGGCGTTGCGCCAGATCCTGCCGTGAACGATGATCTGGGCCCCGAGGTCCGTCTGCGGCTTGAGCAGGACCGGGTTCATGTCGACGCCAAACGGGACGCCGCAGGCGCGCGCCTGCATGGCCTGGGCACGGCCGATCTCGCTGCCGTCCGGGGTCACGGCGGCATTGTTCGACATGTTCTGCGGCTTGAACGGCCGGACACGCAGGCCGCGCCTGGCGCAGGCCCGGCCGAGGCCGGCGACGAGCAGCGATTTGCCCACCTCGGACCCGGTGCCCTGGAGCATGACGGCGGCGCAGCTCAAAACCCGATCCCGGACCCGTCGACGATGCCCACAGAAGTCTCTTCCAACGACAGGTCCAATCCGGCAAAACACGTCACGGGCGCTCTCCTCGTTGTCAGGGGATGCCCAGGTACTTGTGGGTTTGCAGGCTGAGGCGCCATTGCGGGTGCTCCAGGCAGTATTGCACGGCGAGCGCCGTGTTCCCGTCGCGCTCCGGCCCGTCCATGGGCTGCAGGAAGAAGTGGCGGAACGCGAGGCCGGCGAACCTCTCCGGCTCGGCGCCTTCCTGCGGGTAGACGAGTTTCAGCTCGTCCCCCTCGGCCAGCACCAGCTCGGCGCCGGCCTTGGGACTGACGCAAATCCAATCCACGCCGCGGGGCGCGGGCCGGGTGCCGTTGGTCTCGATGGCGATCTCGAGGCCGGCGTCGTGCAGCGCCTCCACCAGCGCCTCGTCCAGTTGCAGGAGCGGCTCGCCGCCCGTGCACACGACTAAGGAGCGCCCGCCCGCCGCTCCGGGCCACTTGGCGCGCACCGCCTGCCCCAGCGCCCGGGCCGTCGGGAAGGCGCCGCCGCCCGGCCCGTCGGTGCCGACGAAGTCCGTGTCGCAGAACCCGCACGTGGCGGCCGCCCGGTCCGCTTCGTTGCCGGACCACAGGTTGCAGCCGGCGAACCGGCAGAACACCGCGGGCCGGCCCGTCTGGGCGCCCTCACCCTGGAGGGTGTAATAGATTTCCTTGACCATATAGGCCATGGCTCAGCAGTGCCTCAATCGGCGCCCGGGAGCAACCCGTTTTTACGATTCTCCGGGCCGCGCCGGCGCCCTATTCCGCGGCCTGCGCGGGCGGCGGGCGCCACACCAGGACCGGGTTGCGCGCCGCCGCCGTTTCGTCCAGACGGCGCCGAGGTGTCAACCGCGGCGCCTCCTTGAAGTGCCTGGCATCGCCCGCCCTGGCGCGCTCGGCCAACCCCTTCACCGTGCGGATGAACTGGTCCAGGGTGGCCTTGCTTTCGGTTTCGGTGGGCTCCATGAGCAGGGCGCCGTGGACGACCAGGGGAAAGTACATGGTCATGGGGTGGAAGCCCTCGTCGATCATCGCCTTGGCGAAGTCCAGGGTGGTGACGCCTGTATCCTTGAGGAAGGAATCATCGAACAACACCTCGTGCATGCACGGCCCTTCGAACGGCACGCTCAGGGTGTCCTTGAGGCACGCCAAGAGGTAATTGGCGTTCAGCACCGCATCCTCGGCCACCTGCTTGAGCCCGTCCGAGCCCAGGCTCATCATGTAGGCCAGCGCCCTTACGAACATGCCGAACTGGCCGTGGAAGCCCTTGACGCGCCCGAGCGGATGGGCGCTCGAGTCGCCCGCGTGCTCGACCAGGGCGAAGCCGTCGCCGCGCCGCTCGACCACGGGCAGCGGCGCATAGGGCACCAGCGGCGCCGACAGCACCACCGGCCCGCTGCCGGGGCCGCCGCCGCCGTGGGGCGTCGAAAACGTCTTGTGCAGGTTCAGGTGCATGCAGTCGATGCCCAGGTCCCCCGGCCGGACGCGCCCGACGATGGCGTTGAAGTTGGCCCCGTCGCAGTAGAAGAAGGCGCCCGCGTCGTGCACCGCGTCGGCGATTTCGATGATGTCGGTCTCGAACAGGCCGCAGGTGTTGGGGTTGGTCAGCATGATGGCGGCCACGTCCACGTCCAGCTTCGCCTTCAGCGCGCCCACATCCACCCGGCCGCGTACGTTGGCGGCGATGGTCTCGACCGCATAGCCGCAGGCGTGGGCGCTGGCCGGGTTGGTGCCATGGGCGGATTCGGGCACCAGCACGCGCTTGCGGGCGTCGCCCCGGGCTTCGAGGGCGGCGCGGATGGTCATCAGGCCGACGAGCTCACCGTGCGCGCCCGCCGCCGGCGCCATGGTGATTCCCGGCATGCCGGTGAGCACCTTCAGCCAGTGGGCGCAGGTGTCGATCAGCTCCAGCGCGCCGTGCACGGTGCTTGTCGGCTGCAGCGGATGGAGGCCGCCAAGGCCGGGCAGGCGCGCCAGCCGCTCATTGAGCCGGGGATTGTATTTCATGGTGCACGAGCCCAGGGGGTAGAGGCCGCTGTCGATGCCGTAGTTCATCCGGCTGAGGCGCAGATAGTGGCGCACCACCTGGGGCTCGGACAGGCCCGGCAGGCCGATGGCGCCGGTGCGCCCGAGCCCGCCGAGGCGGTCGTTTCCCGGGCCCGGCTCCGGCAGATCGACGCCCGAGAGGCCCGGCGAATCCTGCTCGAAGATCACGGCCTCTTCCAGGGCCAGGCCGCGGTTTCCGGTGAGGGTGGCGTCCACGTCGGCCATTACAGCACCTCCCGGAGGGCCGCAGTCAGCGCGTCGATGTGGGCTTCGGTGTTGGCCTCGGTCACCGCCACCAGAAGCAGGGGCTCGAGCTCGGCGCGGCCCGGAATCAGGCGCGCCACCGGCACGCCGCCAAGGATTTTCCTGTCCGCCAGCGCGTCCACCACGGCCAAGGCGGGCTTGGGCAGGCGGACGGTGAACTCGTTGAAGAAGGTGTCGTTGACCACGTCGATCCCGTCGATGCCGGCGAGCCTGTCCGCCAGCCGTACCGCGCGGGCGTGATTGAGCGCCGCCAGGCGGGCGAACCCCACCTCGCCCAACAGGGTGAGGTGTATGGTGAAGGCCAGGGCGCACAGGCCGGCGTTGGTGCAGATGTTGCTGGTCGCCTTCTCCCGGCGGATGTGCTGCTCGCGGGTCGACAGGGTCAGCACGAAGCCCCGGCGCCCGTCCACGTCGGTGGTTTCGCCGACCAGGCGCCCCGGCATCTGGCGCAGGTGCTTTTGCCGCGCCGCCAGCACACCTACCGTCGGGCCGCCGAAGTTGAGCGCGTTGCCCAGGGACTGGCCCTCGACGGCGACGATGTCGGCGCCCATCTCGCCCGGGGGCCTGACCGCGCCCAGGGACACGACCTCCGTGACCACCACCACCAACAGTGCCCCGGCGGCGTGGCACGCGTCGGCGAGGGGGGTGAAATCCGTCAGGTGGCCGAAAAACGCCGGGTTCTGGACGACCACGCAGGCGGTCCCGTCGTCCACGCCCGAGGCCAGGTCTTCGCCGCCCCGCCAGTCGGGCTCGGCGGCCGCCATCTCGATGCCGAGGAACCGGGTCATGGTCTCCGTCACCTCCCGGTAGTGGGGATGAAGCCCGCCCGACAGCACCACCTTTTTGCGTTTGGTGATGCGTGCCGCCATCGTCACCGCTTCGGCGCACGCCGTGGCCCCGTCGTACAGGGAGGCGTTGGCGACCTCCATCCCGGTAATCAACGCCACCTGTGTCTGGAATTCGAACAAATAGGCAAGGGTGCCCTGGGAGACTTCCGGCTGATAGGGGGTATACGACGTGAGGAACTCTCCCCGTTGGATCAGGTGGTCGACGGCGGCGGGCACATGATGACCATAGGCGCCGGCGCCGAGGAAGGACGGCACGTCGGCGGCACTCAGGTTCCTCGCCGCCATGGCGGCGAACGCGTGCTCCACCTCCATCTCGCCCAGGTGTTCGGGCAGCTCGACGGGCCTATCCCGGCGCGCCTCCTGGGGAACGTCGACGAACAGATCGTCGACAGAGCCGACACCGATGGCGGCCAGCATCTCGCGGCGGTCGCCGTCGGTGAGTGGCAGATAGCGCATTACGAAAGGCTCTCGACGTATTCCTGGTAATCGACCCCGTCCATGAGGCGGGCCACCTCGCCGGTGTCGGCGATCTTCATCTTGAAGAACCAGCCCTCGCCCATGGCGTCGGTGTTGACCGTGCCCGGGTTGTCGGCGAGGTTTTGGTTGACCTCCGTGACCTCGCCGCCCACGGGGGCGTAAACCTCGCTCGCCGCCTTGACGGATTCGACCACGGCCGCCTCCGCGCCCTGCGTCATCCCGGCGCCCACCTCGGGCAGTTCCACATAGACGATGTCGCCGAGTTGTTCCTGGGCGTACTCGGTGATGCCGACGACGCCCACGCCGTCTTCGACGCGGATCCACTCATGTTCCTTGGTGTATTTCACGATCGCCATGGAGGCCCCTTTTTTCCCTATCTTTTGAAATACCGGTGTTCGACGAACGGCAGCTTCGCCACGCGGGCCGCCAGCGCCTTGCCGCGCACCATCAGGCTGACCGGGGTGTCGGCGCGTGCACGCTCGGCCTTTACGTAGCCCATGGCCACGGGGCCGCCAACGGTCGGGCCGTACCCGCCGCTGGTGACCTCGCCGATGACGGGACCGCCTTCGGCGCCGTCGGACTCGGTGATCGGTGCGTGGGCGCGGGCCGGGATTTTTCCTTCGGCGCGCAACCCGACCCGCTTGCGCTCCACGCCCTCGGCCAGCTGGCGGACGATGACGGCGGCACCGGGGAAGCCGCCCTCGGCACGCCGGCGCTTGCCGATGGCCCAGGACAGCGCCGCCTCGACGGGCGTGGTGGTTTCGTCGATGTCGTTGCCGTACAGACAGAACCCGGCTTCCAGGCGCAGGGAATCGCGGGCGCCGAAGCCCGCCGGCCTGACCTCCGGCTCATCGAGGAGCAGGCGGGCCAGGCGCTCCGCCTCCTCGGCGGGGACCGAGATCTCGAATCCGTCCTCGCCGGTGTACCCGGAACGGATGACGAAACACGGCACGTCGGCCAGGGTCAAGGTCGCGCCCGTCATGAACAGCATGTGTCGGCACGGCGGCGCCAGGCGCGCCAGCACGTCCACCGCCGCCGGCCCCTGCAGGGCGAGCAGTGCCCGGTCCGACAGCACCTCTATTTTGCACCGTCCGCCGATATGGGCCTCGAAATGGGCCAGGTCCTTTTCCTTGCACGCGGCGTTGAGGACCACGAACAGGTGGTCGCCGCCGTGGGTCACCATCAGATCGTCGATGATGCCGCCCCGGTCGTTGGTAAGAACGGTGTAGCGGGTCTTGCCGACGGGCAATTCCTGGAAGTCGCCGGGCACGAGGGTCTCCAGGGCCGCGGCCACGTCTTCACCACGCAGGATGACCTGGCCCATGTGGGAGACGTCGAACAGCGCCGCGTTTTCACGCGTATGCAGGTGTTCGGCGATAATGCCCTGGTAGCGCCCCGGCATTTCGTAGCCGGCAACCGGCACCATCGTGGCGCCCCGTTCGCGGTGCAGGGCGTTAAGAGGCGTTTGTTCGAGGTCTCGGCCCTGGATATCGTTCACGCGGTTCTCCAACAAATTCGCAGGCACGTTCGGCCCGGAATTATAGGCCGGCGAATGCCCCCTCTGTCTCGGAACCTGAAAGATTCCCCGGCCCGCTTGGTCCGGGTTGCATCTTCGGTGAGGCGCCCGGCGGCTTAAGCTCCGTGCGCCTGCTCTCCAGAGCCTCATCGCCCTGCGGTCCGTTTGCCTGAGAGTTTCCGGGGCGGTTGCTCCTTCGGCGCCGGCCATCGACGTCCGGCCGGTCTCTCCCGCAGCGGTCTACTGAGGAACCTTATGCAATCGTCATTTTGTGCGTCTGCTATTCACCTCTCCGGTGGTAAAACAGTTTACCGCCTCCCGGTCGAAGGTCAATAACCGGGGAATCCCGCGTTCAGCGGATGGACCTCCGTGCACGCCGGTTGTATTCCAGTTCCGCGCGCGACAGTTGGAAACCAACGAAGACCTCGAAGTCCTGCCCGCTCTGGCCCGCCTTCACCGGAATTTCCAGGACCACGGGATTGTCGGTAACGACGAGGCGGGTGCGGTTGCCCGGGAACACCACGGTGACGCTGAAACGCTGCTTGTTCAGGACATTGCGCGACGAATCGGTGATGCCGACGAAATAGGGGAACGCCGCCCGGCCGTCGCGGTTGGCGGGTCCGCGCGCCGCCTCGATGACCAGGGCGACTTTCATCGAAAGCGCCCTGGTCGCCCTTTTTCCATCGTTGGCGTAGGCGCAGCTTCCGGTGACGCCGCTGACCACGCCTTCGTACAGGACGTCGGTGAGATCCCGGCCCGGCCCCGGGCGGAACCTGGTAAGCGTGGCGGCATCCCCAAGGATCGAGACGCGCGGGCAGGGGGGCGGCGGTTCTTCCTCCTGGAACACGGTGCACGCGGCCACGGTGAGAGCCAAAATTGCCGCGGCCCGGCCCGGAATTCCGGCGGCGGTCCCCGGGAATGTCACAGCGAGGAATGGGTGCCGTCGCAAAACGGCTGGTTCCCGGTCGACTTGCAGCCGCACATGTAAACCGTTTTCGTTTCGTCGGCGACGAAGCTTACCGGCGTGAAGCCGGTGTCCTTGTGGCTGCCGTCGCACCAGGGCTGCTTGGCGCTGCGCCCGCACCGGCACCAGTAATAGGTCACGCCGGCCGTGATCTCGACGGCGAACGGCGATTTCTGTGCGACGACGGCTTTGTCCATGGGGTCCGGTCCCTCGAAGGTGAGCCGTGATGTGGTGTTCCGCGAACGACGGACTTTAGAGGACAGATGTTGGGCATACAAGATCACCGGGGGCGGGGGGCTGGAAACGGAAGGAGCGCCTGAGAGGGGCTTGCCGCACCGTGGTTGTAAATCTATTGTTGCACATCGCATGATCGCGCTCGCGCCGGATGAGGAGTTGCGGATGGCTGACGACAAGGGAGAGGGATTCAAGGGCAAGTTCGGTCCCCGGCGCGCCGGCCAGGACAGGCGGTCGGGCCGGAACAGGCGGCAATTCACCAGGGATTTCGAAGGGCCGGAGAGGCGCTCGGGAGACGAGAGGCGGCGCATACGGGACAGGCGGAAACTCCCGGACCGGCGGAAACCTTCGAACCGGCGGGAAACGACGGACCGACGCACGTGACGGATTAGGGACCGGCCGACGGCCCAAACCGCCCCTGCCCGGGGGTGCCCCTTCGACGATACCGTCTCAACCGCTGTCACGGTCCGCCGCCGCGCGGCGGCGGAATTTCGCGTTCATAAACAACAGCCAGCCGACGGCGCCAAGCAGGACGACGATAACCAGCCAGCCGACGCGCGGGCCGAACGGGCAGCGCGCGCCTTCGGGCGGGCGCGCCGGGCCGCTCCTGGAAGATGTGGCCACGTGGACGATCGGCGCCAGCCAGAATACGATGACGAAAATCCAGGCGGTGGTCGTGTCCATAAGGTCATTTTGCGGCAAAGGAATGCCCGTGTCTTCCCGTTTCCCGGGGAAGACGGGGACGCGATCCGGCTCAGGTGCCGGCGGGGACCCGCGGTGCACCGAGGCCCGCTTCATCCGTCCCCGGCGTCGGGACCCGCGCCCTGGCGGGCGGGTACCGGGCAATTCCCATATGTTGTGGCATAGGGCCGAAAAGGTGGCACATATTTTGTTTAAATGCGCGGTCATACCGCAAACGGGGGATGCGGCGAAGGCGCGCCACAAGGTACAATACCTCCAAAGCCCGACCGATGATAAAGGAGGTGAAGACAGTGAATTCCCAGGGAGAGCTCGTGAGACAGGGATCCGATGACCGGCCGTCGGCCGGGGACCGGCGCGCCGAGACCGACAGGCGCGGCGGCCGGGAAAGGCGGATCGGCCCGGACAGGCAGCCCGGCGGCGGGGACTGGGTGGATTTTAGCGCCGAAAACGCACCCCATAAGGATTCGAAACCCTATTGTTTCCGGGCCTTCGTCGACAGGCGGTCTGATGTGGACAGGAGGAAATCCCTGGACAGGCAGGCCGCATTGGACCTGGCCATGTCCTTCTATTTCTCGGCCATGGAAAAGACGGCGCTCAGGCGCCGCGCCCTCAGCCGGGACGAGATCGGGGCTCTATTGGACGGCGCCTGATGCGGCGGGCGCGGGGCGTCGCGTCCGGTTTTTTTGTCGGGAGGCTCACGGCCCTCGTTTGGGGGGAGGTTCTTAAAATAACAGGTGTGTAAATCGGCGGCCCGTCGAAGCACACCGTCCAAGGCTAGGTCTAAGGCTTCCGAGCGTCGAGGATGGCGCGGACCCGTCGCGCCAGGTCCCCCGTGCGGCAGGGTCTTCCGATCAGTTCCGCGCCGTCCTCAAGGCGTTCCACCTGTCGGACGGCCTCGTCGGAATCACTGGAGGTGTACAGCACCGCCAGGTCCGGGAAAATGGTCCGGGCTTCCCGGGCCAGGTCCCCGGCGCTCATGGGGTGCGCGAACACCACGTCCGTGATCAGGAGGTCGACGTCGGCGGCTTCTTTCAAAACCAGCAGCGCCGAGGGCGCGTCCTCTGCCTCCAAGGCCCGATACCCCAGGGCGTCGAGCAGAGCGGCAGCGAGGCCGCGCAGGTCCGACTCACCGGTCACGACCAAAACCAACTCGCCACGGCCTCTCGGTGTGGTCACGCCGAGGATCCCTTGGTCGTCCGGACCCTGTCCGCGGATCGGAAGAATCCGCGACGGGTGACGCAAAAAACCCCCGCGTTGTACGAAACGCGACGCAAAACGCGAATTCCGCCATCCCGCATGGCGCATCTCCCTGCGTTTACCGTGCTCGCGGGGAATCACCGCAACGGGCGTGCCAACCGGAAGGAAAAAGTGCGGGGCGCCCCTTGGTATTAACCGGGGGGATGAACGGCCGACGTCCTCTGGCCGTTCAGGGGAGAGCCGCCGCGCCCTTATATTGAACGTAAATCGAATGCCGATTTCCGCGGCGCTCAGCGGGCGAACGCCAGGGCGGCGATCCCGTAAAGGCCCATGGCCAGGGCGACGACCACGGTGAAGCCGACGTGGGTTGCGAGCAGGCTCGCCAGAACGGCGCTCAGGACCGAGGCGCATCCGTTCACGCCCCAGGCCCAGGGAACCAGGCGCGGCGCCTCGTCGGCGACGCGCCTCAGGCCAAGGGGAAACGGCATGCCCATGAAAAAGGCCAGGGGCGCGATCAGCACAACCGAAACCAGGATCTTCACCGGAGCGGGTTCGGGCATCAGCCAGCCGAAGAGCGCCGGCAGCAGGGCCAGATACACCCCCGCGAACAGGATGATGCCGGCCACCGCCAGGGAAATCGGCCGCATGCGGGCCGCCACCCGGTGTTCGGCGAATCGGGCCGCGTATCCGCTGCCCACACCGGCGAACACCAGAAAGGCCGCCAGCACGACGGAGATGGCGTACAGGGGATGGCCGAGGAAAAGCACGAAACGCTGGATGAACGCGATCTCGACGAACAGGAACGCGAGGCCAAGGGCAAGGAAATACACCACCACCCGGCCGCGTCCCGGAGTACCCGGCGCCGCCCCCTCCGCGCGCCCGATCCAGGCCAGCGGCAGGACGATGAGCAGCGTGCTGACGATGGCCGCCTGAGCCAGGGTCGCGGCCACGATAAGATAGCCGCCCTCGAGCAGGGTCATCCCGGCCCGGCCCCTGATGGCGAGGACTTCGGGCAACAGGCGCCACTTGAAGAAGCGGAAGAAGTAGGGCCGGTCATCGGTGGCCGGGGCGATGTGGAACTTGTAGTCCTCGAGGAACCGCTCCCGCCCCGGACCCAGCAGGGCCGCCGTTCCGTCGTAAAGAAAGGGTTCGCGCCAGCGGTTGAAGCGGTTGGCTTCCTCGGGCGCCATGCCCGGATAATAGGAGACGTCGAACGAGCGGGCCTCGGCGAACCGGCGGATGGCGGCGGCGTCTTCGGCCGTCAGCGGGCCGTTCTTGACCATCAACGTCGCCGTGTTCCAGCTCCGTATCAGGGCCAGCCGCTCCCCCGGCGCCGCCACGCCCAGCCCCTCGAGCGCGGCGATGGCGGTGGCAAACAGTTTCAGGCTGTCCCGGGGCGGCACCCGGAGCCAGCGGGTGATGGCCAGAATGCCGCCGGGCTCGAGGCGGGCGAGGTACGCCTCGAACGCCTCCACCGTGTAGAGCGCGCTTTCCTTCAGCGCCAGCACCCCGGCGGCGGACGCGGTGAAGGAATCGAGCAGGCCGACGTGGATCAGGTCCCAGCGCTGGCCGCTGGCCTCGACGAAGCTGCGCGCTTCGCGTATGTGCAGCCGCACGCCCGGAGCCTGGAACAGGCGGCCGGCGAAACCGCCGCGGTCCCGGCGCACCAGATCCGCCATCTGCGGGTTGAGCTCCACCGCGTCCACCTGCCGGGCCGCGTGATAGAGAGCGCGCAACACGTCGGCGCCGCCCCCGGCGCCGAGGATCAGGGTCCGCGGCCGCCTGAGCAGGTGGAAGGGCAGGGCCGCCGTCTGCTGGTCCAGGTAGGCCAGCTTTGCGAATGTGCCGTCGAAGCGGGTGATGACGGTCAGGCCGTCGCCGTCGGTGAACACCCCCAACTGGGGCGGCGGCCCGGCCTTGGCGGTCAGGCTCAGGCCCGGGGCATGGCGGAACGGGACGGCGGGACTTTCGACCACACTCAGCAGGCCGAGGGGGCTGGAGCGTTCGGCGATCACCCGGGCCTGGGGGGCATGGAGGGCGACGCTGAGACCCTTGTACGGGGAAGGCTGGGGCGCGATCCAATCGCCCGGCCAGGCAAACGGCACGGCTAGCGCCAACGCGGCCAGCAGTCCCGCCGGCCACCTGGAGCCGGGGCCGGCGAAGGCGATCACGGCGGCGGCCGCCAGCCCCAGGCCGCCGAGGGCCCTGAGATAGTCCTCCGGCGCCAGCACGAACAGGGCCAGGAGCACCAGGGACGCGCCCGCCCCGGCACCCAAGAGGTCGGCGCGGTAAATGGCGCCGATGCGCTCGCGAAACCGGGAAAGGGCGAGGCCGACACAGGTGGCGGCGCAAAAGAACGGCAGCGCCAGCAGCAGGTAGATCTGCAGAAGGGCGGCCTGCTGGCCCAGGTCCCAGACGACCTCCAGGGGATTGAACGGCACCCGCCGGGCGAGCGCGAAACACGCCACGGCGGAAAGTCCGAAGGCGGCGGCGAAGCCGGCGAACGCCCGATGGAACCGGGGCTCCAGCCAGCGCCGGGCAAAGACCAGGAACGTGCCGCTGGCGCCGACGCCCAACAGCGCCAGGCTGATGATCATGAAGGCGAAGTGGTGCCACAGGATGATGGAGAACAGCCGGATGAGCAGAATCTCGTAGCCGAGGGCCGCCGCCGACAGAAGGGCAACCGCGACCACGACCGCCATGGTCAGTGGCCGCCGGTCAAGGGCACGAAAGCGACCGGCAGCATAAGCCGCGTCGTCACCTTGCCGTCCAAATCCTTCTCCACCAGCACCAGGTGCTGGACCAGGAAGGGGGCGCCCACCGGAATCACCATCTTAGCGCCGGGGCGGAGCTGGGCGACCAGGGGCGGCGGGATATGGCTGGAGGCGGCGGTGACGACGATGCCGTCGAAAGGGGCCTGGGCCGGCCAGCCGTAGTAGCCGTCGCCGGTGCGGGCGGTCACGTTGGCGTAGCCGGCGGCGGCCAGCCGCCCCTTGGCGCGGTCGGCCAGGGGCGGCACGATTTCCATGGTGTAGACGTGCTTGACAATCCGGGCCAGGACCGCCGCCTGGTAGCCCGACCCGGTGCCGACCTCGAGCACCACGTCGTCGCCGTCGACCTCCAGCAGATCGGTCATCAACGCCACGATGTAGGGCTGGGAAATGGTCTGCCCGTAGCCGATGGGCAGGGGCCGGTCATCGTAGGCCCTGTCACGCAGGGCCTCGGGAACGAAGGCATGCCTGGGCACCTCGGCCATGACACCCAACACCCCTGGGGACAGGGCCCGCCGTCCCGGAGACAGCGGCGCGTACGTCGCGACCTTCTCGATGACGCGGACCATTTCCTGCCGTGGCGCGGCGTACCCGTCGGCGCGCGGCACGGGGGCGGTGTCGCCGGCCGCCGCCGGGGCGACTCCGAGGACCGGCAGCAGGGCCGCCGCTCCGACGCGCGCCCACTTCGCGAAACCGCTGGTCACCATCCGTGTCTCCCCGGATACCGGATTCGGTTCACAGGTCCGAGAGGGATTGGGCGAGGTTCTATACCAAGGAGCGCCGATCATGGCCCGACGAGCCGGCTTACCAAGGTTTTCGGTTAGTGGCCTGCATCAGCTAAATTGTACCCATACGACGGCGTTGCGAGGTTTCCGGCTAGGAGCGCGTCGCGCCTTGGTGTGCGTGCACCACAAGCGGCGCGCGACGACGTCCGGAAGCCTCGCAACGCCGCCCTTCGGGTCGCTTTTCCCGTCCCCT
>JACZQZ010000054.1 GCA_022545455.1 Pseudomonadota bacterium
CGGGGGCGCCCCCCGCATACGGTGTCGGGGGGACCACCCCCCGGTGGCCCCCCGGGGCGTCGGGAAGGCTTGACGATGGGCCGCCATCGCCCGCGCCTCCCCTCCTGCCGAGGAAACGGGAAAAGCGATCGTATGGGTGCACTTTAGCTGATGCAGGCCACTAGCCCCCACCCGGCGATTATACACGGGCGTGGCGGGAATTCCCGCCGCGGCGGCGGCGGGCGTCCCCACCCGGCCGTGCCGGCCCGGGAAAAGGACGGCAACCGGGCCGGTGGTCTGTCGTTGCTCTTTGCGCCGCCGTATACCATAACCTGCTCCACGTCCACACACGCGGCATGAGAGGGATCGCCATGGGACGCATGGCCGCCGGAATGTCCCGGCTGGGAACGGAATCGGCCTTCGACGTCCTGGCCCGCGCCAAGGCCCTGGAAGAGGAAGGCCGGGACATCATCAACCTCGGCATCGGCCAGCCCGACTTCACCACCCCCGACAACATCGTCGAGGCGGCGGTCAAGGCGCTGCGCGACGGCCATCACGGCTATACCCCCGCCGGCGGCATCGGGCCCCTGCGCGAGGCCGTCGCCGCGGACATCGAGAAACACCGCGGCGTCGCCGTCGACCCGGGCCACGTGGTAATCGTGCCCGGCGGCAAGGTGACCATGTTCTTCGCCATCATCATGTTCGGCGAGCCGGGGGTGGAGATCCTCTATCCCAACCCCGGGTTTCCCATCTACGAATCGGTCATCAACTTCACCGGCGCCAAGGCCGTACCCATGCCGCTGCACGAGGAAACCGGCTTCTCGTTCAACGCCGGCGAAGTGCTGGAGCGCATCACCCCGGCGACGCGGCTCATCGTCCTCAACAGTCCCGCCAACCCCACCGGCGGCGTCGTCCCGCGCGCCGAGATCGAGCGGCTCGTCGAAGGGCTGGCGGCCCACCCCGGCGTCACCATCCTCAGCGACGAGATTTACAGCCGCATGCTGTACGACGGCCGCACCCACGTCAGCCTGCTGGAGTACGAGACCATCCGCGACCGCCTCATCGTGCTCGACGGCTGGAGCAAGACCTATGCCATGACCGGCTGGCGCCTGGGCTACGGCGTGTGGCCGGCGTCCCTGGTGGCAGCGGCGACGCGCCTCGCCATCAACTGCCATTCGTGCGTCAACGCGGCCTCCCAATACGCCGGAATCGAGGCGCTCACCGGCCCCCAGGACGCCGTCGAACGCATGGTCGCCGCCTTTGACGAACGGCGCGGCGTCATCGTCGAGGCGTTGAACGCCATTCCAGGTTTCCGCTGCACGGAGCCGGGCGGCGCCTTTTACGCCTTCCCCGACATCACCGGCACCGGCATGGGCGCGGCGGCGTTGCAGGACCGGCTGCTCGCCGAGGCCGGCGTCGCCACCGTCGCCGGAACCAGTTTCGGCGCCTACGGCGAGGGATACCTGCGGTTTTCGTACGCCAACAGCACGGACAACATCCGCGAGGCCGCGCGGCGCATCCGCGAATGCCTGTGAAGCCCTTCAGGGCGTGTTTGATTTTTAGGCAACTGCATGATAATTAGGCAAAAAATATGGCCATTCCGCTGCCCGAACGGTGCGGCGACCCATCGTTTTCCCCGGATTTCCAGGGAATCACCGGTCCACGCCGGTTGGCACGCGCCATGCTATATGGACAAGGCGGGGCTAATGGACAAGGCGGGCGATCACCAGGCCAGACCACCGGGGGCGCCCGTCCGCGTCGGCCGGGCCCGTCAGACGGAGGGGCGCACGATCCGATGAAAAAGATCGAAGCCATCATCAAGCCCTTCAAGCTGGACGAGGTTAAGGAGGCGCTGCACGACATCGGCCTGCAAGGCCTCACCGTCCTCGAGGCCAAGGGCTTCGGCCGCCAGAAGGGCCACACGGAGCTGTACCGCGGGGCCGAGTACGTGGTCGATTTCCTGCCCAAGGTGAAGATCGAGCTGGTCGTCGACGACCAGTTGCTGGAAAGGGCCATCGAGGCCATCCAGCGGGCGGCCTACACGGGCCGCATCGGCGACGGCAAGATCTTCGTCAGCCCGGTGGAAGAGGCCATCCGGGTACGCACCGGGGAGAGGGGCAAGGATGCCATCTAGCAGGACGCGATGCCATCTAGCAGGACGCTGAGTCGTTGGTCCATTGGAAACCCGCCATGTGTTGATTGTGCGGAGATAAGGGAGGAGGAACCCCAACCATGTCGTTGAACTGCAAAAACCCAGACGATGTCCTCAAGGCCATAAAGGACAACGACGTCCGCATGGTGGACGTGCGCTTCGCGGACCTTCCCGGCACCTGGCAACACTTCTCGGTGCCGCCGCATTGCGTCGACGCGGATGTCTTCGACGAGGGTATCGGCTTCGACGGATCCTCGATCCGCGGCTTCCAGCAGATTCAGGAAAGCGACATGATGGTGGTCCCCGACGCGGAGACCGCGTTCCTCGATCCCTTCACCGCGGTGCCGACCCTGGTGCTGATCTGCAACGTGCGCGATCCGGTGACCGGGCAGCCTTACAGCCGCGATCCCCGCTACATCGCGCAAAAGGCGGAGGCCCATCTGAAAAGCGCCGGCGTCGCCGATGTGGCCTATTTCGGCCCCGAAGCCGAGTTTTTCGTGTTCAACGACGTGCGCTACGGGCAGGGCACCAACTTCGGCTTCTACACCGTCGATTCGACCGAGGGCAACTGGGCGTCCGGCAAGGAGGAGGACCCCAACCTGGGCCACAAGCCGCGCCCCAAGGAAGGCTACTTCCCCTGCCCGCCCACGGACAGCATGCAGGACATCCGCACCGAGATGGTGCTCACCATGGAGGAGATCGGCATCCCCGTGGAATGCCACCACCATGAGGTGGCCACCGGCGGCCAGGCCGAGATCGCCATGCGCTTCGCCGCCCTTACGCACATGGCCGACAACCTGATGAAGTACAAGTACGTGGTCAAGAACGTGGCCCACACCTACGGCATGACGGCAACGTTCATGCCCAAGCCCCTGTTCGAGGACAACGGGTCCGGCATGCACGTCCACTCCAGCCTGTGGAAGGGGGACACCAACCTGTTCTTCAGCGAATCCGACTACGCGGGCCTGAGCGAAATGGGCCGCCACTATGTCGGCGGGCTGTTGAAGCACGCGGCGGCGCTGCTCGCCATCTGCGCGCCGACCACCAACTCCTATCACCGCCTGGTTCCCGGCTTCGAGGCGCCGATCAACCTGGTGTATTCGCAGCGCAACCGGTCGGCGTGCTGCCGCATTCCCATGTACTCGACCGATCCGAAAACGAAGCGCGTCGAGTTCCGGCCGCCGGACCCGTCTTGCAACGGCTACCTCGCCTTTGCCGCCATGCTCATGGCGGGGCTCGACGGCATCGAAAACAAGATCGACCCCGGCCCGCCCATCGACAAGGACCTTTACGACCTGCCGCCCGAGGAGGCGGCGGCGGTGAAATCGACTCCGGGCTCCCTGGAAGAGGCCCTGGACGCGCTCGAGGCCGACCACGCCTTCCTGCTCAAAGGCGACGTCTTCACCAAGGACGTCATCGAGATGTGGTTGTCGTACAAGCGGGAGAACGAGGTGGATGCGCTGCGGCTGAGACCGCACCCGTACGAATTCTTCCTCTACTACGATATCTGAGGAGGCGCGCCGTTTACGGCCGGGTTATTTTCGGCCCGCCGCCGACCTGGGAAGCGTGATCGCCTGCTCCCGGCCCCCGTAGCCGTGCACCTTGTCGTGGGCGCGCACCGTCACCCGGTCGACCCCGGCCGGGATGCGCAGCCCCGAAAGACCGCGGGTGAACGGCTGCTCGCCTTCGTGGGGATGGAACAGGACCCGCGTCCCCAGCACGGTGCCGTCGGGCGCCACGATGTCCCACTTGTCCGAGTAATGGTCCCAGCCGGTGTCGGCATGGCGCACCGTGACGTCGAAATCATAGGTGCCCGCGGCGCTTTTCGTCGCCTTGACATCGAGCACGTCGGCCTCCCCGGCAACGGCGACGGCGGGCACGAGCGCCAGCACGAAAAGAATGATCGACGGTCCACGCATCGGCGTTCCTCCCCTAGGCGTTCTCCCCTATGGCTCAGCCCGGCCCCTGGCGACGTTACCCGTGACCAAAGCCCTACCCTAGTGCTGGGGTAAACATTGCCTGTTCGTTCCTGTTGTGTTGGCCGTGTTTTCCGCCGGACTCCGGGCCGTTGCCGGTGAGGATGTATCCGTGACAGCCCCAATGTTCCGCAAAGTCCCCGTCCGCCGAAAAACCGACCTGCGGCCGGGGACTTTCCGGGGCACCCCGGCGGCAACCGGGTTTCAAGGGCGCGGCAGCCGGCGTTTCGTGCCGTCCGCGTCGAGGGCCACGTACGTGAACACGCCCTCGGTGACCTTGAACAGGTCCCCCGCCTGGCGGTCGCGGATCACCCAGGCCTCGACCAGGATTGTGATCGACGTGCGGCCCACTTCCTGGATATCCGCGTAGCAGCATACCACATCCCCCACATGGACCGGACGGTGGAAGACCATGCCCTGCACCGCTACCGTGGCGACCCGGCCCTTGGCCCGGGCTCCGGCGGTGATGCCGCCGGCCACGTCCATCTGGGACATCAGCCAGCCGCCGAAGATGTCGCCGCTGGGGTTGGTGTCCCGCGGCATGGCCAGGGTGCGGATGGCCATTTCGCCCCGCGGTTCAGGGGGCGCAGCCGCCGCCACGGCGTGCCCCGCGGGTGTGTCGGTCGTTTTCACCATGGCCACAACATCTTGTTATTTATTTCACTGCCACTACTGTATCATGCTTGCTACGGGCTGGAAGGGTTTTTAGGATAGGCGCCGCGGCAAGGACATTCACGGATGGGCATTGTGCAACAGACGGTACGCAAGCGAGAAGACTATTCGGCCAAGGACATCGAGGTCCTCGAGGGCCTGGAGCCGGTGCGCCGGCGTCCCGCCATGTTCATCGGCGGCACCGATGAGAGGGCGCTCCACCATCTGGTGGCGGAGGTCCTGGACAACGCCATGGACGAGGCGGTGGCCGGCCACGCCACCCGCATCGATCTGGAGCTGGCCGCCGACAACACGGTCACGGTGAGCGACAACGGCCGCGGCATCCCCGTGGATCCCCACCCCAAGTTCAAGAACACGCCGGCCCTCGAGATCATCCTCACCACGCTGCATTCGGGCGGCAAGTTCGGGGGCAAGGTGTACAGGACGTCGAGCGGCCTGCACGGGGTGGGGCTTTCCGTGGTCAACGCCCTTTCCGAATCCCTGACCGTCCAGGTGGCCCGCGATCGCCGGCTGTGGACCCAGACCTACAGCCGCGGCCAACCGACGGCACCGTTGAAGGCCTCGGGCGCGGTGCAGAACCGCCGCGGCACCACCGTGACCTTCCGTCCCGACCCGGAGATCTTCGGCGCCAGCGCCCGGTTCCACCCCACCGTGCTCTACCGCATGGCGCGCTCCAAGGCGTACCTGTTCCGGGGCGTGGAGATCCGGTGGTCGTGCGATCCGGCGCTGCTCAATAAAAAGGAAGACGACACGCCGGCCCGCGAAACCCTGCACTTCCCCGGGGGCCTCGGCGACTTCCTGGCCTCGACGCTCAAGGACCGCACGACCATCACCCCCGCCCCGTTTGCCGGCGAGGCCGAATTGAACGGCCTCGCGGGCAAGGTGGAATGGGCGGTGGCGTGGCCGGAGGACGAGGACGAATTCCTCAACTCCTATTGCAATACGGTGCCCACCCCCCAGGGCGGTACCCACGAGGCGGGCATGCGCGCGGCCCTGACCAAGGGACTGAAAGCCTACGCCGAACTCGTCAACAACAAGCAGGCGGCGAAGATGACCGGCGACGACGTGGTCGGCGGCGCCTGCATCATGCTCTCGGTGTTCATCCAGGACCCCCATTTCCAGGGCCAGACCAAGGAGAGGCTGAGCACGGCGGAAGCCGCCCGCCTGGTCGAGACCTGCATGCGCGATCACTTCGACCACTGGCTTTCGGGCGACCCCGACTCGGCGAAGCTCCTGCTCGAGGGTATCCTCGTGCGCGTCGAGACCCGCCTGCGCCGCCGCCGGGACCGGGAACTGAAGCGCCAGTCGGCGACCCGGCGCCTGCGCCTGCCGGGCAAACTGACCGACTGCACCCGCAAGGGCGCCGAAGGCACCGAGGTGTTCCTGGTCGAAGGCGACTCCGCCGGCGGCTCGGCCAAGCAGGCGCGCAACCGCGAGACCCAGGCCGTGCTTCCCTTGCGCGGCAAGATCCTCAACGTGGCCAGCGCCTCGGAAGACAAGCGCCGGGCCAACCAGGAGCTGCGCGACATCGTCGAGGCGCTCGGCTGCGGTACCGGTGATGCGTACGACGACGGCGCGTTGCGCTACGAAAAGATCATCATCATGACCGACGCCGACGTGGACGGCGCGCACATCGCCTCCCTTTTGATGACGTTCTTCTTTAAGGAAATTCCACAACTAATAGAGAACGAACACCTTTTCATCGCCATGCCGCCCCTTTACCGCATCACCCAGGGGGCCACGACGCTCTATGCCCGCGACGACGCCCACAAGGACGAACTGCTCAAAAAGGCGTTCACCGGCAAGGCCAATATCGAGATCAGCCGCTTCAAGGGGTTGGGCGAGATGCCCGCGGCCCAGCTCAAGGAAACCACCATGGATCCGGCGAAGCGCATGTTGCTGCGCGTCATCGTGCCCCATGGCCACCGGGCCAGCGAAATCGCCGCGGCCAAGGACACCGAGAAGCTGGTCGACGCCCTCATGGGCCGCAGGCCCGAACTCAGGTTCGCCTACATCCAGGAACACGCGCGCTTCGTCGACGACATCGACGTCTGAACGCCGGCGCGCCAAACCCTTTCCCCCACCCAGCGGATGGAAAAAGAATGCCGGGCCATAAGGCCCGGCAAGTTTAACAGGGAGGTATGGAACCGCCCGCAAGGGGGGGGAGGAGGAATGACGGGCGGGTCCGGAAGCAATGGTGCCACAGGAGGAAGTGCGAATATATTGAACGGGCGTATAGGTCGGAGCCTGCATGCGTATAGGGTAGTGTCCTGTCCCAGAGATTCGTACGTTATGGGAACAGCGGCTCCTGCTCCAGTCCGTCGGTCTCGGCAAAGCCGCAGATCAGGTTCATGTTCTGCACCGCCTGGCCCGACGCCCCCTTCACCAGGTTGTCGAGGACCGAGACGATGATGGCCCGCCCCGCCAGGCGGTCGGCGAAGACCCCGATCAGGCAGTGGTTGGAGCCGCGCACGTGGCGGGTGGCCGGCTGGGCGCCCTCGGGCACGACGCGGACGAAGGGCTCGCCCCGGTAGCGTTCGGCCAGCATGGCGCGCAGGCCGTCCGCGGTGGCGCCCCCCGCCAGCTTGACATAGATGGTGGACAGGATGCCCCGGTTCATGGGCACCAGATGGGGCGTGAAACTGACCGCGACCGGCCGTCCCGCCGCCCGGGCGAGGCCCTGCTCGATCTCCGGCGTGTGCCGGTGGGACCCCACCCCGTAGGCGTGGATGCCCTCGCCCACCTCGGCGAAAAGGGCGGTCTCCTTGAGCCCGCGGCCGGCGCCGCTGACCCCCGACTTGGCGTCGATGATGATGTCCTCGGGGACGATCCCGCCGGCCTCGATCAGGGGCACCAGCGGCAGCAGGGCGGCGGTGGGATAGCAGCCCGGACAGGCCACCAGGCGCGCCCTGGCGATGGCGTCGCGGGCCAGTTCGCTGAGGCCGTAGACCGCGTCCTTCTGCAACGCCGGCGCCCGGTGGGCGTGCCCGTACCAGCGGGCGTAGGTGTCTTCGTCGGCGAGCCGGAAATCGGCCGAAAGGTCGATCACCTTGAGACGGGACGGGAGCGCCGCGACGACCTCCTGCGTGGTCCCGTGGGGCAGGCCGCAGAACACCACGTCGACGGCGTCCCAGTCCACCCGGTCGAGGGCCACCAGGTCGGGCAGGGCGGCGCCCGCCAGGTGGGGAAAGACCGTAGCGAAGGGCTCCCCGGCCTTGCGGTCGGCGGTGAGGACGCCGATCTCGGCCCCCGGATGGCGGACCAGGAGTCGCACCAGTTCGGCGCCCGTGTATCCGCTGGCGCCGACGATGGCGACCCTGACCGTGTTCGTCTCGGCCGGTTTCGCGTTGCCCGTCATGGTTCCATCACCCCGATACCGAAAGAGCGTCCCGCAGGGGACGCCCTTTGACAAGGCAAAATCCCATCCCCGCGATTCCTAATCCCCGCGCAAGCGGAGGCCGCGTACCCCTGTGTTTGCTCGCCGTCGTAACCGCATCGGACCGTGCCCGCGAATTCCTGAAATGCACTTCGCCCCGGAAACAAGGTCGCTTGATAGACTCTGGGCGCGCAAAGAGCAAGACCCGGCCTTGACGGCGGCGTGGCGGAGTGTTGTCAAACCGGCGCGATGGGCGCGACGAGATTGTCTCGATGCGGGGGACTCGGGCGATGAAACAAGCTTTTTGGCTTCCCACGGGCGGATCGACAAGTTAACATGCACTCCGTTTACAGGGTTTTCTGTTTGACAGGTCTTTGTTTACAAATTTTTCTGGTATAATGTCGACCAGTAGGATGTGCACAGGAGTTCTTTATAGGGCAGGCACCTGACCGAAATCACGCTAACGGCAATCACGCCTAAGGGGAGGAATGTGAATGAGCACCGGATCCGTGGAGGTCGTGTACCGTGGCATCTTTCAAAAGACGCTGGCCAAGAACATCTGCCGCGGGATCGTCTTAGCCGCCAGGAAAGAAGGGAAGATCGGCATCGCCTTCGGGCGCTACGGTGATTCGCCCGAACGCAACGGCATCCCGGCCAAGCAGTTCGCCGTGGTCTCCGATAACCAAGAGGAGTTGGAGGAGCACCTGGCGAAGTACGAGCCCGACAACAACGACGTGACCATTTCCCTAGACGACGCCCTGTGCAAGGGCGTCGAGTCCTGGGCTTGGTATGGGCTGCAGCCGATCAACAAGCTGCTCGCGGACGGCGGCACGCTTTTGGTCACCTCGACCCAGTCGGCGAACAAGCTGATCAAGACAATCCACAGCAAGAAGGCTCCTTACAATCTCGCCATCGTCAAGTCGCCGGCCAGTTTCTCCGGGCTGTGGGTGTACAAGGACGACCACACCGATGTGCGCCTCCTCGGCGCGCTGGCCAAGGTCGCCCCGCAGATCGTAAGCCTGGAGTCCATCGTGGCGGCGATCGTCGAGCAGTGGAAGGATGACCTGAAGGTGGCGTCGGCGAAGAAGGCCTACGACGTGGTCGAGTCGACGCCCGTTGGCGCCGATCAGGGCAACGACGAGGTGCCCTTCTCGTTCGACCTGCCGGGCTGGACCAAGATGGAAGAGGGCCTGGTGATTCGCGGCATGGACGCGAAGCCACAAGACGTTCCCGGCCGGGACGGCGGCTACGTCCCGACACGCAGCGAGACCTTCAAGAAGTTCTCGACGCGCACCATGCGGCCGGTGATCAACTTCGACACCTGCACCAAGTGCACGCTTTGTTGGCTGAACTGTCCGGACACCTGCTTCGACATCACCCCCGACGGCTTCTACGACGCCAACATGGAAGCGTGCTGCGGCTGTGGCGTGTGCGAGGCCGTGTGCCCGGTGAACGAGTGCGTCACCATGGTCAACGAGGAAGCCTTCGAGGATCACGACAGCCAGTGGGAAATGTGGACCAAGGACAAGAAAGGCTACTTGGCCTGGCTGTCCGAAAAAATTACCCAACGGCCGGCCCGCTCGCACGGCTTTCACCACGTGGGCCAATATGCCGAGGAGATAGCCGATGACCCCGCCTGACCTAGCGGTTGCGGAGAAGATCGAAGGCCCGAGCGGTGAGACAGAGGAGCTGATCAGCGGCAGTGAAGCGATCGCCCACGCCTGCCGGCTGGCCGACGTCGACGTGATCACGGCCTACCCGATCCGCCCCTACGACACCGTCATGCAGTACGTATCGCAGATGATCTCCAACGGAGACTTCGACTGCGAATTCATCGTCGCCGAGAGCGAGCACTCGCAGTTCGAGATCGTCAAGCACGCATCAGTGGTGGGGGCCCGCGTGTTCTGCGGGTCCAGCGGCGTCGGTTGGTTCTACGCCTTCGAGGCGCTGGCGGTCACCGCCGGGCTGCGTGTGCCGATGGTCGCCATGGTCGGCAACAGGGCGCTCGACGATCCCGGCGCCTTCGGGGTCGAGCACAACGATGCGCTGGCGGTGCGGGACCTCGGCTGGATGCTCAACTGGGTGTCGACGGCGCAGGAGGCGCTGGACACGGCGCTGATCGCCTACCGTGTGGCCGAAGATAAGCGCGTCTCCCTGCCCTGCGCGATCAGCTGCGACGGCGCTTTCCTCACCCACAGCCAGACGCTGGTCAAGGTTCCTGCCCAGGAGACGGTCGACAGCTTCCTGCCGCCCTATGACCGGGCGGAAAAGCAGTTGCATCCGGACAACCCGATCACCATCGCCCCGCAGGTGAACGAGGACTGGCTGATGGAGATGCGCCGGCAGAACGACATGGCGATGCGCCGTGCCCGTGGGGTCATCATCGAGGCCTACGAAGATTTCAACGCCAAGTTCGGGCGCAGCGGCGAGCCCTTCATCGAGCGCTACATGATGGACGACGCCGAGATCGCCCTGGTCGGAATGGGAACCCTGGCGATGCCGGTGAGAGTCGCCGTCCGCAAGATGAGGGAGCAGGGCAAAAAGGTCGGCTTCGTCAGGGTCCGGTGGTTCCGCCCGTTCCCCACCATCGAGCTGCAGGACGTGCTTGGCGGGGTGCACGCCGTGGGCGTGATCGATCGCGACTACAGTTTCGGCTCGGCCTTCCACAGCGGCGTGCTCGCCACCGAGGTGCGCTCGGCGCTGTACCCGATGGAGAGCCCGCCCAAGGTCATTTCGTTCATCGCCGGCCTGGGCGGACGGGAGGTGAGCGCCGACAACGTCATCGAAATGGCCGACATGGCGTTCGACGCCGCGGGCGGCGGCGACATCAACGATCAGGATACCCACTGGATCGGAGTGCGGGAGTAGCAATCATGCCAGATACAGACGTAGACACCTTTGCAGACTTCATTGCAACCCAGGTTCTCGACCCCTGGAAGGGGCCCAAGAAGGTCCCGGCGGAGGAGTATTACACCTCCGGCCACCGCACCTGTCAGGGGTGCGAGTCGGCCCAACTCATGAAGCTCATGGCCAAGGCGGGCGGCCCGCGCTCGATCGTCCTCGGCGCCACCGGCTGCATGTACGTGGCCAACACCACGTACTACTCCACCCCGTGGGCGATCCCCTGGATGCACACCCAGCTTGGATCGGCGGGCTCGGCCGCCACCGGCACCGCCGCCGGCCTGAAGGCGATGATGCGCAAGGGCAAGATGAAGAAGGAGCCGATCAACGTCATCGCCGTGTGCGGCGATGGCGGAGGCGCCGACATGGGGCTCTCGGCCATTTCGGCGGCGCTCCAGCACACCCAGTACAACCTGCTGATCCTGCTCTACGACAACGAATCGTACGCCAACACCGACATCCAGGTGTCGGGGTCGTCTCCATGGGGTGCGAACTCCACCTTCAGCCCTCCGGGCAAGGTGAAGCGCATCATGAACCGGCGCTGGAAAAAGAACACCGCGGCGATGTTGGCGTCCGGCCATCCCGAGTGCAGGTACGTCGCCACCGTCTGCACCGCGTACCCCGTCGACGCCATGAACTCGGTGCGCAAGGCGTTGACCATCGGCGGTCCGACGTTCGTCCACTCCCTCGATCCCTGCCCCAAGGGCTGGGACTACGATCCGATGTACTCCCACGAGCTCGGCGAGCTTGCGGTGGAGACCGGCATCTGGCCCCTTTACGAGGTCGAAGAGGGCAAGCTCAAGATGTGCGGCAAGTCCAAGCGGATCGTCAGCGGACAGTTCAAGCGCAAGCCGGTTCGCGAGTACCTCAAGAGGCAGGGCCGCTTCGCCCACTTTACCGATGAGGACATCGAGTACTTCCAGTCGAAGATCGATGATATGTGGGAAACGTGGCTCATCCCGGGGGTGATTCCGTTCGCCGCGGCGTAGGGCCTGTTGACAATACGGCGCCCGACGGACGCCCTACGCCGATGTGACGGGAATGCGGGTGACCGGCCCTTCGCCCGTGGCGACACGACACGAGACGGGCCACTTGAGCCTTTTATACGAGAAGTCACAGACATTGTGACTTCTCTGGACTCCCTCAGGCGCCGGGCGGGCGCATCCGCGCCCTTGGCTCGCCGCAGGAGCGGCGGCCCGCGGTCGCGGGCTTCTCAAGTCAAAACGATCCAATCGTTCTGACTTTCGGTATTAAAGACACCGGCTGAGCGGTTTTCCGGTTCGGATCAGCGCTTGGAGAACTGGAAGCTGCGCCGGGCCTTGCGCTTGCCGTATTTCTTGCGCTCGACGACGCGGGCGTCGCGGGTGAGGAATCCCCCCTTCTTGAGGACCGGACGCAGGGCCGGCTCGAAGATGGACAGCGCCTTGCTGATGCCGTGGCGCACGGCGCCGGCCTGACCCGACAGGCCGCCGCCCTTGACCGTACACACCACGTCGTACTGGCCCTCGCGGCTGGCGGCGTGGAAAGGCTGGTTGATCAGCATGCGCAACACCGGGCGGGCGAAGTAGGTCTCCACATCGCGCCCGTTTATGCCGATCTTGCCCGGGCCGGGCTTGATCCACACGCGGGCGACGGCGTTCTTGCGCTTTCCCGTGGCATAGGAACGGCCCTGGGCATCGATCTTGGGCTCGGGCAAGGGCGCCTCTTCGGCCGGCGCCACGGTTTCGGCCACCTCTTTCAGATCCTTAAGGTCCTTGAGATCCTTCAGGTCCGCCAGTGTCTTGGTTTCCTCGGCCATGCCTTACACCAATTACCTCTTGTTCTTCGGGTTCATCGCCGCCACGTCCAGGACTTCCGGTTTCTGGGCCCCGTGGGGATGCTCGGCCCCTTTGTAGACATGCAGCTTGCGCATCTGCGCCCGCCCCAGCGGGTTGCGGCTGATCATCCGTTCGACGGCCTTGATGAGCACCCTTTCCGGATGCTTGCCATCCAGGATGCGCTCCGCGGTGGTGCTTTTGATGCCGCCCGGATACCCGGTGTGCCAGTAGTAGACCTTGTCGGCGCGCTTGCGCCCGGTGAGGCGCACCTTTTCCGCGTTGATGACGATGATGTTGTCGCCGCAATCGATGTGGGGGGTGAAGAGCGGCTTGTGCTTGCCGCGCAGACGCGAGGCGATGACCGCCGCCAGCCGCCCGAGCACGAGGCCGTCTGCGTCGATGACGCACCACGCCCGTTCAATGTCCGATGGCTTCGCCGAATAGGTCTTCATCTTCCGTCCGTGCAATTGGGGCGGCCCGCGCATCCCGCGGCATCGGCCGGGAAAGCCGCCGCGCCGGTCTCGCGAAGGCGCGGAGTATGCCATCAATTTCCGGCAAGTCAACGCGAAATGCGCAAAGATTACGGTACCTTAGGCGTACGGTATTATGATACCTCTATGCCGGCGCCTAGCCGCGCTCCGGCGGGATCGAATAGGTGCCCGTGGCGTGCGCCACCGGCGCGTCGTGGCCGTCGGAATGGAGCGTCACCTCGATCACCGCGAGCCGCTTGCCGAGCTTCAACAGGCGCCCCTCGGCCATGAGGTCGGCGGGGCCCGGGCGGTGGAGGAAATTGATGTTGAAGCTGGTGGTCACCGCAAGCTTGACGATGCCGATGGCGCCGAGGACGACGGCGTACATGGTGGCGTCGGCCAGGGCCATCATCGTCGGCCCGGACACCGTGCCGCCGGGGCGCAGCATGCTGTCGTCGAACGGCAGGCGGAGCGTCGCCGTTCCGCGGCCGATGGCATCGGCGGTCATGCCGACCGCGACCGCCCAGGGCATCTCCCTGGCCATCAGGGCGTTGAACTCTTCGGTGCTGATTTTCGGCACGGCCCCCCCCTTGCGTGATGCCGATGCTCCGCCAGGACCACGGCGGGCGAAACACTAGTTTCCGTTTACGTAAAGGTCAACCACTTGTACCCTGCCACGGGGCCGGGGCAAAGGCCGGTGCCGCGATGGTTCTTGCTTTTGACCCGCCAAAGGCTGCAAATTCGCCGTGGACGCCAACCGCACCACCGCCGGACACGGGGAGCCCCCAACCATGGCCGCCAATCCCGACACCCTGGCCAACGAACCGCTCCTGCTGCGCCGGGACAGGGACGGAATCGCCACCCTCACGCTCAACCGGCCGGAAAAGTTCAATGCCCTGTCGGTGGCGCTGCTCACCGCCCTGCAGGACGAGTTCGATACCCTTGCCGGGGATCCGTCGGTGCATGTCATCGTCCTTGCCGGCAGCGGCAAGGCGTTCTGCGCCGGCCACGACCTCGGCGAAATGCGTGAGGATTCGAGCCCGCAGGCCATCGCCGCCCTGTTCGCGCAATGCAGCCGCATGATGGTCTCGATGACCCGCCTGCCCCAGCCGGTGATCGCCCGGGTCCACGGCATGGCCACCGCCGCCGGATGCCAGCTGGTGGCCCACTGCGACCTGGCGGTGGCCAGCGAGGAGGCGCGGTTCGCCACCTCGGGCATCAACGTCGGCCTGTTCTGCGCGACGCCGATGGTGGCGGTGACCCGCAACCTGCCGCGCAAACAGGCGATGGAGATGCTGATGACCGGCGCCTTCATCGACGCCCGCACGGCGCGCGAGTACGGCCTGGTCAACCGGGTCGTGCCCGCCGACGCATTGGACGGCGCCGTCGCCGAACTGGCCGGCGAGATCGCCGGCAAGGCGCCGCGATTCATCGCCGAAGGCAAACGGCTCTTCTACCGCCAGATCGAGGCCGACATGGAGCGCGCCTACGATGAGGCCAACGACGTCATGACCGCCAACATGCAGACCGAGGACGCGCGGGACGGCATCGACGCCTTCCTCGCCAAGCGGCCCATGCCCAAATGGAAAGGCCGATGAGGGCCGGCGCCGCCGTCGAAACCATCCCCTACGAAGACGACCTGCTGCACGGCATCCTTTGCGACGTCCGCACCATCGCCATGGTCGGCGCCTCGCCGACATGGAGCCGGCCGTCCAGCTTCGCCATGAAGTACCTGCAGGGCAAGGGCTACCGGGTGATCCCGGTGAACGCGCGCCACGCCGGCGGGACCATCCTGGGCGAGAAGGTCTACGCCCGCCTCGGCGACATTGCCGGCCCGGTGGACATGGTGGACATCTTCCGCGCCTCGGAGGCCGCCGGTCCGGTCACCGACGAGGCCATCCGACTGGCGCCGGAAAAGGGCATCCGCGTCGTGTGGATGCAGCTCGGCGTGCGCAACGACGCGGCGGCCGCGCGCGCCGAGGCGGCGGGCCTTACCGTCATCATGAACCGCTGCGCCAAGATCGAATACGGCCGCCTGTTCGGCGAGTTGAGCTGGGGCGGCATCAACTCCGGCATCATTTCCGCGAAAAAGCTGAAACTGGGGCCATGAAGAACGACCCCCGGCGCAAACCGCGGGCCACGGACACGGCCAGGGAATTCGGCTTCGCCACCCGCGCCATCCACGCCGGCGCCCGGCCCGACCCGGTGACCGGGGCGCGCAACACGCCCATCTACCAGACCACGTCGTACGTCTTCGACGACGTGGCCCACGCCGCCGACCTGTTCAATTTACAGACCTTCGGCTTCATCTATTCGCGGCTGACCAATCCCACGGTATCGGTCCTCGAAGAGCGCATCGCCAACCTGGAAGGCGGCCGCGCGGCGGTGTGCGCGGCCTCGGGCCACGCCGCCCAGTTCATCACCTTCTTCACCCTGATGGAGCCCGGCGACGAGTTCGTCTCGTCCATCAACCTGTACGGCGGGTCGATCACCCAGTTCGGCCTCAGCTTCAAGAAGCTGGGCTGGACCTGTCACTTCGTCGACGCCGGCGATCCGGAGAACTTCCGCAAGGCGCTGACGCCCCGGTGCAAAGCCATCTTCTTGGAATGCCTGGCCAACCCCGGCGGCATCGTCGTCGACCTCGAGCCGGTGGCCGCCATCGCCCACGAGGCGGGCATCCCGCTCATCGTCGACAACACCATGGCGACGCCGTATCTGCTGCGCCCCTTCGAGTGGGGCGCCGACATCGTCGTCCATTCGACGACCAAGTTCCTCAGCGGCCACGGCACGTCGATGGGCGGGGCGGTGGTCGAATCGGGGCGCTTCGACTGGGCCAAGAACGATAAATTCCCGTCCCTCACCGAGCCCGAGCCGGCCTATCACGGGATCACGTTCTACGAGACCTTCGGCGATTTCGGCTTCTCGGTGAAGGCCCGCGCCGTGGCCTTGCGCGACTTCGGCCCGTGCATGTCGCCGGCCAACGCGTTCTACACCATCACCGGCATCGAGAGCCTGCACGTGCGCATGGACCGCCACGTGGCCAACACCCAGGCGGTGGCCGAATACCTGGAGGCGCACCCGAGGGTGGCCTGGGTGTCCTACGCCGGGCTCAAATCCAGCCCGTATTTCGACCTGGCCAGGAAATACCTGCCCAAGGGGGCGGGCTCGGTGTTCACCTTCGGCCTCGAGGGCGGGTTCGAGGCCGGCATCAAGCTGGTCGAATCCGTCACCCTGTTCTCGCACCTGGCCAACGTCGGGGACGTGCGCTCGCTGATTTTGCACCCGGCGTCCACCACCCACCGCCAGCTCACCGAGGAACAGCTTGTCGCCGCCGGCGCCGGCCCCGACGTCATCCGCCTCTCCATCGGCCTGGAGAGCGTCGAGGACCTGATCGCCGATCTGGACCAGGGGCTGGCGTCGGTGTAGGGGGCGTGTCCGTAAAGTGCGTCGTGGTTTAGTTTTGGGTTTGCCCTGCCGATGTGCGGTAATAGCCCAGGCTGTGTGAAAACTCGGGTCGGAAGAGCGTGGCACAACAATAGATTCGGCAATAGCGGACGCGTGAATCAGGTTTGCCTGCGACGACGGTTACGCGAATCACTGTTGCGCGCTCGGGCCTCGAAAAGTGTTTTCACACGGCCTGGGTCGGGACCGGACATAAACACCGGCCCGAAAATGGTTTGCTGTTTGCGGTACCTTCGAAAGAAATCTTGCGTATGGCCTGTCGCATTTTCATAGAGAATCCTCCTCCTTTCAAACGGGCCCCGCGCGGAGAAGGACGCGGGATGGTGGACGTTCCCATTGAAGAAGGATTCGAAACGGCCCGGCTTTACCTCGATTCGGAGCTGCACGTGGTTGGGTTCCATCATTCGGACATTGACCCGTACGAGGCCAAGCAAAGGGCAGGCAAGACCCCGCCCAGCCGATACGATTCGTTCGGGTACGTTGAGCTGTTGAAGGGCAAATTGGGCGGCTTCGGCGGTCTCCTGGTCCCGCATCGGGTGGTGGTGTACCAGACACTGGCACAGCAGGAGACTGCATTCCGACGATTGGCGGAAGAAGGGATCAGGAACGTCGTGCTCGTCGGCAAGCCATTCACCACCCCGCCCGAGGGGATCGTTTACCGGTGCACCGTGGAGGACATGCTCGCCCATCTGAAAAACCGGATACCGGTATTCCATTTGGGCATCATCGGGATCCATTTGAGGCGGCAGGAACCGGAAAGGATTGCGCGGAAATTCGAGGCCGCCGGGGGGCGGTTGCGGGTCATGGGGCAGTTCCTGGACGACGCGAAACCCATGACGGCCTTCCTGGACGGTCTGGCGCAGGCGTTCGAGACGAGGAATCTGGGGCTCGATGGGCTGGAGTGGAATGTCGGTCTGGCCATCTTTGCGTTAAAGGACAGGACGTTCTACGCGAATCTGCTGAGGAAGAATGGTCTCGCGTGCGAGGATAGATTCCGCGGCCTGCGGTCGGTCGACGAGCGGATCGAAGAGTCGGTCCGGATGAATTTGGAATTCGCCGCGGGGGTATGGGAGAAGGGGCAGGAAATCGGTCTGGAAATCGGCTTCAGCATCCAGCCCCTCATCGAACGGTCCCCCGACGGAGCGGTCCATCCCGCCGTATCCGGTGCCCTGGAGCTGGCGAAGGAATTGGACTGCCTTTGGCCGTAATCAATTAAGGGGACACCTTACTTAATTCCGAGAGTTAAATAAGGTGTCCCCGGAACTCGGCATCAAGCTGGTCGAATCCGTCAACCTGTTCCCGCACCTGGCCAACGTCGGGGACGGGCGCTCGCTCATCCTGCATCCGGCGTCCACCACCCACCGCCAGCTCACCGAGGAACAGCTAATCGCCGCCGGCGCCGGCCCCGACGTCATCCGCCTCTCCATCGGCCTGGAGAGCGTCGAGGACCTGATCGCGGATCTGGATAAGGGGTTGGCGGCGGTTTAGGGGGGGTGCGCGTAAAGTGCGTTGTGATCGAATTTTGGGCTTGGCCTGGCGATGTCCGCGAGTGACCCGAAACGGAAGTGGGATGAATAAAAACAACCGC
>JACZQZ010000055.1 GCA_022545455.1 Pseudomonadota bacterium
CACCGGGTAGATTTCGCCGGTGCCGACGCCGCGCCGGTTCAGGGAGGGCCTTCGTGACACGGATTTCATGTGCCGTTTGCGTTGCCACGCTTGCCATGGCCGCCGGCGCCGCCCAGTCGGCCGGGCAGGGCGACGCGGCGGTCGTCCGCATCGCCGTTCTCACCCAGCTCGTGGACCGGCCGCCGGCCCTGTCGAACCTGGAGCCGCCGCCGGACGACAGCGGCCTGCTCGGCGGACGGATGGCGATCGCGGAAAACAACACCACCGGGCGCTTCATGAAGCAGCGCTTCGAGGTGCGCGAGACCGTCGTGCCGGCGGACGGGGACGCGGTCGCCGCCTTCAAGGCGCTGGCCGGCGACGGCTATCGGTTTATCGTCGCCAACCTTCGCGCCGATACCCTGCTTCGCGTCGCCGACCTGCCGGCGGCCGGCAAGGTGCTCATTTTCAACGCCGGCGCCGCCGACGACGTCCTGCGCAACGAGGAGTGCCGGGCGAACCTCCTGCACACGGTCCCCAGCCGCGCCATGATCGCCGATGCCCTGGCGCAATACCTGGTCTGGAAGAGGTGGTCGAAGTGGTTTCTGGTCATCGGCCGCCGCGCCGAAGACAGGCTTTTCGCCGACGCCGTCAAGCGCGCCGCCAAGCGCTTCGGAGCCAGGATCGTGGCGGAAAAGACCTGGGAATTCGGCCCCGACACCCGGCGCACGGCCCAGTCGGAAGTCCCGGTGTTCACCCAGGACGTGGACTACGACGTGCTCATCGTCGCCGACGAGATCGGCGAGTTCGGCGAGTACCTGATGTATCGGACATGGACGCCCAGGCTGGTCGCCGGCACCCAGGGACTGGTGCCCACGTCGTGGGACCGCGCCCACGAGCAGTGGGGCGCCGCCCAGTTGCAAAGCCGGTTTCTCAAGACCTTCAAGCGCCGGATGAACCAACTGGACTACACCGTATGGGCCGCCGTCCGGGCCGTCGGGGAGGGGGCCACGCGCGCCGCATCGACCGAATTCCAGGACATCGCCGACTATATCCTGGGCGGGAAGTTCGGCCTGGCCGGCTTCAAGGGCCAGAGGCTGACCTTTCGCCGGTGGAACGGACAGTTGCGCCAGCCCATCCTCCTGGCCACGCCGAAGGCCATGGTTTCCGTATCGCCGCAAAAGGGATACCTGCACCCGCGGTCGTATCTGGACACCCTGGGCTACGACGAACCCGAATCCAAGTGCCGGCGATGATCAGAGGCCAAAGGGGGCGCGTGGTGGAACCGATGACAGGAGGGGCGAAGGGAGTGACACGGGGTCTGATCCTTGCCGCGGTTCTCGGCGTCGCCGGCGCCCAGGCGGCCGGCGCGGTCACGGTCTACGTGTCCAACGAAAAGGACAACACCATCAGCGTCATCGACGGCGAGACCTTAAAGGTTACGGCGACGGTCCCGGTGGGCCAGCGGCCGCGCGGCATCATCCTCAGCCGCGACAGGACCAGGCTCTATATCTGCGCCAGCGATTCGGACCACATCGAGGTGCTCGACCTCGCGACCCTGAAGATCACCAGAACCCTGCCGTCCGGCCCCGATCCCGAGCTGTTCGTCCTGCATCCCGATGGCAACCGGCTCTATGTCGCCAACGAGGACGACAACATGGTGACGGTCATCGACCTGGAAAAAGGAACCGTGATCGCCGAGGTGCCGGTCGGCGTCGAGCCGGAGGGGATGGGCCTCAGCCCGGACGGCAAAATCCTGGTGAGCACCTCGGAAACCACCAACATGGCCCACTTCATCGACACCGGGACGTACAAGGTTGTGGACAGCGTGCTGGTCGATACCCGTCCGCGGGTCGCCGAGTTCACCAGGGACGGGAAGTATGTCTGGGTGTCATCGGAGATCGGCGGCACCGTGAGCGTCATCGACGCCAGGACCCGCAAGGTGGTCAAGAAGATCACCTTCGAGATCGCGGGCATCCGCTCCGAGGCCATCCAGCCCGTCGGGGTGCGCATTACCGGCGACGGCAAGCTCGCTTTCGTCGCCCTTGGGCCGGCCAACCGGGTGGCGGTCATCGACGGCGAGACGTTCGCGGTCAGGAAGTACCTTCTCGTCGGCCAGCGCGTGTGGCAACTCGCCTTCAGCCCGGATGAAAGCAAGCTGTTCACCACCAACGGCGTCAGCAACGACGTCTCCGTGATCGACGTCAAACGGCTGAAGGTCGTCAAGTCGATCACCGTCGGACGCTTCCCCTGGGGCATCGTGGTCAAATGACGCCGGCGGCCCCGGCCCAGGTGACCGAGCCCGTGGCGGACGGGGTCGCCGCCCTCGAGGTCGAAGGCGTGAGCCACAGCTTCGGCGCCAAGCGCGCCCTGGAGAACGTGGCCTTCACGGTGCATCCCGGCGAGTTCGCCGTTCTCCTCGGCCTCAACGGGGCCGGCAAGACGACGCTGTTCTCCCTGGTCACGCGGCTTTACCACAACCGTAGCGGCGCCATCCGCATCTTCGGTTCGGACGTCCGCAAGAAGCCGTCCCGGGCCCTGGCCCAGATCGGCGTCGTGTTCCAGCAGCCGACCATCGACCTCGATCTCTCGGTGTCCCAGAATTTGCGCTACCATGCGGCGCTTCACGGCATGAGCCGGCGCGCGGCGGAGGAAAGACAGGAGGTCGAGCTCGGCCGCCTGGACATGGCAGAGCGGGCCGATGACAAGGTGCGCCGGTTGAGCGGCGGCCAGCGCCGCCGGGTCGAGATCGCGCGCGCCCTCATGCACGGGCCCAGGCTGCTGCTGCTCGACGAGCCGACGGTGGGCCTCGATATCCGCGCCCGCCAGGCGATCCTCGATCACGTGCGGCGCCTGTGCCGGGAGGAGGGCATGGCGGTGTTGTGGGCGACCCATCTGATCGACGAGGTCGACGGGCACGACCGCGTGGTGGTGCTGCACGAGGGCCACGTGCTGGCCTTCGGCGGTGTCGCCGACGTCACCCGCGGCGCCGGCGCGGCGACGATCATCGAGGCCTTCACCACCCTGACCGGAAAGGACGGGACGTGACCGCGGTCCATTACCTGCGGTGCCTGCGCGGCATCGTTGTCCGCGAAGCCCTGCGGTTCCTTCACCAGCGCGGCCGCTTCATCGCCGCCCTGGTGCGGCCGCTGGTGTGGTTGTTCATATTCGCCGCCGGATTCCGCACGGTGCTGGGCGTGTCCATCATTCCGCCCTATGAGACCTATGTCCCCTACGAGGTGTACATCACGCCCGGCCTCATCGGCATGATCCAGCTGTTCAACGGCATGCAAAGCTCGCTGTCGATGGTCTACGACCGCGAGATGGGCAGCATGAAGACGCTGCTGGTCAGCCCCCTGCCGCGCTGGTACCTGCTGACGTGCAAGCTGCTGGCCGGGGTGGCCGTGTCGATCCTGCAGGTCTATGCCTTCCTGATCGTTGCCGCGTTCTGGGAGATCGACGTGCCGGTGTTGGGCTACGTGTCGCTGTTGCCGGCGCTGGTCCTGTCGGGGCTCATGCTGGGGGCGCTGGGCATGCTGTTGTCGTCGGCGATCAAGCAGCTCGAGAACTTCGCCGGGGTCATGAACTTCGTCATCTTCCCCATGTTCTTCGCCTCTTCCACCCTCTATCCGTTGTGGAAGATCAAGGAATCGAGCCTGCTTCTCTACAACATCTGCGCATTCAACCCGTTTACCCATGCCGTGGAGATGATCCGCTTCGCGCTGTACGGCCAGGTCAACACGTTTTCGTCCCTGTACGTGCTGGCGTCCCTTGCCCTGTTCCTCGGTCTCGCCATCTACGGCTATGATCCCGGGCGGGGCTTGATCGCCCGCCGGGGCGCGCCCGCCGGGTGAGGGAACGTCGGGGACGCGGTGGACGGCCGGAATTGCCGCGCGCTCCATGTTGCGTCATAGTAATATCAAGGAGCGCCCCGGATTTCGGGAAAGGACGGCCCGTTGACGTTGACACGGATACTTGCGGAGCGGCTGACGACTCCGGAAAACGCCCGGCGCAAGGTGTCGGTGTGCCGGGTTTTCGTGCGCGATCTGGTCGTCTCGTGCAGTATCGGCGTCCACGCCCACGAGCACGATGCGCCCCAGCGCGTCAGGGTCAACGTGGATCTGTGGGCCGAGGAAAGCCCGTCACCGGTCGATGACGACATCGCCAACGTGGTGTCCTACGAAGACATCGTCACCGGCATCGAGACTTTGCTCGGCAAGGGGCACATCAATCTCGTCGAAACGGCCGCCGAAGACATCGCCGCCCTGTGCCTGAAGGACCGCCGCGTGGTCAAAGCGCGCGTTCGTGTCGAGAAACTCGACGTGTTCGACAATACCGCCAGCGTCGGCGTGGAAATCGAGCGCGGCCGGGGCGCCGCGCCGCCGCCCGGCGCGTTCCAGGCCGTCCCGCCCCGACCCGGATAATCCGCCGTTCAGGTCGAGGAACCCCAGGTGAAGCCGGGCGGGAACCAACACGGAGACCCGGTCGTGCCGCGGCGCGCATGGAGCCTCGGCCGCGGTCCCTGAGACCGCGTTGTTGGTCACCGTCAAATGGTTTTTCCTCCCGTTTAGTATGATTCTATTTTGCTAGAGGATACTATGACTCAAAGGCGTCTCACCGCAGGCCCGTCAAATTGAAATCCTCGACCCATGAGCACCCAAGCCAAAGAGAAAACCTACACCGACACCGAGGTCGAGGAGCGCCTGCGGAAGGACCTGCCCAGGTGGTACCTGGAGAAGGGGTCGATACGGCGCAAGTACAAGACGAACAGCTGGAAAGGCACGTTGATGGTCATCAACACGGTTGGCCATCTGGCCGAAGCCGCCTGGCATCATCCGGATATTGCCGCGTCGTATGCCTGGGTCGAGGTCCGGCTCAAGAACCACGCCGCCAAGGGCATAACCGACAAGGACTTCGATCTGGCGAAGAAGATCGAAGACGTGGTGCAGTGGCAGCCCGGACGTGAGGGCGGCGCGCTGGAGGGCACGCCCGGAGACCAGCGCTTCGCCTATATCAAATACGACTAAGTCGTGTACTCATAAACGAGAGTTGGGTCAGCGGCGGGGTGCCGATGGCGGCTTTAGAGCTAACACCGGTCGAAAATCCGCGCATTCGGGCACTTCCGCATATAGCCAACAGCCGGACCTTAGCTCTGCCGAAGGGGGTGGCACACCAGTCGCTCACGACGCTGCGCGACAAGCTCGTGAAGATCGGCGCCAAGGTGGTCAGCCACGGGCGGCACGTGACGTTCCAGCCTGCCGAGTTCGCGATTCCACGGCGACCGGTCGCGGAAATACTGTGAATGAAGGCTGAGAGAACTGGGTCTGGAGACCTATGATTGCCTGTCACCGGCCTTGATGGATGCGATTGCGACTCATACCGCCAAGGCAGCGGGCGTCTTGAGTGACTGATCTTTAGATCGCAGTGAAATAACACCCGGCCGTTTTCAGCCGTTGACCTGTTAGGTTTGTAGCGGCCGGGGTCGCACGCGCCCGCGCCCTTCCCCGCTGAAGAGTCCGCCGATCCGTCTCCGTCTCTCAAAAAATGACGACGCTTCGGATGCTTTCGCCACGGTGCATCAGGTCGAAGGCGTCGTTGATGTCGTCGAGCGCCATGGTGTGGGTGATCAGGTCGTCGATGTTGATCTTGCCCTCCATGTACCAATCGACGATCCGGGGCACGTCGGTGCGGCCCTTGGCGCCGCCGAAGGCGGTGCCGCGCCAGACCCGGCCGGTGACCAGCTGGAAGGGACGGGTGGCGATTTCCTGGCCGGCGCCGGCGACGCCGATGATGGTGCTTTCGCCCCACCCCTTGTGGCAGCATTCCAGCGCCTGGCGCATGGTGCCGACGTTGCCGATGCATTCGAACGAATGGTCGGCGCCGCCCTTCGTCAGGTCCACCAGATAAGGCACCAGGTCGCCCTCGACCTCGTCCGGGTTGACGAAGTGGGTCATGCCCAACTTCTCGGCCAGGTCCCTTTTCTTGGGGTTGACGTCGACGCCGACGATCATATCGGCGCCGACCATGCGCGCCCCCTGGATGACGTTGAGGCCGATGCCGCCGAGCCCGAAGACGACCACGTTGTCGCCGGGCTGGACCTTGGCCGTGTTGATGACGGCGCCGATCCCCGTCGTGACCCCGCAGCCGATGTAGCAGACCTTGTCGAACGGCGCGTCGTCCCTGATCTTGGCGAGCGCGATCTCGGGCACCACGGTGTAGTTGGCGAACGTCGACGTGCCCATGTAGTGGAACACCTTCTCCTTGCCGATGGAAAACCTGGACGTGCCGTCGGGCATCAGGCCCTGTCCCTGGGTGGCGCGGATCGCCTGGCAGAGGTTGGTCTTGCCGGAAAGGCAGTACTCGCACTGGCGGCATTCCGGCGTGTAGAGCGGGATCACGTGGTCGCCCTTTTTCAAGCTTTCCACCCCCTTGCCCACCTCGACCACGACGCCCGCGCCCTCGTGGCCGAGGATGGCCGGGAACAGGCCTTCCGGATCCTCGCCGGAGCGGGTGAACTCGTCGGTGTGGCAGATGCCGGTGGTCTTGATCTCGACCAGGCATTCGCCTTCCTTGGGGCCGTCGAGGCTCACCGTTTCGATTGAAAGGGGTTTGCCCGCCTCAAAGGCAACGGCGGCGCGTACGTCCATAATTCCCTCCCTGAATGGCTTTTTATAGGCTTTCCTAAATTATGTCCGGACCCGCTGCCGGAGTCTCGGTGGATTTTGGGTCCGGCCCCGGGAACGCTCGACGACCCGTCCTCCGCAGCAGCGGCGCTGCCGCCGCGGAGGGTGGATGGCGCCGCATCGTCGGCGCGACGCTTCCCGCCCAAAAGACGCGAAAAGACGATCATACGTACCATCCCGGTGTAATAGAGGGCACTGGGACCCACGTGCCCGTTTCCGCGCCGGTTAGGGGGCCTTTCAAAATTGGCTTGATTCCGTTGGCCGAACTCTGGATATTGGAACCAGATCAAAGTCTTGGTTAAGGAACCGGGAGGGGGCACCGTGGCCTGGAAGTCACCGAAAGTCATCGAGATCGCCGTCGGTATGGAGATCAACTGTTACGCTTGCGCCGAGCTGTAAGCGCTAACGAAGTCTTCTTGCCGCCGGTGGCGGCCCTTGGGCTTGGTGTCGGGGTTTCCCCGGCGCCCCTGTCGTGTTCCGGGGCCGGGCGCCGGCGCCGTTTTCCCGGACTGATGGCACAGTGCTGCACGTCCTGGTATTAGGGTCGGCCGCCGGCGGCGGTTTCCCCCAGTGGAACTGCAACTGCGAGGCCTGCCGGCGCGCCCGGGCGGGAGAGCCGGGCGCCGTGGCGCGCACCCAATCGTCGCTGGCCGTCAGCGCCGACGACCGTCACTGGTTCCTGCTCAACGCCTCGCCGGACCTGCGCCAGCAGATCAACGCCAATCCCCTCCTTCACCCCAGGGACGGCCTTCGCCACAGCCCCGTATCCGGGGTCGTGCTGACCAACGGCGACATCGACCACGTGGCCGGCCTTCTGAGCTTGCGCGAAAGCTCCCCCCTGGTCGTCTACGCCACCGCCAGGGTGCTGGCGATCCTGGACGGGAACGCCATATTCAGGGTGTTGAACCCGGACCTGGTGCAGCGCCGGGAGATCGAACTGGGCACGCCCTTCGATTTGACCACCGCCGACGGCGACGCGGCGGGCCTGTCGGTGGAGCCCTTCGCGGTCCCCGGCAAGGTGGCGCTCTATCTGGAGGACGCGGGCGCCGGCCCCAACTTCGGCACCACGCCGGAAGATACGGTGGGGCTGCGCGTGACCTCGCCCGGGACGGGCGCGTATTTCTTCTACGTTCCGGGATGCGCGGCGATGCCCAAGGACCTGGCGGCGCGCATCAAAGGGGCGCCGCTGGTCCTGTTCGACGGCACGCTTTGGCACGACAACGAGATGACCGACGCCGGCCTCGGCGTGAAAACCGGCCGGCGCATGGGGCATATGAGCATGTCGGGTGCGGACGGATCCATGGCCGCCTTCGAGGGCCTGGGGGTGGAGCGCAAGGTGTTCATCCACATCAACAACTCGAACCCCGCGTTGCTCGACGATTCGCCCGAGCGTGACGCGATCCGGGCGGCGGACTGGGACGTCGCCTTCGACGGCATGGAGTTTAGCCTGTGAGCCAACCCATGAGCGCCGATGAGCTGGAGCGGCGGCTGCGCGCCATCGGCGCCGAGCGCTACCACGACCGCCACCCGTTTCACACGCTCCTGCACGGCGGCAAGCTGGACAAGGGACAGGTGCAGGCCTGGGTGCTGAACCGGTATTACTACCAGAGCCGTATCCCGATGAAGGACGCGGCGCTGATTTCGCGCGTCGAGGACCCGGCGCTCAGGCGGGAGTGGCGCGGGCGCATTGTCGACCACGACGGCTCCGGCCCTGGAGACGGCGGCATCGAGCGCTGGCTGGTGCTCGCCGAGGGAGTCGGGCTGGACCGGGCCTACGTGATGTCGACGGCGGGGGTGCTGGCGGCGACCCGGTTCGCCGTCGACGCCTATGTGCGGTTCGTGCGCGAACGGCCCCTGGTGGAGGCCGTGGCCTCGTCGCTGACGGAACTGTTCGCCCCCGCCATCCACCGCGAAAGGATCGCCGGCTTGCTCGCGCACTACGATTTCGCCAACGAGAAGACCATGGCGTACTTCAACCGGCGCCTGGAAGAGGCGCCCAAGGACGTGAAGTTCGGCCTCGACTACGTCAGGCGCGAGGCGCGGACGCCGGAGCAGCAGCAGGGCGTCATCGAGGCGCTCCTGTTCAAGACCGACGTGCTGTGGGTGCAGCTGGACGCCCTGTACGCCGCCTACGTCGAGCCCGGCCACATCCCGCCGGGCGCCTTCGTGCCGGGAAATGACCCGTGAACGCCGGCGTCGCCATCGACGAGGGCTCGGTGCCGCGGTTCCAGCCCCACATGAAGCTCCGGTTCGACAAGAAACGGGAGCGGTGGACGATCCTGGCGCCCGAGCGCCTGTTCCTGCCCGACGAGATCGCCCTCGAGATTCTCCAGCGCTGCGACGGCGTCGCGACCATCGGCGCCATCGTCGACGCCCTGGCCGCCAAGTTCGACGCGCCGCGCGACGTCATCATGGACGACGTGAAGAAGTTGGTGCAGGATTTCGCCGAGAAGGGAGTGCTTAAGACATGAACGCCCCCGCCCCGCCGTTGGCGCTGCTGGCGGAACTGACCCACCGCTGTCCGCTGCGCTGTCCGTATTGTTCCAATCCCCTCGAACTGGAGCGCGCCAGCGGCGAGCTGGACACGGACACATGGCTCAGGGTCTTCGGCGAAGCCGCCGACATGGGCGTGCTGCAGGTGCATTTCTCGGGCGGCGAGCCGACCGTCAGGAAGGACCTGGAACGGCTGGTGGCCGCGTGCGGCGCGCTCGGGATCTACACCAACCTGATCACGTCCGGGGTGCTGCTCGACGAAGGGCGCATCGCCGCCCTCGCCGGGGCCGGGCTGGAGCACGTGCAGCTGAGCTTCCAGGACAGCGAAGAGGCGGGCGGCGACCGCATCGGCGGCTACAAGGGCGGCCACGCGAAGAAGGTCGAGGTCGCCCGCCTGGTGCGCAAGGCCGGACTGGCGCTCACCCTCAACATGGTGGTCCACCGCCAGAACCTGCACCATCTCGAGGACATGATCGAGCTTGCCGTGGCCCTCGACGCCCACCGCGTCGAGATCGCCCACGTCCAGTACTATGGCTGGGGGCTGAAGAACCGGGCGGCGCTGATCCCCACCCGGGCGCAACTCGAAGAGGCGACGGCGGTGGTCGAGGCGGCGCGGGAACGGCTCAAGGGCGTGCTCGTCTTCGATTACGTGGTTCCCGACTATTACGCGCGGCGGCCCAAGTCCTGCATGGGCGGCTGGGGGCGGCAGTTCCTCAACATCATGCCGTCGGGGAAGGTTCTGCCGTGCCACGCCGCCGAAACCATCCCCGGTCTCCGCTTCGACTCCGTGCGCGACCGCCCGCTCGACGAGATCTGGGAGACCTCGGACGCCTTCCAACGCTTCCGCGGCACCGGGTGGATGCCCGAGCCCTGCCGGTCGTGCGACCGGCGCGAGATCGACTGGGGCGGCTGCCGGTGCCAGGCGTTCGCCCTCACCGGAGACGCCGCCCGAACGGACCCGGCCTGCGAGCTTTCGTCCGATCACCGGCACATCGTCGAACTGGCGCAAACGGAATCGGACCGGGCGCCACCGCCGTTCGTCTACCGGCACCTGGGCGCCGGCGAACCCCGGGCCGAACCCGCGCTTTCCGAAGAAGCCGTCCCCGGCGCCGGCCGGAGCTGACGGCAAATCGTTGTCGGGTGCTGCGGGACGCGAATTTGTGTTAACGTCGCGGCAACCGGTGAATCCATCTGGAAATTTCCGATATACTCCCCTGCCCGGGACGACTTTGGCCGAAGCGCAGGGTCCATGGTGGCGAGGATTCCGTGAAACACGCCGTGAAATACGCATTGCTGGCCGTCGCAGGCCTGCTCGCCGTGACCGTGAATGCTCATGCCTTCGAGCAGAACGACCTCGACAAACTGAAGGCGACGGGCAATTGCGAAAAATGTGACTTGAATTTCGCCTATCTGAAACAGGCCGACCTGAAAGGGGCCAACCTGGAAAAGGCCAGCCTGAGAGAGGCCGAAATGAAAGAAGCCGACCTCGGTGGGGCCAACCTCGCGCGGGCCGACCTGCGGCGGGCCGAACTGGAAAAGGCCAGCCTCCAAGGGGCCCGGTTGACCGGGGCCAAATTGAGGGGGGCGGACCTGGAAAAAGCCGATCTGAGCGGCGCCGACCTTACGCGGGCCGACCTGCGTGAGGCAGACATGGACAGGGCGCGCCTGAGAGGCGCGATATTGACCGATGCGGATTTGCGCGGCGCCTTCCTGAAACGGGTCGATCTGAGCGACGCCGATTTGAAAACCGCCAATCTGGAAAGGGCCAATCTGGAAAGAGTCAATCTGCAGGGCGCCGTACTGACCAAGGCCAATCTGAAGTGGGCCAACCTGGGCCGGGCCAATCTGGAGGGCGCCACACTGGTGCGGGCGGACCTGAGCCACGCCACCCTTAAAAGGGCCAACCTGACCAACGCCAACCTGGAGCGGGCCAACCTTACCGATGTCGGGCTGAGGCTGGCCGACCTAAGCGGGGCCAACCTCCGCGGCGTCAGGGAGCTGACACAGGATCAACTCGATTTGGCTTGCGGTGACGGGAAGACGGTGTTGCCGAGCGGGCTGACGGTCGCGCCCTGCCGGTAAACAGGGCGCTGTTTCCCTCCTCGAACTCCGGCCCCGACAGTAACGCTCCGCCGGCGCCCCGGCGATCAGCCCTAAGGGCCGGAGATAGAGGCGCGTCGATCGGGAGACGGCGTCGGGCAGGGCGGGGCGCGGCTCAGGGCCTGTCACGCGGGTTGCCACGGCGTCGCCTCCGCGCTTCCCCCTTCAGGCCGCTTTCCGCCGGGTCGAAAAAAACTGGCGCGCCCGACAGGATTCGAACCTGTGACCTTCGGCTCCGGAGGCCGACGCTCTATCCAACTGAGCTACGGGCGCGCACGCGGCGCACCATACGCCAAAGCCCTACCCGCGTAAACGCCGCGCAAGGGACAGACGGGCGCGCGGCGGGGGCCTGCCGGCGGCGGACCCTGGGCTTGAGATTTCCGGTCAGGGCGCGGCTGGCGGTTCTCCCGGCGTCGCGTCCTTCGCCAGAATTGTCGCCGCCCGCTTGTCGGCGCCGGAGGGCAGCGGCGCCCCCGGATCGGTGATCCAGGCGGCGATGTCCACCCATACGGTCAGGGACTGCAGGTCCCTGAGCAGCATGTGATAGCCGTCCTCGTAAAGGGCCAGGCGCTGGCGCTTGCCCGCCGATGGGGGCAGGTGGCGGACCATGGCGCGGGTCGGGCCCATGGGGATGACCTCGTCGTGGGCGCCATAGAGGATCAGGGCCGCGCGGTCGAACGCGGCGGCGGACTCGAGGGCCGCGTCCATCAGGTTGACCAGCCCGTAAATGCTGTCGACGCGGGTTTCCTTGATGACCAGGGGGTCGCGCCTGAGGGCCCGCAGCATCTCGATGTTGTCCGACGGCTTAATTCCCAGGCCGCGGCCCGTCACCGTCATCCAGGGCACCGTATGGGCGCCCAGCCAGAGGGCCAAGCGTTGGTACCAGGGCATGGTCGAGCGCCCCCACACCGCCGGCGACGAGAGGATGATGCCGTCCACCTCGGGCGCGCCGGGGCCGGTCATGGCGACCATGATCACGGCCCCCCCCATGCTCTCGCCAAGCAGATAGAGGGGCACCCCGGGATGGCGCCGGCGCAGGGCTTCGGTGACGGCCTTGAGGTCGTCCACATAGGCCCCGACGCCCGACCACAGTCCGGGCTGCCGCGTTTGCCCGAAGCCGCGCTGGTCGTATGCGTAGGTGGCGATTCCCTCGGTGGCCAGGAAGATCCCGGGGTCGGTGAAGAAATTGCTGTAATCGTTGAACCCGTGCAGCGCGATGATGACCGCCCTGGGCGCCCCGTCCGCCGGCATCCAGGTGCGCAGCGGCAGTTTTTCCCCGTCGGCGGCGAGGAATCCGTCCGCCGCCAGGGCCGGCCGGGTGATGGCGGGACCGGGCGCGTTCACCCGCGGCGCGCAGGCGGCGACGGACACGACGGCGACGAGCAGCAGCGCCAACGGCGCCCGCCGTGCGCGCCGTCCCCGGCCCGGGCGCGCCGCCGCGGTCACGGCGTCTCCTCATCGGGCTGGCTGGTCAGGCGCAGGAAGATGTCCTCCAGGTCCGCCTCCCTGGTCACCAGGTCGGTGACGGTCAGCCCGGCCCTTTGCACGGCGGCGAGAATCTCGCCGCTGTGGGTCTTGCTCGGCGGGTAGTGGAACACCAGCTGCCGGGCGGTGCGGAGTTCGACGTTGAAGGTCCTGAGTTCCCCGGGCACGGCATCGATGTCGGCGCTCAGGGTCACCGCCATTTCCTTGGCGTCCAGGCGGCGCAAAAGGGCCTCGGTGGTGTCACAGGCGATCAGGCGGCCGTGGTTGATGATGGCGATGCGGTCGCACAGGGCCTGCGCCTCTTCCAGGTAGTGGGTGGTGAGCAGCACGGTGGTGCCGCGCGCGTTCATGGCGCGCACATAGGTCCACAGCTGCCGGCGCAGGTCGATGTCGACACCGGCCGTGGGCTCGTCCAGCACCAGGACCAGCGGCGCATGGATCATCGCCTTGGCGACCAGAAGCCGCCGCCGCATGCCGCCCGAAAGGGTGCGCGCGTACGCCTCGGCCTGCTCCGTCAGGCCGACGGCGGCGAGGATTTCGTCGGTGCGGCGGTCCGCTTTCGCCACCCCGTAGAGCCCCGCCTGCAGTTCCAGGAGTTCGCGCGGCGTGAAGAAGGGGTCGATGTTCAACTCCTGGGGCACGACGCCGATGGCGCGGCGCGCGGCGCGCATGTCGCGGTCGATGTCGAAGCCCCAGACGCGCGCCTCGCCCGAGGTCCTGATGACCAGCCCGGCTAAGATGTTGATGAGGGTGGACTTGCCGGCCCCGTTGGGTCCGAGAAGGCCGAAGAACGACCCGCGGGGGATGTTCAGGGTGACGTCCTTCAGGGCCTGCCTGGGCGGCTGGCCGCCGTCGGCGCCATAGGTCTTGCACAGGTCTACGGTCTCGACGGCGTTCTCCGGGACATTGGCGGACATGGGCAACCAGTTTATGAAATTCCCCGGCGGGGCCCACGGAAACCGGGAAACCGGCGGCGTCCGCCCAGGGAACTGGACATTGATTGTACGGCGCCAATCGGTATCATCCGACCATCCGTGCGGTCAACGGTCTTTGGGTGCGCCATGGAGCCAGGGGAGCCGGTCTACGTTGAATCCGCTACGGTGGGCTGTGACGGCGGCGGCGGCCCGCTGGGCCATCCGAAGGTGTATCTGAAGATCGGCGACGGGGGCGAAATCGTCTGCCCCTACTGTTCGCGCCGCTACATCCTGACCACGGACGCCGAACCCGCGGCCGGCCGGTGAACGGCCCCGAGGCGATGCCCCGCCACGTCTTTTTGATCGACGGCTCGGGCTTCATCTTCCGCGCCTTCCACGCCCTGCCGCCGATGACGCGGCCCGACGGGACGCCGGTGAACGCCGTCTACGGCTTCACCACCATGCTCATGAAGCTTGTCGAAGAGACCGACGCCGATCACATCGCGGTGCTCTTCGACACCGCGCGCCGCACGTTCCGCAACGACATCTACCCCGCCTACAAGGCCCACCGGCCGCCGCCGCCCGATGAGCTCATCCCCCAGTTCGCGCTGGTGCGCGAGGCCACCCGCGCCCTCAACATCGCGGCGGTGGAGATGGCGGGATACGAAGCCGACGATCTGATCGCCACCTATACCCGCCAGGCCCGGGAGGCGGGCGCCGAGGTCACCATCGTCTCGTCGGACAAGGACCTGATGCAGTTGGTGGGCGAGGGCGTGACCATGCGGGACGCCATGAAGAACCGGGACATCGGGCCCGAGCAGGTGCGCGAAAAGTTCGGCGTCGGCCCGGACAGGGTGATCGACGTGCAGGCGCTGGCCGGGGATTCGTCCGACAACGTGCCCGGCGTGGCGGGGATCGGCGTGAAGACGGCGGCCGCGCTGATCAACGAGTACGGGGACCTGGATACGGTGCTGGCGCGCGCCGGCGAGATCAAGCAGCCGAAGCGCCGCCAGGCCCTGATCGAGCAGGCCGGGAAAGCCCGCATCTCGCGCGATCTGGTCACGCTCCGCGACGACGTCCCGGTGACAGAAACGATCGACTCCTTCGCCGTGCGCGAGCCCGAGGCCGACGTCCTGTTGGCGTTCCTCAAGGAACAGGCCTTCAAGTCCCTCCTTGGCAAGATGGAAAGCCGCCTGGCGCCGGCCGCCGCGGGTGCCCGGGCCGGGGGCCGGGCGCCGGCGCCGGAGGAAACGGCGTACGAGCTGGTGCAGGGCGCGGACGCGCTCAAGCGCTGGATCGCGGAGGCGCACGAGGCCGGCGTCGTCGCCGTGGACACCGAAACCACGTCGCTCGACGCCATGCGCGCCGGCCTGGTGGGCCTGTCGCTGTCCATTGGCGCCGGGCGCGCCTGCTACGTGCCGCTGGCCCACACGACGCCGGCACGCCAGGGGTCCCTGGACCTGGGCGACGGCGGCGGCAAGGGCGCCGCCGGCGAGGCGCCGCCGCTCCAGATCCCCGTGGACGAGGCGCTGGCGCTGCTCAAGCCGCTGCTCGAGGACGCCTCGGTGCTGAAGGTCGGGCACAACATCAAGTACGACATGCACGTCCTCCGCCGCCACGGGATTCCGGTGACGCCCGTGGACGACACCATGGTGCTTTCGTACGTGCTCGAGGGCGGCCTGCACGGCCACGGCATGGACGAATTGGCGGCCCTCCATCTGGATCACCAGACGATCAAGTTCAAGGACGTGACCGGCACCGGCAAGACCCGGATCACCTTCGACCAGGTGGCCCTGGACAAGGCCCTGGACTATGCCGCCGAGGACGCCGACGTGACCGGGCGCCTGCACCGGCTTTTGAAGCCGCGGCTGGTGGCCGAGCACATGGTCGGTGTCTACGAGACCATCGAACGCCCCCTGATCCCGGTGCTCGAGCAGATGGAGCGCACCGGTATTCGCGTGGAAGCCGATCAGTTGAAGCGCCTGAGCGACGATTTCGCCGTTCGCCTGGGGAAGTTGCAGGAGGAAATCCACGGCCTTGCCGGCCACCCGTTCAACGTCGGCTCGCCCAAACAACTGGGCGAAGTGCTTTTCGACGAGATGGGGCTGCCGGGCGGGAAAAAGAGCGGCAAGACCGGCGCCTACGTGACCAGCGCCGACGTGCTCGACGACCTGGCCGCCCAGGGCCACGACCTGCCGGCCCGGGTGCTGGACTGGCGGCAGCTGGCGAAACTCAAGAACACCTATACCGACACCCTGGTCGGCGAGATCAACCCGGCGACGGGACGGGTGCACACCTCTTATGGCCAGACCGGGGCGTCCACCGGGCGGCTCAGCTCCAGCGATCCCAATCTGCAGAACATTCCCGTGCGCACCGAGGAGGGACGCAAGATCCGCCGCGCCTTCGTCGCCGAGAAGGGCTGGACCCTGCTGTCCGCCGATTATTCCCAGATCGAGTTGAGGCTGCTCGCCCACGTGGCCGGGATCGAGGCGCTCAAGGATGCCTTCCGCGACGGCCTCGACATCCACGCCCTGACCGCGTCCCAGGTCTTCGGCGTGCCCGTGGAAGGCATGGATCCCATGGTCCGGCGCCAGGCGAAGGCCATCAACTTCGGCATCATTTACGGCATCTCCGCCTTTGGCCTGGCGCGCCAGCTGGGGATCCCCCGATCCCAGGCCGGCGCCTACATCAAGGCCTATTTCGAGCGCTATCCCGGCATCCGCGACTACATGGAGCGCACCAAGGCGGAGGCCCGCGCGCAGGGGTACGTGACCACCCTTTTCGGACGCAAGTGCCACCTGCGCGGGATCAACGACAAGAACCCGGCGCGCAAAAGCTTCTCCGAGCGCGCCGCCATCAACGCTCCCCTCCAGGGGGGCGCGGCGGACATCATCAAGCGCGCCATGGTGCGGCTGCCGGACGCGCTTGTGGCGGCCGGGCTGAAGGCGAGGATGCTTCTCCAGGTCCACGACGAGCTGATCTTCGAGGTGCCGGCGAAGGAACTGGACGCCACGGCGGACGTGGTCGGCGGCGTCATGTCGGGGGCGGCAAGGCTGGACGTGCCGCTGGTCGTCGATACCGGCCACGGCGACAACTGGGACCAGGCCCACTAGCCGATGACCGGTCCCATGACCAACCCGGCGGCTTCAGGCGGCTCGGGCACCGGCCTTCCGCTTCCAAAAGGCGACCACCCGGTAGCCGAGAAGAAGGGCGCAGATGCCGGCGTAGATGATCGGCTCCAGCTGCACGCCCTTGCGCATCATGTAGAAATGAAAACAGGCGAGGATGCCGGCCACGTAGATCAGCTTGTGCAGGTTGATCCAGCGTTTGGCTCCCAGGCGCTTGATCATGCCCTTGGTCGACGTCAACGCGAGCGGCATCAGCAACCGGGACGGGGCAGTGCCAGTACGTCGGGCCAGGTCCATGATGACCGGGAGAAGCAGGGCCGCCACGCCCACATTGTTCAGGAAGGCCGACATTATGCCGGCGGTCAACATGATCACTGCGATCATGCGCAGCTCGCTGTCGCCCGCCAGCTTGAATACCTGATCTCCCAGGATGTTGGCCACTCCCGTTCGAGTCAGGCCGCCGCTCAAAATGAAAACCGCCCAAACAGTCACCACCGCCGGGCTGCTGAACCCGGAGAGCGCCTGGGTGTCGGTCACCAGTCCGGTGAGCGCCAGCGCGCCCAGGACCATGAGCGCGACCACATCCATCCGGACCAGCTCGGTGACGAGCAGCACAAAGGCGATGAACAGAATGCCCAGAACCTGGCCCATCTCGGGGGTCATTGGATTACTTTATCCGAAGGGAAATGCGAAGCCTTGCGCCGGAGCGTTACCCGGATCGTCAATTTGCATAACGATATCGGTAGTTGTCCGTCGGACCCATTGGCGGACGTAGACCTGCTCGTCGGCGATGATCTCAGGAGGCGGCCCCTATCGCGCCACCTGCTGGGCTCAGGTGGTCGTTGAGCAGTTGCTTGGCGCGTTCAACAATCTCACGCGTCAGTTCGCGAGGTTCTCGCTCTCCAGCCACGATCGGTTTCCCGAAACTCAAGCGGGTAAGGACCGAAATTCCATGCGGAAATAGCGCCTGCCGGATGATCTGAACCATCTCGGCCAGCTGCTGCCGCTGCCGGGGATCCTTCGGCCACCGCGTCACCGGGTTGCGAAGGCTCGCTCTAGCAAGGACTCCACTGATGATCGTCGTTACGATGTTCACCTCCGGGACCGCGCGTGCGATCAGTCCCAGACTGGGCGACCAGCGAGATAGCGAATCCGGCGCGCCTGGAAGCCAGGCCGGATCCGGCTCCACCTTGCCTCTGGGAAAGATGAGCAGCGCGCCTCCCTCCCGCAGATGGCGAACGCTGGATCGGACCACTTCCATGCGTTTGTACGGTTCGAGGGGATCGGTATA
>JACZQZ010000154.1 GCA_022545455.1 Pseudomonadota bacterium
TCCCGGCCGGCGGCGGCGGCGACATCACCGTCAGCGGACGCCATGAACTGGCCGGCGGCAGCGGCAAGGCGTCGGTGCGGCTTGCGGCGGTGAATTTTCGGGCTAGCGGGCCGCGGCCCGCCGACATGGTCCCGGCGCTCGACGTGCTCGGCGAGGTCACCGGCACGGTGGAGGGCGACATGGACCTCGAGTGGAGCGAAGCCGGCGCCGACGGCCGTGCGCGGCTGGCCCTGGACGGCCTGTCGTTCACCACCGACACCATCTCCGTCGAGGGGCTGTCCGGCGCCCTGACCCTGGACCGCCTGAATCCGCCGCGCGCCTCGGCGGTGCAGACGCTGCGCGCCCGGCGCATCGTCGCCGCCGTGCCCTTCGAGGCGCCGGTCCTGCGCTTCCGCTTCGAGACCGCGCACGGCGGCGGGCGCTTCCACATCGAGCACGCGGGCGCCGGCATCGCCGGCGGCCTGCTTTCGGTCACCGGCGCGGTCATCGACAGCACGGCCGAGGCCAACCGGATGACGCTCAGGCTGTCCGGCGTCGATCTGGGGAAGCTCATGGACCTGCTGGAGCTCGAGGGGATATCCGGCAGCGGGGTCCTGAGCGGCGCCGTCCCGTTGGAGTTCAGGGGCGAGACGGTGCTGGTCACGGACGGTCTGCTCGAGGCCGAGGGACCGGGGGTGCTGCGCTTCCGTTCCCAGCCGGCGAAGCGCGTGCTCGCGGCCGGCGGCGAGCAGGCGGTGCTGCTGCTCAGCGTGCTCGAGGACTTCCGCTACAAGCGCCTGTCGCTCAGCATCGACAAGGCCGCCGCCGGCGACACCGTGATCCGGCTCAGCACCGAAGGGCACAACCCGGCCGTCCGCGACGGCCAGCCGTTTATCCTCAACATCAACCTGTCGGGCAACCTGGACAGGGTTTTCGCCGCCGTGCTCGCGGGCTACCGCTTGTCGGACCGGGCCATCCGCGCTACCGTCGGCTCCGGGCGTTGGACGCGCCGGAAGGAATAGGTATGGCCATGACACACACTCTGGTTCGGGCGTTGGGCGGACCTGTCCTCGCCGTCCTCGTGGCGTCGGCCTGCACGCCGACGATCAGGGTGGAGGCGCCGAGGGAACCGATCACCATCAACCTGAACATCAAGCTCGACGCCAACGTGCGCCTGAAGATCGAGGAATCGGCCAAGAGCGACATCAAGAACAATCCGGAGATCTTCTGATGACGCCGATGATGCGGAATGACTTCCACGCGCCCCGGCGGCGCTTCCTCTCCATCATGGTGGCGTTGCCGGTTGCGGCGGCGGCGGCTTTTTTCCCGGTTGCCGCCGGCGCCCAGTCGTTGAACGCGCTTCGCGCGTCGGGCGCCGTCGGCGAAGGCTACGACGGCCTTGCCCGGGTGCGCAAGGCGGGCGGCGGCGCCCGGTCGGTGGTCGACGCCGTCAACGCCAAGCGCCGCGCCATCTACGCCGAACGGGCCAAGGAACAGGGCACGACCGCCGACCAGGTCGGCCGCGTCTACGCCAGGCAGATCCTCACCAAGGCCCCGGCGGGAACCTGGTTCCTCAAGGAATCGGGGGAGTGGGTGCGCAAGTAACGGGTCGGCGGCGCATGGTGCCGACTCCCTCGGATTTGCTCATGGTGCAACCGAGATCGCCGAACTGGCGCGGTCAACCGCCCTGCCGTCTATAACGCCTTGCGTTATATAACGCGACACGTTATACTCCGGCCATGATCAAAAGCTTCGCCGACCGGGAAACCGCCTTGATCTGGAGCGGTCGGCGGAGCCGGAAACTGCCGCCGGACATTCAGGGTGTCGCCTTGCGAAAGCTGCGTATGCTGAATCAGGCGAGGAAGCTGTCGGACCTGCGGGTGCCACCGGCGAACCGGCTGCAGCCGTTGAAGGGCGATCGCCGGGGTCGGTACGGCATCCGCATCAACCGGCAGTGGCGAATATGCTTTACCTGGCGGGAAGGAGGGCCGGGCGATGTCGAGATCGTCGACTACCACGACTAAGAGCGAACTTCTGCCGAACCCGCATCCCGGCGCGATCCTGATGGAAGAGTTCCTGAGGCCCATGGCTCTCAGCCAGAACGCGCTCGCCCGGGCCATCCACGTGCCGCCCCGGCGGATCAACGAGCTGGTGCTTGGCAAGCGCTCCGTGACCGCGGACACGGACCTCCGGTTGGCGCGATATTTTGGCGTCTCGGAGGGGTTCTTCCTGGGGCTGCAGGGCGACTATGACCTCATGGAACGCCGGCGCCGGATCGAAAGCGAGTTGGAAACGATCGCCCCGCGGGCCGCGTAGGATTCGGCCGTGTCCGAGATGCATGCTCGTGGCCCGCTGGCGTGAACCCTGGGACCGATCGCCCCGCTCTCCTCCACACCGATCGGCAAGGGGTCACTCCAATTGCCACATCATCATGATCGAGGGCGTTTTTGCGGGGTGTGGGTCGACCCCCTGCACGCGATAAAATCAACTCTACGCGCTCCGGCGGCCCGGCTTCGCGCCAACCGCCGGGATCGGTATTATGTGTTCCCATGCGCGGAAAGGCCGGTGTCACGGTCCCTGATAAGAAGGATGGGCAATGAAATTCGTGCTGATCGTGATCGGTCTTGCGGTCGCCGCGACCGTCGCCACCTATGCCCGGTATGAGAGCCTGAACCCCTGCGACTGGATGGAGCGGGACCTGGCCCGGCAGACGGGCCTTCCGCCCCTGGTGGTGCGGGTCCGCATACGCGGCGCCTTCCTGATCGACGGAATCACCGATCCCGGCCCTTACGACTGCATCATGGCGTGGTGGGAGTTCCGGGCGGAAGGCCTGCCCGGGGACTCCTGAGCCGCCGCGGTCAAAGGGGCGTTGCCCCTTTTGATCCCGACCAAGGGCCAGAGGCCCTTGGAACCCAAATAATCGGGGTCCAGGGGTTTTGAAAACCCCTGGCGGGGGTCATGGGGGCGGCGCCCCCGTGGCCGTAAGGCCACTAGCCCGGCTCCCGCTCCGCGATCGCCTCGGCAACGGCGTCGGCGAACCGTTCGGTAGTCGCGCTTCCGCCCAGGTCCGGGGTGTGGTTGGCGGGCAAGGCGAGCACCGCGTCCACGGCGCCCTCCAGATGCTTCGCCGCCGCCGTAAGCCCGTCCGCGTCCCGGCGGGCGCCGAGCCACTCCAGCAGCATCCCGGCCGACAGCATCAGGGCCGCCGGGTTGGCGATTCCCTTGCCCGCGATGTCGGGGGCCGAGCCGTGCACGGCCTGGGCCACGGCGTGCGCCTCGCCGGCGTTCACCGACGCGGCGAGGCCGAGCCCGCCGGCAAGCTCGGACGCCTCGTCAGACAGGATGTCGCCGTACATGTTCGTCGTCAGCACCACGTCGTAATTCCCCGGCTGGCGCACCAGCATGGCGGCCATGGCGTCCACCAGGATCTCGTCGAGGGCCACGTCCGGGTAGCCCTGGGCGGACTTACGCACCTCGCTCAGGAACAGCCCGTCGCTGACCTTCAGCACGTTGGCCTTGTGAACCACGGTCACGGAGTTGCGCCGCCGCGCCGCCAGGCCGAACGCGACCTCGGCGATGCGCCGGGACGCGCGCCGGGTGATCTTGCGCACCGCCAGGGCCATGTCTTCGGTGGGCTGGAACTCGCCCGGGCCCGAGAACATGTTGCGGTCGGCGTAAAAGCCCTCGGTGTTCTCGCGCACGATCACCAGGTCCATGTCCGGGGCCAGGGCGGGCACGCCGGGCCGGCCGCGGCTGGGACGGATGTTGGCGTAGAGGTCCAGGCGTTTGCGGATTTCGGCCGACGGATTGAGCCCGCCTTCCTCCGGCGGCGGATACTCATAGGTGGAGACCGGGCCCAGGATGACGCCGTCGGCGGCGCGGGCCGACTCGACGACGTCGCCGGGCAGGGTCGTTCCCTCGGCCTCCAGCGACGCCAGGCCGATGTCCCGCTGCACCAGCTCGAGGCCCAGGCCGAAGCGCGCGTCCAGCGCCTCGAGGGCGGTGCGCGTCGCCCGCGTGATCTCCGGGCCGATGCCGTCTCCGGGGAGGATCAAGATTCGAATGGGTCGGCCTCAAGTGTGGTGGAACAGAAGTTCGCGGCAAATGGGACGGCCATACAGGTTTCACGGCTAGGAGCACCCGCCGCCGCGATGCTGGGGCATCGCAAGGCGGGCGCGACGACGACCGTGGGGCCTGTATGGCCGCCGAAGGCCGCTTTTCCCGGCCCCTGGAGGGCGTCAACGCCGCTTGACGATGCCACCGGCATCGCCGGCGCGGCGTTTCCTACCCAGGGACCGGGAAAAGCGATCCCATTTGCTGCGAACTTCTGTTCCACCACACTAGCATAATTAAACACCGGCGGCGGTTGGCCGGAGCAAGACCGGGATGCTAATCTGGTCGCGCCTCGAATGACACAGTTTGGTTGACGGATGTCCGAGCCGGCGAACGACACCCCGGGAGTCGATCTGACGGACCCCGCAAGCTTCCATCACTGGACCCCGGTGACGTTGCGGTTCTCCGATCAGGACAGCCTGGGACACATCAACAACGTGGCCTACGCGGTGTACGCGGAGGCCGGGCGCGTCGAATTCGTCCAGGGCATCCTCGCCGCGCTTAAACTCCCGGACGAGGTCTTCATGCTGGTCAGCGTCAGGATCGATTTCAAGAACCAGATGCATTACCCCGGCACCGTGGACGTGGGCACCTGCGTCCTGCACCTGGGGAACTCGTCCATCACCATCGGGGAAGGGCTGTTCAAGGACGGCAACGTGGTGGCGACGGTGGAAAGCGTCATCGTCTTCGTCGACGCCGAGACCGGGAACTCCAAGCCGATGCCGGACAGCGTGCGCGCGGCCCTTCAGGAAGGGCCCCGGATCGTCGAAGGCTGACCACGGGGGGCGGCGCAGGGCGCAGGGCCGACCGCCCTTGGGCCAGGTCGTGTTCTCATAAACGAGAGTCGGGTCGGCGGCGGGGCGCCGATGCCGGCTTTAGGGGCAACACCGGACGTTCAGCAGACCCGCGCTGGATGTCCGCTCATAGCCATAGGCGGACATCCAGCC
>JACZQZ010000155.1 GCA_022545455.1 Pseudomonadota bacterium
CAGGACATCATCGCCCGTATCGCTCCTTCAGCACGATGGTGAAGACCGCTCTTGCGCCCGGGCGCCGGTCTTCAGCCGCCAGACCTCGCCGGCCAGCGCCGCCAGCTCGTCTTCGCCCCACGTTCCCCGGTCGTTGAGGCGGGCGGCCAGGTCGCCGGGAACGGCGCCCAGTCCGTTGCGGGCGCCGGCAATGGCCCCGGTCATGGCGGCCGTGGTGTCCACGTCGCCGCCCACGGCGATGGCGGTGCACACCGCTTCCCAGTAATCCCCCGGCGTGCGCAGAAACGCGTACAGGCTCCACAACACGCTGCCGACGACGAAGGGCGAAATGCCCTCCCACACGTCGCGAAAATCGGGCGCCAGCCCGGCGCGGGCGATCACCGTGACCGCTTCGTCGGGCGGCAGCCGGACCCAGCCGGCCAGATCAACCAGCGACCGGCCCACCGAGTCCTCGACCGAGCCGGCCCATTCCGCCAGTTGCCCGAGGAACCGGGCCGGGTCGAGCGGCCCTTCCTCCATGGCCAGGGCCACCGCCCCGGCGATGGCCACGGCCCCGGCCGAGCAGCGAAGGTCGGCGTGGGTGATGCGGCCCTGGTCGCGGGCGGCGCCGATAAGCGCCGCCGCGTCGTCGAAGAACATCAGCCCCACCGGGCCGGCCCGCATGGCGCTGCCGTTGCCCGCCGACGGGGGCGGCGTTCCGGCCTCGTGCCAGGGCACGCCGGCGGCGAGGCGCCGCGCCGCCTGTTCGGTCGCCAACCCGCGCCCGACGATGCGCTCCTCGGCGAAGATGGCGGCGATGCGCGCCGCGTAATCGGCGGCGTCGAAGCCGCCCCGGGCGGTGTAACTCTGCATCATCTCGCGGGCCAGCTGGGAATCGTCGGAATACTGGCCGAAGGCGAAGGGACCCCGCCGGCCTTCGTGCGCGCGTCCGCCCTTGAGCACGGTGTCCACGTAGGCGCGGCACGCCCGGGGCGGATGCCCCTCGACGATGAAGCCGAGCGCGTCGCCCAGGCACTGGCCGATGAGGCAGCCGGCGAAACGGTCCTCGGGCGGAACCATCGCGCATGTCCTTGTCCTGCCGCCCCCACCCCCGGGCGTTACCCCCGACGGCCGTCGCCGGGGCGCGGCTTGCGGGCCTTTTCGGCGCCCGGGCGGCGGTCTTGCGGTACCGGCCCGAGACAGCCGCGAACCAGGGCGATGGCCTCCGGCGAATCCCACTCCGTGGGCCCGACGACCCGGCCCACCTCGTTGCCCCGGGCGTCGATGAGAAGGGTCGTCGGCAGGCCGCGCACGCGCATCTTGCGCAGAACCTCGCCGCGTTTGTCGACCAGGACCGGGAGGTTCCGAATCCCGTGTTTCTTGTAGAACCTTTTGATCACCGGGGCGCCGCCGCGGTCCTCGGACAGGGTCAGGACCTCGATCCCCTCGCCCGACACCTCGGCCTGAAGGCGGTCCAGCGAGGGCATTTCGCGGACGCACGGGGCGCACCAGGTGGCCCAGAAGTTCAGCACCACGGCGCGGCCCCGGTAGTCGGCGATGGTGCGCGCGGTGTCCGCGCCCTCGACGAAGGGCACCTGGCGCACCGGCCGCGGCGGGAGCGTGGGCTGGAAATTGTATATGCCGCGCCCGGCCGCGGCGCATTTCCCCCCTTCCGCACTTGCATGCGGCGGGGATATGACCACAATCACCGAAATCGCCAATGCCACGAGGACGGCGCGAATCATGTTGGGCAGTACTCCCTATTCTCCCGCCGGTGCGCCATGACGGCCAAATCCGCCACGCGCGCGCCGGGCGCCGGCACGGTGCGCGGCGCACGCTTCGGCGCCGCGCCGTCGGACCTCATGGACGCGATCAACGTCTCCATCGACGTCGACAAGCGCCTCCATGCCCAGGACATCGCCGCGTCCAAGGCGCACTGCGCCATGCTTGTGCGTCAGGGCATCATATCGGAAGCGGACGGCGATGCCATCCTCGGGGGTTTGGACACCATCGGCAAGGAGATCGCCGAAGGCCGGTTTCCGTTCCACAGGTCGCTCGAGGACATCCACATGAACGTGGAGTCCCGTCTTGCCGAGTTGGTGGGCGACGCCGCCGGGCGCCTGCACACGGCGCGCTCGCGCAACGACCAGGTGGCCACCGACCTGCGCCTGTGGCTGCGCCAGACCCTGGACGATATGGACGAGGCGCTGGCGGGCCTGCAGGCGGTCCTCATCGACAGGGCCGAAGCCCACGCCGGGACCGTGATGCCCGGCTTCACCCATCTCCAGGCGGCGCAGCCGGTGACCCTGGGACACCACCTGCTGGCCTACGTGGAGATGTTCGGGCGCGACCGCGGCCGCGCCGCCGACTGCCGCCGACGCCTCAACCAGTGCCCGCTCGGCGCGGCGGCCCTGGCCGGCACGTCGTTTCCCATCGACCGCCGGATGACGGCAGAGGCGCTCGGCTTCGACGGCCCGTGCGCCAATTCCCTGGACGCCGTCTCGGACCGCGACTTCGCCATGGAGTTCCTCGGCCTGGCGGCGGTGCTCGCCGTCCACCTGTCGCGGCTGGCCGAGGAGATCGTGCTGTGGTGCAGCGACGCCTTCCGGTTCGCCCGGCTGTCGGACGCGTTCGCCACCGGCAGCTCGATCATGCCGCAGAAACGCAACCCCGACGCCGCCGAGCTGGTGCGGGGGAAGACGGGCCGTGTCATCGGCGCCCTCACCACCCTGCTCGTCGCCATGAAGGGACTGCCCCTGGCCTACGCCAAGGACATGCAGGAGGACAAGGAGCCGGTGTTCGACGCCGCCGACACGCTGGCCTTGTGCATCGCCGTCATCACCGGCATGGTGCAAGACATCGCGTTCGCCACCGAGCGCATGAAGGCCGCCGCCGGCGAGGGGTACGCCACCGCCACCGACCTGGCGGACTGGCTGGTGCGCGTGCTCGCCATGCCGTTCCGCGAGGCGCACCATGTCACCGGGCGGCTGGTCAGGCTGGCGGAGGAGAAGGGCTGCGACCTGGAGGACCTGTCGCTGGAGGAAATGGGCGCCGTGGAAACGGGCATCACGGCGGACGTGTTCGACGTGCTGGGGGTCGAGAACTCGGTGAAAAGCCGCACCAGCTTTGGCGGCACCGCGCCCGATACGGTGCGCCGCGCCGCCGCCGAGGCGCGCCGGCGGTTCCTCGAATAGAAACGGGACGGAAACCGGGGTTGAGGCCATGATCCGCAAGCTTCTTCTCATCGTGCTTGTCCTGGCCATGGCGGCGCCGCTCGGCGCCTGCGGCCGCAAGGGGCACCTGGATACGCCCCCGGACAACCAATACCCGCGGCAATACCCCACCCGGTAACAGCGGCGAGGGGACCGGGGCATGGACCACTTCCAGTACCGGGACGGCCGGCTGTGCGCCGAGGCGGTGCCGCTGGCGCGCATCGCCGAAGAGGTAGGCACGCCCTTTTACTGCTATGCGACGGCGACCATCGAGCGCCACTACCGCGTGTTTGCGGACGCCTTCGCCGGCCTTGACGCGACGATCTGCTACGCGGTGAAGGCCAATTCCAACATCGCCGTCATCGGCACCCTGGCCCGGCTCGGCGCCGGTGCCGACGTGGTCTCGGCCGGGGAGCTCAAGCGCGCCCTGGCGGCGGGCGTTCCCCCCGGCAGGATCGTCTTTTCCGGCATCGGCAAGACCGGCGACGAGATGGCGGCGGCCCTGAAGGCGGGTGTCCTGCAGATCAACGTGGAATCGGAACCGGAGCTCGACGTCCTGGGCGAGGTGGCCGGGAGCCTGGGCGTCGACGCCCCCGTCGCCATCCGCATCAACCCGGACGTGGACGCGGGCACCCACCAGAAGATCACCACCGGAAAAAGCGAGAACAAGTTCGGCATCGAATGGACGCGCGCCCGCGAGGTGTACTCCCGCGCCGCCGCCATGCCCGCCATTTCCGTGGTCGGCGTCGCCGTGCACATCGGATCGCAGGTGACGGACCTGGCGCCTTTCCGGGACGCCTATGTGCGGATGCGGGATCTGGTCGCCATGCTGCGCGCCGACGGCCACCCCATCGAACGGCTCGATCTGGGGGGCGGCCTGGGCATCCCCTACGGCGACGAGGTGACGCCGACACCCGAGGAATACGCGGCCACGGTCAAATCGGCGATCGCCGATCTGGACTGCCATATTATCCTGGAGCCGGGCCGCGTGATCGTCGGCAACGCCGGCGTCCTGGTCACCCGCGTGGTCCACGTCAAGGAAGGGGCGATGCGCACCTTCGTCATCGTCGATGCGGCCATGAATGACCTGCTGCGCCCGGCGCTCTATAATGCCGCCCACGCCATCGTTCCGGTGACCGAGGCGGCGGCCGGGACGGAGCTCATGGAGGTCGACGTGGTGGGGCCCATTTGTGAAACCGCCGATACGTTCGGCAGCGGGCGCCTGTTGCCGGCCATGAAGCCGGGCGACCTTCTCGCCGTGCGCACCGCGGGGGCCTATGGCGCCGTGATGGCGTCGACGTACAACGCCCGGCCCCTGGTGCCCGAGACCCTGGTCAAGGACGCGACGTACGCCGTGGTGCGCGAACGCATGAGCGTGGACGACATGCTGGCCCGGGAGTCCTTCCCTCCCTGGCTGGCGGCCCCCGGCAAGGCCGCCCGGGAGGCGGGCGCGTGAGCGCTCGGCACAAATATCCCCTGCTCCTGGGGCTGGCCGGCGCGGCCCTCTTTTGGGAGCGCCTGTGGCGGCGCCTGTGGCCGGCGGCGGCCGTCGCCGGGCTGTTTCTTGGCGTGGCGCTGCTGGATCTTCTTCCGCTGTTGCCCGGGGCCGTGCATGTGCTGGTGCTGGTCGCGTTCGCGGCCGGGATCGCGGCGCTGGCGCGGCGTGGCCTGAGGGGATTCCGGCTGGTCGACAAAGCGGCGGCGCGCCACC
>JACZQZ010000006.1 GCA_022545455.1 Pseudomonadota bacterium
TGCCGGGAGTCCTCCGGCGTCTGTTCCAGGTTCCTGCCCGGTCCGGCGGCAACGTTTTCAGCCATCGCCCCTCCCAGATCAGCGGATGACCGCAAACAAAAAACGCGCCGCGTTAATAGGGCTTTTCTCCCGGTCAATGCAAGGGAAATTCCGGACCCCACCAATCGGGTTCCAAGGGCCGCCGGCCCTTGGTGGGGTTAAAAAGGGGCAACGCCCCTTGGGGTCGCGTTGGAATGGCGCGGAAGGTTCCGCCTGGCGCAGGAGCGCTAGTTCACGGCGCTCCGCTTCTGCTCGCGCAGGCGCTCGTTGTAATCGGCCAGGAAGGCCTGGAAGTTTTCCACCTCGCCCACACGCGAGGCGACGGTGCGGTAGTCGATCAGGCCCGTCGACTGGGCGCCGGCGATGAGACGGAAGGCGCCCTTGTAGGGCCCTGTCTCCATGGCCGCGCCGTAATCCCGGCGCACCCGGCCGACGGCCCGCTCCTCGCCGCTGAGGGTCAGGGCGATGGCAAGACTGAGGACGAACTTGCCCTGCCGGTCGTTCAAGGCCTGGCGCGGCTCGGCCTGGAGTGTCCGGACCAGGCGCTTAAGCACCTTCGCGGCCCCGGGCCAGTCCCTGGCGCGCCACAAAACCGCCACCCGGAGGAGGTCGGCATCCATGCTCTCGTCGTCCTCGAGCAGGGTCAGCGCATCGTGCGCCTGCTCCATGCCGATCAGGGCGCGGGCGAGCAGATGGCGGCGCTGGCGGGTAAGCGCCGGCGGGAGATCGTCCGCCTCGGTGGCCTTCAGGGCCTCGGCCGCCTTGTCGGGATCGCGGGCCAGCACGTGGACCAGGGCCAGCTGCGCCCCGACCCGCGCCTTGTCGGCGCCCTTGAGGCGGAACCGCACCTGGGCCTCCAGCAACCGGGCGGCGCGGTCGAGAAGATCGACACCGACCAGCCGGTCGGCCAGCTTACGGATCATCTCGTCCCCCCTGGTGCCGGCGGGGGTGAGTTCCTTGAACTCCTCATAGAGGGCGATCGCCGTCACCGGCGCCAGTGTGTCCGCCCCTCCCTCCAGGTAGAGGTAGGCGAAGGCGTCGGCCATCTCCTGGGTCACCTCGGGCGCCTTTTCGTGCTTGCGGAAATGGGTGGCCGCCTGCCGGAGCGTCCTCAGGCCGCTGCGGTAATCGCCTTCGTCCATGTAGAGCCGGCCGAGCCGGCGCAGGAGCGCGAATTCGAATTCGTCTCCGCGCCACGCAAAACGCAGTTTCTCCAGTTCTTCGATGGCCTCCCCGGGCGTGATCTTGGCCAGCTTCAGGAGCAGTTCGGTGCGCGCCACCGCGGCCTTGGCCTGGCTCGGCCGGTGGGTGCCGCTTTCGGCCTCCTCCCACCTGGCGACGGCGCTGTCGAAATCCCCTCCGAGCTCCGCCAGCCGCCCCTCGATCAGGGCCAAACGGCTTTTCTGGGCCGGGTTCGGGCCGTCGAACTTGAGCGCCTCCACGTAGCGGGCCGATTGCTCGGTGTCGCCTGCCGCAATCGCCGCCTCGGCGACAAGCATGCCCATGGGCACCCGGAGCGCCCTCGGATAGGCGCGGGTGACGCCGCCGGTGCGCGCCAGGTCGGGAGCCGCCTCGGCCAGGTGCCCTTCGGCGGCACGCACGGCGGCCCGCCAGAACGTGGCCTCGTCGTTGTCGTCCAGGGAGGTGTCGTACAGGTCCTCCCTGGCTTCGGCAAAGTGGTTGGCGAGGAATCGGTTGGCCCCCCGTAAGGCCCGAAACTTGGGATCGTCCAGGATATCGGGCCGGCCCTCGGCGACCAGGGAGAGAACGCCCAGGGCCTCGGCGCCGAGGCCGTTGGCGAAGTAAAAGCGGGCCAGATCGAGACGCGCTTTCTCGCGCGCCGAGTCCTTGGCCAGGGCCACGGCGTCCTGCAGTTGCCGTTTGTGCACGATGAAGGACTCGCCCACGCGGCGGCGCCATTTCTCCGGACTGAAGACCCGGCTGTACGGCCGCATGATGCCCAGCCTGACGTTGGCCGACAACTCCCGCGTCACCGGCGAGATCTGCAAACGGCTGGGGCCGGTCACTTCGATGCCCTGGCGCAGGGAGCGCACCCGGAGATCGTCGATCCGGGGCTGGATCGCCACTCCCTGCGCGGTCTCAAGGATGCGCAGTTGCGGGTACTCGAACGTGTGGGCAATGCCGTGGCCGAGCGGGATCACCGGCACCACGACGATGGCGTCGCCCACCTCGGGGTCCCTGAGCACGATCGGGCGGCCCGGCTCGGGCACCGACAGGAACAGGCGCGGCCCGACGGGCGAATTAGGCTGCGCATTGGTCTCGATGGCCGTCCGCGGCTGTATCCGCTGTCGGCGGAATTCGAGGATCCACGCGAACCCGTCCCGTTTGATCTCGGGATTGACGCCCGACACGGTCGCCAGGCGGAGCACCGTGGCCCGCTCCGACGGGATCTGCTCGATGGTGCGAATGACGTTCCCGACCTGGGCCCTGAGCCCGTCCACATCGACCTGGCTGGCCTTGTCGAAGGCGACCCACAGGAATCCGGCGCGGCGGAACACGGCGGCGGCGACCGGTTCGTTCCATTCGAAGCGCAGGCCGGGGACCGGCGGCGCCTCGTCCGGCGCCCTTTCCGCGACCACCGGCGCCGGCGCGGCCGCCGGCTTTTCCTGGGCCGGCCCGGGGTCGGTGGCCGGCTGTTCGTCGACCGGGGCGGAAACGGGGGTTGCGGCGGCCGCTGATCGGGGTTGCCCGTCGGGCGCCGGCGCACGCGGCGGCGGACCCACGGCCGTGGGGTTGGCCGGGATGAGAGGCATCGGTTTGGACGCCGCCGTATTCTCCGGCTTTTCCTCCGTCGCGGACGGAACACCGGAGGGCGCAGACGTCTCCCCCTGATCGCCGGGCGGCGCGCCCGCGGGCGCCGAGGCGGCCACCTGGGCCGCGGGTTCCGTCTCGCCCGGCGCCAGGACGTCGACGACGACCCGGGAGCCGGAGATGAAATGGCGCAGCCGCGAGGTCTCCGGTACCGCCAGGGTGACGATCAGGCGACCGTCCTTCACCTGGGAAACGACGTCGCGGATGTATTTCGAAGGCTTGCCGCCGAGCGCCCCGATGTCGACGCGGGCGGGGCGGCCGAAGGTGATGGTGGCGGCGTCGCCGGTCCGCTCGATCTCGTAAGCGACCTTCCGCGGCCAGTCGAAGACCATGCGGCTGAACCCCCTGTGCTCGCCGGAGCGCACCCGCACCCGGGGTCCCTCCGACGCGTCGGCGCGGGGGGGGGCGCTCGGCTGCCGGGCGTCCCCCGGCGGCGCGGCCACGGCCCCGCGCGGCGCCCGGTCCAGCACGTCGACGACCACGGCGCTCCCCAGGTCGAAGGTGCGCAGGTCGTAGTCTCCGGTCAGGGTGAAGACCACGGAACGCCCGTCGGCGGACGGCGTGGCGCGGCTGAAGTACTTCCGAAGGACCCTGAGCACGCCGCCGTAGGTGGCCTCCATGGGCCGGCCGAAGCGGACAATCAGGCGCCGGTCGTCGATTTCGGCGGAGTACCGGACGGGGGTCTGCCAGCCGAAAACGATACGTCCGTACTCCCCGTGCGGGGCGGCGCGCAACGGCACCTCCTCGGCCATGGCCGACGAGGCCAAAACCGCAAGGAACACCGCCGCCAAGGCGATGCGGAGCGGCCGCCAGGGTGCGCCACCGGCCATCACACCCCCCCGGCGTTGGGCAGCACCACGATGTCCACGCGGCGGCCCAGGGCGTGCCGCTGGTCCGTGGGCAAATCGGGCAACTGGGAGAAGCGGCTGTCGGCAAAGCCGTAGGCGACGATGTCCTCGGTGTAGCCGGAGCGCCGGAGCGCGTTGGCCACGGCGGCGGCGCGGGCCAGGGACAGCTCCCAGTTGGAGGCGTATGCGCCGCCCGTCACCAAAACCGGGTCGGTATGGCCGTCGACCCCGATCTGGTTGCCGATGTTGCGCAGGACCCCGCCAAGGTTGAACACCGCCTCGCGCGCCTTCTCCGACAGGTCCGCCCGCGCCGGCGCGAAGAGCAGATCCCCGGGCAGGGCGATGACCAGCCGGTCTTCCAGGCGCATGATCCGGCTGTGCGCCAGAAGCTCGTCCTCGGCCACCGTTTTCTCCAGCACGGAAGCCAGGTAATCCAGATTGATGGCCTGCTTGCGGACAATGGTGGGGACGTTGTATTCGGCCGACGAAACCACGACCTCCTTGGGGCCGGAGGCGTTGAGGCTTTGCGAGAGGGCGTCGATCATGGAGTCCCACTTGTCGACCTTGACATTGGACATGGCGAACAGCATGACGAAAAAGGTCAGCATCAAGGACACCAGGTCCGTAAACGTGACCATCCACGCCTTGCTCGGCCCCCGCGCCTCGGGAGTGTCTTCGGTCTCAGGACCCATCCGGCCGTCCTCCGCCTAACGCCGGTCCCTTGCCTTCGCCGCCCCGAACCGGAGGTTCGTTCGCCGCCCCGAACCGGAGGCCCGTCTCGTTCGCCGCCCCGAACCGGAGGCCCGTCTCGTTCGCCGCCCCGAACCGGAGGCGCGTCTCTTCCGGGTCGCGGACGTAGAACCAGATGACCACGTCCTCCCGGCTGCCGGGCTTGAGCCCGACGGAAATGCTGTCGGGGGGAACCCCGCGCGCCAGCATGGCGCGGGCAAAGGCGCCCGCCCGGGCCATCTCCAGGGTCTGCCGGAGGGGCAGATCGTTGTCCGGGGTGTAGGCGCTGCCGACAATGAACTCCATGTCAAAGCGCAAGCCCGGAGGGCGTCCGCTCAATGTCGCCACCAGGCGGTCGAGGAGGGGAAACCGTGCCGGCCGGATTTCGGTGCCGCCGGTAAAAAACAGGGCGTCCGCGGGCATGACCAGCCGCATCAAGCGCCCCGGCTGGACGATCTCCACCTTGATCACCCGCATGGACGTGGTGAAAATCTTGGTGATCTGCTCCTGGAACCGCTGCCCGACCACCACCGCGCCCTCCTTGGCCGAGAAGGCGGTGAGATCGGTGCTGGGCGGGAGAATGGTCCTGAAGGTGGAGGTCAGGCTGTCCATGACCGCCTGCGATTTGAGCTCCTCGCGGGTGGAAATGGTCACCAGCAGAATGAAAAAGGACAGGACCAGGAGATAAAGGCCCAGAAAAAGGGATAGCGTGGATCCGCCGCTGCCCTCGCGGGGCTCATGAGGGATGGCTTCGTTGTCTTGCATCTGACTAATCGAAACTTGCCAACAGTGCGTCCACCTCCGCCTGGGATTTCGCGTCTTCGGCCAATTGCGGTCCGTGAATCAGGACCTCGCCGGAGTCCTTTTTTTCTTCTTTTTCTTCCGGTTCGGGCTGCTCGGCCTTGACCTTCTCTATTTCGGACCCGAACGCGGCCACCAGCGCGTCGATCCTTTCCTCGATGTCCTTGAGCGTCTTCACCACCTTGGTGATGCGCTGTCCGGTGATGTCCTGGAACCCGCAGGCCTCGTAGATGCGGGTCGTGGCGTCCATCAGTTTCCGGCTGTTCTTCCCGTCCAAATTTTCCATAACGCCCTCGATGGTTTCGGTGGCGTCCATGATGGTGTGGGTTGCCTCGGCGGTGGCCTCGACGATGGCGTCCAACTGGTCGGCGGCGGCGGGAAGGTACTGTTCCTTGACCTGGTCCGGGCGCAGGTGCGCGATTTCGATCTTCGCCTGCTGGATGTAGCGGGCCAGGGATTCCAGTTCCGCATAGATCGCCAGGTCGGCGCCCGACACATCGCCCTTCAGGGTCGCCATCATGCTTTCGACGACTTCGGCGATGTCCGCGGTTCTGACCGTGTCCCCGTGCTTGCTCTCGAGTTCTTCGAGTCGCTGCCGGAGCGCGGCGTCCACTCTACCTTCCGGCATTTCCGTCCCCTAGAAATCGCCGAGCACGGTGACTATTTTCGACTTCAGGGTCTCCGCGTTGAACGGCTTGACGATGTAGTTGGAGACCCCGGCTTCCTTGGCCGCGATGACGTTTTCGGACTTGCTTTCCGCCGTGATCATGATGAACGGAATGTGCTTCAGCTTGTCGTCGGAGCGGACCTCGTGCAGAAGCTCAATCCCCGTCATCGGTTCCATGTTCCAGTCGGAAATGATGAGATCGATGGAGGTCTTGCGAAGCATTTTCAGCGCATCGGCGCCATCGGATGCCTCCTCGATGTTCGAGAAATTCAGTTGGCGGAGAAGATTTCTGAGAATCCTCAGCATGGTCTTGTAGTCGTCCACCACCAAGATGCTCATATTCATATCGACAGCCATCTATCACTCCATCACCGGCCGGTCGCTAACAAGGATTTGCCCGCGGCGTTTGCCACGGCCCCTCCGAGGGGACATGTTGTGTATTACGTAGAAGCGGTGATTCGGCTTCGCAACAATTTTTCAATTCACCCTCCGGCTTCGTCGCCGACGGCGGGCATCTGCCGTAGCCGTGACAGTTCGACCGTTATTTCCGTAGCCTTGGTCGGATCCATTTTGGCCATGATCGGCGCCAGTTTTCGCTCCTTCATGCGCTCCGCCACCATGAGAAGGGTGTCCATGTCCAGTTCCTCGAAAATGCGCGCGGCGTCCTTGGGCTTCATGTTCTCGTAGATCTTGACCAGGCTTTGCAGTTTCGCGTTCTGCTGGTCGTCATAGGATTTGATGAGCTTGGCAATGGCGGCCTGCAAGGTCTTGAGCTCCTTGACCTTCTTGTCTATGCGCGTCTCCGCCGCCGTCAGCAGGCCGCTCTGGATGTCCAGTTCCTGCTCGCGCGCATCCAAATTCTCGCGGCGTTCGGCCAACTGCTGCAGGAGATCGATCTCGGCCTGGGTGAGAAGGGTCGGATCGTCCCTCGCCAGGCGCGCGGCCGTCGCCGCCCCCGGTGCCGTGGGATTGTCCGTGGACGCGGCCTCGCCGCCGTCCTTTTGCTGCGCCTGGGCCGGCCCGCTTTGCGCCGCGGCCGGCTTGTCGGCGGGCGGGCCGAAGGATTTCGGTTGCTGGGCCTGGGCGCCGGCGACCGAGAGGGTGCCGTCGAGAAGCCCGCCGACGCCTTCCCAGATCGTGCCCACCTTCACCGTCAGCATGAGGGCGGCGGCGAATATGGTCGCCGGCAGAAAGCGCATCCTGGAGGCGAAGGCGGTCATCAGCGGGCCGCCTGAAGGGCTTTGAGCAGTTCGCGTTCGGCCGTCGATTTAGGGCTGATTTTCCCGTTGCCGTGGGCGGCGGCGGGCTTTTTGAGGCCGGGCCGGAGCCGGGAACCGCCTTCCTTGCGGGCGGCGCGCACCGTTTCCTCCAGGCGGTCGGCCGCCGAGCCGCCGCGGTCGATGAGGAACGCCAGGTCGTCGCGCAACGCCTGGGCGTTATCGATGCGCTCCTTCAAGGAATTGGCGGTTTTCTTCAAGTTGCCGATGCTTTCCTCGGCCCGCGCGGTCGCCTGGACGAAGGTGGCGGCCAGCTTTTCCAGATCGGATTTGTCGCGGCGCAGCCGGCCGAGCCGCCGGTTCAGCACCACCGCGTAGCCGATGGTGATCACCAGCAGTACGGCCACGAGAACGTCAAGCGCGAGGGAAAACGGCATGGTCAAGTCCTCTGTTTCATTATCCGCTCTTCGACGCGGATGGCGATATTGGCGCCCCTGCGGCCCATTCGGCCGGTGCACATGGTGACATCCCCGCACCGCAGGTCGACCAGGGAATCCGGCGTCGCGCCGAGCATGATCCGCGATCCGACCTCGAGGGCGAAAATGTCGCCAAGGCGCATGAACTGTTCATCCAGCACCGCTTTGAGCTCGATGTCGGTGAGCCACAATTCCTCGGCCAGGTGGGTTTCCCAGATGGAGTCGCGGCCGAACTTCTCGCCCAGGAACATCTGCAGCAGCAACTCGCGCACCGGCTCCAGGGTCGCATACGGCAAAAGCAGCTCCAGCCGGCCGCCCCGGTCCTCCATATCGATGCGCAGCCTGATCACGATGGCGGCGTTGGACGGCCGCGAGATGGTGGCGAATCGCGGATTCGTCTCCAGCCGCTCGAAGCGGAACGTCACCGGGCTCAACGGCTCGAAGGCGGCGCTCAGGTCGCTCAGCATCACGTGAATCATGCGTTCCACAAGGCTGCGCTCGATGGTGGTGTAGGGGCGCCCCTCGATGCGCATGGCGGCGGTGCCGCGCCGGCCGCCCAAAAGGACGTCGACGATGGAATAGATCAGGGAAGAATCGACGGTGACCAGGCCGTAGTTGTCCCATTCCTCGGCCTTGAACACGCTCAACATGGCGGGCAGCGGGATGGAGTTCAGATAGTCGCCGAAACGAAGCGACGCGATGTTGTCGAGCGACACCTCCACGTTGTCGGAGGTGAAGTTGCGCAGCGACGTGGACATGAGGCGCACCAGCCGGTCGAACACGACCTCCAGCATGGGCAGGCGCTCATAGGAGACCAGCGCACTGTTGAGAATGGCCTGAATGCCCGACTTTTCCGAGCCTTCTTCTTGCTCGTCGTCGAATCCGAGCAGGCTGTCGATTTCGTCCTGGTTGAGGACGCGGGTGGATTCGCGCCCGGCGCCGGCGCCCGCGGCGTCGTCACCATCCTCGCCGCCGACCATGGCCTCCCATTCGGCGGCGAGATTGTCCTGGTCTTCGCCGCCGCCGGCGGCCTCGTCCGCGTTGCCGGCCTCATCCCCTTCGGCGTTCTCCACCGGGGCTTCCGGCTCGGCGGTCGGGGCGTCCTGGGCTTGTTCGTCGGCGGGAGCGGTCATGGCATTGGGTTCCCGGGGGCTACTGGACCAGCATTTCCTTGAACAGGACGTCGCTGACCTTGGACGGGGCGACGGCCAGAGTGACCCGAGTCAGCAGTTCCTCGCGCAACCGGTACATGCCGGCCGATCCCTTGAGGTCCTCCACCCGAAGCTCCCGCAAATAAACTTGAAAGTTGTCGATGATCCGGGGCATCACCGCCTCAATCCTTGCAACGTCCTCGGCATTTTCCAGTTCCAGGCTGACGCGGATCTTCAGAAACGTCGATTTGCGTCTGCCGGTATTCAGGTTCACCAGGATCTCGGGCAGGTCGAAGAAGACCACCTCCACCGGGTCGGTCGTCTCCTCCGCGGCCGTTTCGTCCGCGCCGCCGAGCATGGCGATCAGCGGCTCCAACAGGCCGGTGAAATAGGCGGCCGCCGCGCCGCCGACGACGAGGAACAAGGCCAGGGCGACGAACAGGAGAAGCTTCTTTTTGCCACCCTGTTTTTTCGATGACTCCCCTCCCTCTTCTTCGTCGCCGTCTTCGCCGCCGTCTGCTTCCAGATCCTCTTCTGCTTCGTCGTCGGCCATCGATTGCACCCGGTGAAACGACAGACCCGACACCGTTGGCGCCGCGTCCGGGCCAATCTAGGCGGGTTTGGTTAATAACTGGTTGAGAGCGGCCATGTATCCCGGGCCCGCTCCGCGGCCGTCGCCGGGCAGCAAAAACTGCCGGGCAATGGCGACCGGATCTTCCGGACCAAGGGACGGAATCGCCCGCTCGTGGTCCTTAACACCTTGTTTTCAGGACATTCTTTTGTTTGGCACGCCCCATGCAGGACTGTCCGCGGGAACGTGTGGACTTCTAATCGTGGGACTGTGGACAAATGGAAAATACATCGCTTATTGCGCTTTCCCGGCAGGGTACCCTTCGCCGGCACCTGAACATTATCGCCAACAACCTGGCCAACATGAACACCACGGGGTTCAAGGCCAAGAAGATGATGTTCGTCGAACACCTGGCGCGCAGCGAGGGTGGCAACGGCATTGCCGGACAACCCATCTCCTTCGTGCGCGACATCGCCACCATGCGCGACACCACCGCCGGTACCCTGAAGGAGACCGGCAACCCGCTGGATATGGCCATCCGCGGCCCCGGGTATTTCGTCGTCGAGACCGAGGACGGCGAACGCTACACCCGCAACGGCCATTTCCGGCTGGACGAGGCGGGACAGCTGGTCGCCCAGGGCGGCCATCCGGTCCTTTCCGACAGCGGCCAGCCGTTCTTCTTCAGCCCCGAGGACAGCGCAATCAAGGTCGCGCCGGATGGCACCGTGTCGACGGAAAACGGTGACCTGGGCCGCATCCGGGTGGTCCGCTTCGAGAACGACCAGGAACTGCGCGAGACCGCGGGCGGCCTCCTGACCTCGGAGAGCCTCCCCCAGGACGTGGAAACGCCGGACGTGGCGCAGAACATGCTCGAGAACTCCAACGTCCTGCCGATCCTGGAAATCGCCAAGATGATCGCGGTGGAGCGCGCTTACAGTGACGTCAAAAGGTTCATCACCCGCGAGGACGAACGCATTCGAACGATGATGCGGGAGCTCAACAGGCCGGTGTAGAGCCTAGGGCCTGATTTACCAAACGCAGACCGAAAAAAAATGGACGGGAATCATGGAAACCATCGAAATAGCGGCGACGGGCATGTTCGCCCAGCAGGTGGCCGTCGAGGTCATCGCCAACAACCTCGCCAACCTGAACACCACGGGGTTCAAGCGGCGCGACACGGAATTCAGCAACCTTCTGGTCGAGGATCTTGAACGTGGCGGCTTCACCACCCCGACCACCGACGGCGCCGTGCCGGCGGGAGTCGAGTCGGGCTACGGCGTCGAGCTGGCGGGTATCTCGCGCATCCACGAACAGGGCAACCTGAAGGCCACCGGCAACACCTTCGACCTGGCCATCCAGGGCCAGGGCTTCTTCCAGATCACCCTGCCCACCGGCGACACCGCCTACAGCCGCGACGGCACCTTCCAGATCAACGGCGATGGCGAGATCGTCACCCACCTCGGCTACACGCTTGCCCCGGGGATCACCGTCCCCAGCAACGCCACCGATGTGACGATCAACGCCAGCGGCGGGGTGATGGCGAAGGTCGAGGGCCAGGTCAACCTGGTCAACCTGGGACAAATCCAGCTGGTCATATTCCCCAACGCGGCGGGCCTGGAGAACACGGGCGGCAACCTGCTCGTGGAAACCGCGGCCTCGGGCGCGCCGACGGTGGGGACTCCGGCGGCGGGCGGCTTCGGGTCCTTAAGGCAGGGCTTCCTGGAAACCTCCAACGTCAACCCGATTCAGGAGATCGCCAACCTGATCAAGGCGCAACGCGCCTATGAACTGAACGCCAAGGTCATCGAGACCGCCGAGAAAATGGCGAGTACCACGACGACGGCATGACGCGGCCCCGAACACGGTCGATGAGAATCGTACAAGAGAACAAGAAAGGACGGGAAAAATGAGGGCATTGGACATCGCGGCGACGGGCATGATCGCCCAGCAGCGCAACGTGGAGGTTGTCTCCAACAACCTCGCCAACATGAACACCACCGCCTATATGCGGCGGCGGACCGAGTTTCACGATCTTCTGTATCAGAACATCGTGCGTGTCGGGTCCACCTCCTCGGAAGCCGGCACGGTGGTGCCGTCGGGCGCCCAGTTGGGATTGGGCGTCAAACTGGCGGCGGTCTACCGCATCCACGAACAGGGCAACCTGAGCGCCACCGACAACACCTTCGACATGGCCATCCAAGGCAACGGATTCTTCCAGATCACCCGCCCCAGCGGTGAGACCGGCTACACCCGGGACGGCACCTTCCAGCTCAACGCCAACGGCCAGATCGTGACCCACGACGGCTTCACCCTGTTGCCGGGGATCACCGTCCCCAACAACGCCGTCGATGTCACCATCAACGCCAGCGGCCAGGTGCTGGTCAAGATCGAGGGCCAGGTGACCCTTCAGACCGTGGGCCAGATACAGGTCGCCGTCTTCCCCAACGACTCGGGCCTCGAGGCCATCGGCGGCAACCTGCTGCTGGAAACCCCGGCTTCGGGGTCGCCGGTGACGGGCAATCCGGCGGCCACCGGGTTCGGCTCGATCCTTCAGGGTTTCCTGGAGACTTCCAACGTCAACGCGGTGGAGGAAATCGCCAACCTGATCTCAGCCCAACGTGCCTACGAAATGAATTCGAAGGTCATCCAGGCGGCCGACGAAATGTTGGGCACCCTGGCCAACCTGCAATGAGGAGGCAGGCCATGAAAATCCTTCCGATCCTGTTGGCCCTTGCGCTGTCCGTTCTGGCCCCGCCGGCGGCGGCGGCGCCGGCCGCCGAGGCCGCCCCGGTGACCTTGCGCCAATCGGTGACGGTCAGCGGCGGAATGGTGCGCCTGGGCGATCTGTTCGTCCCCGCCGGCGACAAGGCGGAGGCCGCCGTGGCCTATGCGCCCGCGCCCGGCAAACGGGCCATCTTCGACGCCCGTTGGCTGTATCGCGTGGCCCGCGCCTATGGGCTGAACTGGCGGCCGCTCAGCATTCACGAAAAAGCGGTGGTCGTGCGCGAAAGCATCGTTATCGGGCGCCGGGAGATCGCGGACCACATCCTGGCGGCCCTCGTCGACAAGGGCGTGGACGCCGACATGCAGGTGGAATTGAGCAACCGTATGCTGCGCATCCACATCCCCAGCGACTCCACGACAACGGTCGCCGTCGAGGACGTGGCGTACGATCCGCGGACGCGGCGCTTTATCGCCATCGTGGCGGCGCCGGCCGACGACCCGGCGGCACGGCGCATCCGGGTCACGGGTCGCGTGCACAGGGTGATCGACGTGCCCGTCCTCACCCGGCGGGTGCTGGCGGGCGAGGTCATCCGCGAGCGCGACGTCAAATGGATCGCCATGCGCGGCGACCGGCTGCAACGGGACACCATCCAGGATCCCGGGGCCCTGATCGGCAAAAGCCCCCGGCGGGGCCTGCGCGCCGGGGTGCCGGTACGGGTCTCGGACGTCCGTCTCCCGGTGCTGGTGCCAAGGCGCAGCCTGGTGACCATCACCTACCGTGTCCGGTCCATGACGCTGACCGCCCGGGGCCGGGCGCTCGAGGACGGCGGCGCCGGCGACACGGTGCGCGTCGCCAACATCCAGAGCAACACCGTGGTGCAGGCGGTAGTGACCGGCGTCAACCGGGTGTCGGTGCAACCCGTCGGCCCCGTCGCCATGAAATAGGAGAGCCGCCATGACCCGTATCAACACCCGTCATCTGGTTCGCCTCGCCGCGGCCATATCGATCGCGGCGGCGGTCCCCGGATGCAACACCCTGACGCGCCTGTCGGAAATCGGCGGCGGCCCGGAGCTGACCAAGATCACCAACCCGGTGGCGCGCCAGGGCTACCGTCCGGTCAGCCTGCCCATGCCGGCGCCGCAGGTGGCCGAAGACAACCCCAACTCCCTGTGGCGCGCCGGCGCCCGCGCCTTCTTCAAGGACACCCGGGCCAAGGCCGTGGGCGACATCCTGACCGTCAAGCTCAACCTCAATGACAAGGCCACCCTGGACAACAAGTCCGAGCGCGAACGGGACGACAGAGAGGAGGCGGATGCGACCGCCCTTCTCGGCCTCGAGGCCGAATTCTCCAAGATGTTCCCCGAGGCCATCAATCCGGCGAACCTCGCCAGCTTCGGCAGCAAGAGCGAAACCAAGGGCGACGGCTCGATCCAGCGCAGCGAGGACATCGAACTGACCTTCGCCGCCGTGATCACCCAGATTCTGCCCAATGGCGCCCTGGTCATCTTCGGGCGCCAGGAAATCCGGGTGAACTACGAGCTGCGTGAATTGATGGTCACCGGGGTCGTCCGCCCCGAGGACATCGAATCGGACAATTCCATCAGCCACGAGAAAATCGCCGAGATGCGCGTCGCCTACGGCGGCCGCGGTACCCTGAGCGACCTCCAGCAACCGCGCTGGGGCACGCAGGTATGGGACATCATATTCCCGTTCTAGGTTCAGCGTGAACCTGGCACCTTAAAGGCCGATGCGATGCATCGGCCTTTTTTTTAGCCCCCGGGCCATTATTAAGCGAGCCTGCGGCGTCACAGGGGCGTTGCCCCTTTTGATCCCCACCAAGGGCCGACGTCCCTTGGTATTAATGGGGTCCAGGGGTTTGAAAACCCCTGGCGTGGGGGGCGAAGCCCGCCAAGGCCGTAAGGCCACCTGCCGTTATTCACAGGGAATCTTTGATCGGGAGGGGAAGGCGCGCCACCCGATCCCGCCGACCGGCATTTCGGCTTCGCGGATCAGTCGTCGCGGTGGGTTTTCTCCATCCGCTCGTGACGCTCCTGGGCCTCGATGCTGAGGGTCGCGATGGGCCGCGCGTGCAGCCGCGACAGGTTGATCGGTTCGTTGGTCTCTTCGCAAAAGCCGTAGCTTCCTTCCTCGATCCGTTGCAGCGCCTCGTCGATCTTGGCGATCAGCTTACGGGCCCGGTCGCGGGTGCGTAACTCCAGCGAACGGTCGGTCTCCACGGATGCGCGGTCGGCAATGTCGGCCTCCAGGGAACCGCTTTCCTGAAGGTGCTGGAGGGTTTCACAGGAATCGTTCAGAAGACCGGCACGCCATTTCAGCAGCCGTTGGCGGAAGAATTCCCGCATGGTGGAATTCATGAAGGGCTCGTCTTCGGTGGGCTGGTAATCCGGCGCCAGCGTTACGGTCATCGTTCCCGAGCTCCAGGCGTGTTATTTTCCGCGGCGGAATATAGGTGCGGCGGCGCGTCGCCGCAAGAGGGGTTTTTCACTTCAAGCCTAACCACCAGATCATTGAAATATTAAGGAGAAACGGGCGGCATGCGGGGGGACGCCGCGGGCTCAGACGTCACGGGTGAATTTCGCGATCTCCACTTCGGCCCGAAGCTCGATCTCGTCGATGATTTCGTTGAGCCTGGGATCGGCCGACGTGCGCCGTTGCGCGCGCATGGTTTGGGCGAGACCGGCGAGCTTGCCCTTGGACATCGCCCCCATCAGCAGGTCGTGGCGGAGCTCCTCCAGACGATCGAGGACGGTGTCGCCGTACCGTCGGGCCAACCCGCGAGAGCGCTCCTCCGTGGCGTCGGACACCTCCTGGATCGCCAGGATGGACTCCACGGCGTGGACCGGCGGGGACTCGATTCCCCCGGCCGCCTCCGCCATCCCCGTCACTTCCCTCAGCCGCACGGCGAATGCGCCGCCCTTGCCCGGCGTCGCTTTTTTCCGCCGCGCCGGCGCGGGCGCCTTGCTGGAACCGAGTTCCGAAACTCTCATGGACCGAAACAAAAAGGAATAATCACGCCCCGTGATACATTGGGCAGGGTTAAAAAGTGGTTAAGCGCCCCGGATGAGAGACGCCTCCCCTTCCTTCCCGCGGCCGTCGCCGGGCGGCCCTGTTTCCCACTCCATGCCGGCGGCCTCCTCTTCACACGTGCCCCCGCCGGCCGGCCGGCCACGGCCCCGGCGGCGGGCACGGCAATTGAGAATGCGTTGCAATTTCATTTCCGATGGGTTATGGTGCGGTGTGGAAGGAATTGCGATTAAGTCGCAGTTGCAATAATTGAAAGAGGCCGGAAAGTCATGCGCAAACCAGCCGTTGTGGTGCTTGCGGCCGTCGTCGGCCTGTCCATCTTGCCCTCGCCCGCCGGCGCGGAGGGCGGCCACGTCAACCTGTATTCCTACCGCCAGCCATTTTTGATGAAGCCCCTGCTCGACGCCTTCACCCGCAAGACCGGGATCAAGGTGAACATGGTGTACGCGAAGACAGGGATGCTCGAGCGCCTCAAGGCCGAGGGCCGCAACAGCCCGGCCGACGCCGTGCTCACCGCCGACATCGGGCGGCTCACCGATCTGGTGCGGGCGGGGCTGGTGCAGCCCGTCGCCTCGGCCGTGCTGCGCGCCAACATCCCGGCCCGGTACCGCCATCCCGACGGCCTGTGGTTCGGGCTCACCACCCGCGCCCGGGTCATCTACGCCGACAAGACCCGGGTCAAGCCGGGCGAGGTGAGCACGTACGAGGACCTGGCCGATCCCCGCTTCAAGGGCCGGGTGTGCACGCGCTCGGGAAAGCACGCCTATAACATCTCGCTTCTCGCCTCGTTCATTGCCGCCAAGGGGGAGAAGGCCGCCGAGGCGTGGGCGCGCGCCCTGCAATCCAACCTGGCGCGCCGTCCCCAGGGCAACGACCGCGCCCAGGTCCGGGCCATCATGGAAGGCGAGTGCGATGTGGCGTTGGGCAACAGCTACTACATGGGCAAGATGGCGACCAACGACAAAAAGCCCGAGCAGAAGGCGTGGGCCGCGGCCGTTACCATCATCTTTCCCAACCAGCCGCGGGCCGGGCGGCCGGGCGGCGACGCGCTCGGCCGCGGCACCCACGTCAACCTCAGCGGCGGCGCGGTGACGAAAAGCGCCAAGAACCGGGATAATGCCATCCGGCTGCTCGAGTTCCTGAGCGGCGACTTCGCCCAGCGCATCTACGCCGAGCAGAACTTCGAATATCCGGTGAAATCCGGTGTCCCGCTGCACCCCCTGGTCGCCTCCTGGGGCACATTCAAGGCGGACACCGTCCACCTGACCGAAGTGGCGAAATACCGGACGGCCGCCGCGAAAATCATGGACAGGGTGGCCTTCGATCATTAAGAGCCCCCCGGCGGCGGCCATCCGGCGCCCGGGTGGAAGGATAAGGAGCGAACGCGGTTTGGGTTTGGTCGGAACACGGTTTGGCGGCGGCGCCGGGACGTTCCGGCGCATCGACGGCTGGACGCTGGGCACGGTTCTGGTCGCGCTTGCGGCGTCGATTCCCATTTTCGCGGTGATCGGGCTGGCCTTGACGCCGGGCGAAAGCGTGTGGGGGCACCTGGCGTCCACCGTGCTGCCGTTGTACATCCGCACCACGTTATTGCTCATGGCCGGTGTCGGCCTCGGCACCCTGGTCATCGGCGCCGGGACCGCGTGGCTGGTGACCATGTGCCGCTTCCCCGGCCGGCGCATCTTCGAGTGGGCGCTGCTTCTGCCCATGGCCATCCCGGCCTATGTGGTCGCCTACGTCTACACCGATCTTTTGGAGTACGCCGGCCCCGTGCAGGGGGCCTTGCGCGCGTCGTTGGGATGGACCACCAAGGGCGATTACTGGTTCCCGGAAATCCGCTCCCTCGGGGGCGCCATCGCCGTCATGACGCTGGCGTTCTACCCCTACGTCTACCTTCTGTCGCGGGTCGCCTTCCTGGAACAGTCCGTGTGCGTCTTCGAGGTCAGCCGCACCCTTGGCCACGGCCCCTGGCGCAGCGCCTTCCGCATCGCCCTGCCCCTGGCCCGGCCGGCCTTGGTGATCGGGCTCAGCCTGGTGTTGATGGAGACCCTGAACGACTTCGGCACGGTGGACTATTTCGCCGTCGCCACCTTCACCGCCGGCATCTTCGACGTGTGGCTGAACATGAACAGCGTGTCGGGCGCCGCACAGTTGGCCTCGGTGTTGCTGCTGTTCGTGCTCGTGGTCGTCTACCTCGAGCGCCGCGGCCGGCGCGGCCGGCGCTATCACCACACGTCGGCCAGGTACCGGGCGCTCCCCGGCTATCCCTTGCGCGGCGGGTCCGCGGCGCTGGCGTCCCTGGCCTGCCTGGCCCCGGTTGTCCTGGGTTTCGCCGTCCCCGCCGGGGTGCTCGGGCGCTATGCCCTGACCCATTACGCGGACACCCTGGAAGCCGATTTCCTCACCTACACCGCCAACAGCCTTGGGCTATCCTCGATGGCCGCCGTGATCACGGTGGCGGTGGGGATCTTCATGGCCTACGGGGCGCGGCTGCGCGGCGGTCCGGTGGTGACGGCGGCGACCCGCTTCGCCAGCCTCGGCTACGCGGTGCCCGGCGCCGTGCTCGCCATCGGCGTCGTCTTGCCCACGGCCTGGCTCGACAACACGGTGGACGCCGTCCTCGACTCCGTCTTCGGCATTTCCACCGGGCTTCTTCTCAGTGGCTCCGTCTTCGTCATCATTATCGGCTATGTGGTGCGCTTCCTGGCGCTTTCGTTCGGCACCATCGAGGCGAGCCTGTCCAAGGTCACCGCCAGCATGGACGGCGCCGCCCGCACGTTGGGCGCCGGACCCGCGGCCACGCTCCGCCGCGTGCACCTGCCGGTCATGCGCGGCAGCGTGTTGACGGCGGCGATCCTCGTCTTCGTCGACTGCATGAAGGAACTGCCGATGACGGTGATCCTCAGGCCGTTCGATTTTCACACCCTGGCCACCTTCGTCCATCAGTATGCGTCCGACGAGCTTCTCGCGGAAAGCTCACTGGCGGCGCTCACCATCGTCGCTTCGGGCATCCTGCCGGTGGTCCTGTTGAGCCGCACGATCGGACGCTCGCGCCCCGGCCACACCGGCGCCCCCGACGGCGCAGGCGCGACGCCGTGAAAGGGCTCAGCCTCACCGGCATTACCCACGCCTACGGCGGCCGCACCGTGGTCCTCGACGCCTCGCTCGGCGTCCCGGCGGGAAAGATGACCTGCCTGCTGGGCCCGTCGGGTTGCGGCAAGACGACGCTGCTGAGGATCGCCGCCGGGCTGGAGATCGTGCAGCACGGCCGGGTCGCCATCGGCGAGCGCGTCCTCGCCGATGGCGATGGGCGGCGCCACGTGCCGCCGGAAGAACGGGGCATCGGCCTGATGTTCCAGGACCACGCCCTGTTTCCCCATCTGACCGTGTTCGAGAACATCACCTTTGGCCTGTCGGACCCTGCGCCCGGGCGGCTGCAATGGGCGCGCGAGGCCCTGGCCGGTGCCGACATGGCCGGTTTTGCCGACGCCTACCCCCATACCCTGTCGGGCGGCCAGCAGCAGCGCGTCGCCCTGCTCCGCGCCCTGGCGCCGGAGCCCCGGGTGCTGTTGCTGGACGAGCCCTTCTCCGACCTCGACGTGAACCTGCGTCTCCAGGTCCGCGAGGAAACCCTTGGCCTGCTCAAGGAAACCGGCGTCACCACCCTGATGGTCACCCACAACCCCGAAGAGGCCATGTTCATGGCCGATCACATCGCGGTCATGAACGAGGGCCGGATCATCCAGGCCGGCATCCCGATGGAAATCTATTTCCGGCCGATGGATCGGTTCGTCGCCGCCCTCTTCGGCCAGGTCAACCGGTTCGCCGGGGTGGTCGAAGGCGGCCGCGTGCATACGCCCGTGGGCGGCCTCGCGGCGCCCGGCCTGGCGGACGGCCGGCAGGCGCATGTTCTTGTCCGCGCCGAGGGGCTGCGCCTGGCCGTGGCCGGGACCAACGGCCCCTCCGCCGGCGCCCGGACCCCGGAAAGGAACGCCACGCCGGCGCGGGTCATCTCCGCCCACCTGCTGGGCCGCTCCAGCCACATCCACCTGGGCGCCGCCGGCCCCGACGGCGCCGAGGTTGTCCTGCACGCCCACGTGCCCGGAGTCTTCCTGCCCGAAACCGGCACCCTCGTCTCGGTGTCCGTGGACGAGAGACAGGTCTTCGTCTTCGCCGACGACTGAGTCCGGACCGGCGGCCGCGCCCCCCGGCAATTCCTGCCCGGTCCCGCCCCGGCCGCGGGGGTGTCCCTTGCCCACCGCGCCAACCGAACGCTGTGCAAAATCAAGGCATTGGAGGGAACCCGCCGTTGGCATCCTTCTTGCACCCAACTTGCAACCAGCACGTCCGGAATGTCCCGGATCCTTGTCCGGACCCAGGCCGCGGAGTGAGACCATGCCCGTTTACGGCGCCTTTGCCACCAGCACCCTTGCCATGCTGAGCCAGGCCCATGCCCTTGGCACCATCGGCAACAACATCGCCAACCTCACCACGGGCGGCTTCAAGGCGACGGACACGCGTTTTTCGACCGTTCTCAGCGACTCGCTGTTCAATCAGTCCGACCTTGGCGGCGTCACTCCGAAGGATATCAACCGCATCGACCAGCAGGGCACCGTGGTGTCCAGTTCCAGCGCCCTGGATGTGTCCATCAACGGGCAGGGCTTTTTCATCCTCAACACCCAGCTCGATGGCTCCGGCGATACGCTGTACACCCGCGATGGCGGATTCTCCATGACCACGGGCCCCGACACCACGGCGACGGCCGACGACGGCAGCACCATCACCGTCAAGGAAGGCTACCTGGTGGACAAGAACGGGTACTACGTCCAGGGCTGGACGCCCGCCACCGACGGCACCTTTTCCAACTCCGGCACCCTGTCGGCGCTGCGCGTCGACCAGTTCGCCTTCACCGCCACCGGCCAGCCCACGACGACCGCCCGGCTCGGCCTCAACCTGCCGGCCGCGGCCAATGTCGGCGGTGTGAACGTGTTTACCATCGAGGTCATCGATTCCAACTTCACCGCCCAGACCGTGAACCTGAACTTCACCAAGGGCAGCACCGTCAACACATGGACCATTTCGGCCACCACGTCGCAAACGCCGGTGGCCCAGGTCGATACCGTGACCATCGGCGCGACCACCATCGAGGCCGGGGACACTTACACCGTCACCGTCGACGGCAATGCCGTCCTCTACACGACGACCGGGCTGGAGCCCGGCGGGCTATCGGGCATCCGCGACGCATTGGTCGCCGCCATAAACGCCGACAACACCGTCGGCGCCATCGTCACCGCCGCGGCCGGCACATCGGACGGAGACATCACCCTGACCGCGGACGTCGCCGGCACCGCGTTTACCACCCTCGCGGCGACCGGCAACGAAGGCACCCCGGACAACACGGCCACCATCGTCACCACCACCGCGAATACCCCCAACACGGTGACGTCGGCGCCGGTGACCCTCACCTTCGGCGGCAACGGCCAGTTGACCAGCCCCGCAACCCCCGTCACCCTGGCCCTCAGTTGGCCCGCCGTACCGCCCAATGCCCAGGGAACGGCGACGGTGGCGCTGGACCTCAGCAATCTCACCCAGTTCGCCGGACCCTTCCTGCCCGTCAATTACAGCAAGAACGGGTTCGCCGTCTCCGAAATGCGGGGATTCACCTTCGACATCAGCGGCCATATCGTGGGCGCTTTCGCCGACGGGTCGTTCCGCAACATCTACAAACTGCCCCTCGGGCTGTTCTCCAACCCCAACGGCCTCGGGCGGCGCAACGGCAACACCTTCGCCGTCACCGCCAATTCCGGCACGGCGCGGGTGGCCGCCGCCAGCATCGGCGGCTTCGCGCTCTTCGCACCCAATAGCCACGAGCTTTCGAACGTGAACCTGACCGAGCAGTTCAGCAAGCTGATCCTGACCCAGCACGCCTACAACTCCGCGGCCACCGTTTTCAAGACCATCGACGAACTTCTGATCACCGCCCGCGACCTGAAGCGGTAGCTAGGCCGCCGCCAGCCCCCCCCTCTCCCCTCCCTCCCCCTGGCGGCGGCCGACGCTTCGGCAGGCGGCCCGGGGCCGGGCTTGAACCGGCGGGGCGCTGAACCGGCAATATCTGCCCCTTTTCTTGCCGCCCATGTCCCCCGAACCCCACCCAGGGACTCGGCTTTTGGATAAAATCCTTTGTTTTCAATACGGTATTCTTCCCCGCCCTTGGCACGCAATTCGCAAGACCCGTGCACACCGAATGTTCGGTGTGGCGCTCAAACGGTTTGACGTGGACAACGAAAATGATCGTAACGGGAAACACCACAGTGACTCCGTCCATGAAGAAGGCCTTCCTGCAGGCCGTCTCCACCGCCCTGCTCAGCCTGTTCCTGGCGGCCGCCGTCCTTGGTACGGCCAACGCATCGTCCAGGATCAAGGACATCGTGCAGTTCGAAGGCGTGCGGGAAAACATGCTGGTCGGCTATGGCCTGGTCGTCGGCCTGAACGGCACCGGCGACACCCTGGTGGACGGGCAATTCACCAAGCAGAGCCTGAAGGCGATGCTCAACCGGCTTGGCGTCAAGCCCACCGACGCCGGGCTCGATTCGAAAAACGTGGCGGCCGTGATGGTGACCGCTGTGCTGCCGCCTTTCGCCCGGCAGGGCAGCCGCATCGACGTCACCGTCAGTGCCCTTGGCGACGCCAAGAGCCTGCTCGGCGGCACCCTGCTGGTGACGCCGGTACTCGGCGCCGACGGCGAGGTGTACGCCGTCGCCCAGGGCCAGCTGGCGGTCGGCGGCTTCGCCGCCTCGGGCGCCGCGGAAACCGTCGTCAAGGGCGTTCCCACCAGCGCCCGCATCGCCAGCGGCGCCATCGTCGAGCGCGAGGTCGGTTTTGAAATGGCCAACATGGAATCGGTGACCCTGAGCCTGCGCAACCCCGATTTCACCACCGCCCGGCGCATCGCCCAGGCGATCAACGCCTTCCTCGGCACCGCCGCCGCGCGCCCCAGCGACCCCACCACCGTGCACGTCGAGGTACCCGACAGCTACCGGGGCAACGTGGTCAACCTGCTCACCGACATCGAGCAGTTGCGCGTCGAGCCGGACCAGTTGGCCCGCGTGATCATCGACGAGCAGTCGGGCATCATCGTCATGGGCGAGAACGTGCGCATCAGCACCATCGCCATCGCGCAGGGCAGCCTCACCATCCGCATCACCGAGACGGAGCAGGTCTCGCAACCCGGCCCCTTCGCCAACGTCGGCGCGACCACCACGGTGCCGCGCACCGAGATCGAGGTCACCGAAGGGGAAGAGCGCAGGCTGGGCGTGGTCAACGCGGGCGTCACCATCCAGGAACTGGTCAATGGCCTCAACTCCCTCGGCATCGGCCCCCGCGACATGATCACCATCCTTCAGGCGGTCAAGGCGGCGGGCGCCCTGCAAGCCGAGATCGTGGTGATGTAATGGCCGAGGGCGTCCTTACCCTGCAGGCCGAGACGGCGCTGCTCAACGCCAAAACGCTCCCGCGCGTCGGCCGCACCGACGACATCCGGCAGGCGCGCCGCGTCGCCGAGGAGTTCGAGGCCGTCTTCCTGGGCCAGGTCCTGAAGCCCATGTTCGCCACCGTGCGCACCGACGGGCCCTTCGGCGGCGGGTTCAGCGAGGACATGTGGCGCTCCCTGCAGGTGGACGAATACGGCAAGGCCATCGCGCGGTCCGGCGGCATCGGCATCGCCGACGCCGTCCTTCGCCAGATCCTCAAAATGCAAGAAGGCAATTAACCATGGACGCAACGAATCGAATCAACGATCTGATCGCCATCACCGGGCACCTGGTCGAACTGATGACCCAGGAGAACGCGGCGCTGCGCGCAAAGCGGCCAGAGGACGTCGCAACCCTGTTGGAGAAGAAGGTCAGCCTGGGCCGGGCCTATGAGAGCCGCGTCCAGGGACTGGTCGAGAAGCCGGACTCCCTGGCCCAGGTGGATCAGGCTTTGCGCCAACGGCTGCGCGGCCTGGGCGAGAAGATGCACGGGCTGATGGAAGAGAACGCGCGGCTCCTGAAGGTGGCCATAGAGGTCGGCCGGCGCGTCGTGGAATCGGTATCCGAAGCGGTCAAGTCCAGCCAGCCCGGCCCCGGCACCTATTCCGCGAACGGCGCCGTGGGCACGCCCAGCAACGGCGCCGCCCCCCGCAATCTCGCCATATCCGTGGACCAGTCCCTGTAAGGCCCGGGGATAACAGACCACCATGACCGGTTCCCTTACGCTTGCCCTGCGCACCGCCCAGAGCGGCCTGCTGGTCAACCAGTTGGCCCTGAATGCGGTCGCCACCAACATCGCCAACGTCAATTCTGAGGGGTATTCCCGAAAAATCGTCAACACCGAGAGCCGGGTCCTCAACGGCGCCGGCGCCGGCGTCCAGCTCTCCGCCCTTACCCGCCAGATCGACGAGGGGCTGCTCAAGAGCCTGCGCCTCGAGCTGAGCAGCCTGAACGCGCTGAGCGTCCAGACCAGCTCGTTCGAGCGCATGCAGGAACTGTTCGGCAGCCCCGCCGATGACTCCTCCATCAGCCACGTCCTGGGGGAACTGACCAACGCCCTGGAAACCCTTGCCGTCTCCCCCGACAAGACCCTGGAGCAAAGCGAACTGGTGCGCCGGGCCCGGGAGCTGGCGCTCAAGTTCCGGCTGATGAGCACGACGATCCAGGAGCTGCGCCAGCAGGCGGACCAGGGAATCGCCGATGCGGTCACCGAGGCCAACAAGCTGATCATCAGAATCGGCGACCTCAACGACAAGCTCATCCGCAATTCGGCCGTCAACCTCGATGTCACCGACCTCCGGGACCAGCGCGACCAGGCCCTGGACAGGCTGGCCGAGCTCATCGATATCCGCTACTTCCGCCGCACCGACGGCGATGTGGTTGTCTTCACCTCCGGCGGCAGGACCCTGGTGGACAACGTGCCGGCCACGCTCACCCACGCCGGCGCCAGCACCGTCTCCGCCACCACCACCCATGCCGAGGGCGACTTCGCCGGCCTTTATATCGGTACCGCCATCCCGGGCAACGACATCACCACCGAGATCCGCTCGGGAAGGCTCAAGGGGCTGATCGATCTGCGCGACGACGTGCTCGCCAACCTGCAGAGCGAGATCGACGAGATGGCGGCCGAACTGCGGGACGTGTTCAACCAGATTCACAACCGCGGCGTCTCCTTCCCCGGCATGCAGTCGATGACCGGAACACGCATCTTCGTCGCCCCCACGACCCAGACCATGACGCTCGACCCCGGCACCGGCGCCGACGACGTCACCATCGCCCTGTTCGACAGCAGCGGCGATCAGCAGGCGGTCACGACCCTGAACACGATCATGGTGTCGGCCAGCTTCGGCAGCGGCGCGCAGGCCAGCTTCGGCGCCTGGACGATTACCGAAGTGGCGGCCACCATCGAGGACTGGCTGCAGGCCAACGGCGCCGCCGGGGCCATCGCCACCGTGAACAGCGCCGGCAAGTTCACCATCGCCCTCAACGCCCCCGCCCTCAATCTGGCGTTCCGGGACGAAACCGCCACCGCCAACGGCAGCACCGCGGCCGACGTCCAGATCGGCTTCGATTCGGGCGGCGTCGCCGGCATCGACGAAACCGTGAGCGGCTTTTCCAATTTCTTCGGACTGAACGACTTCTTCGTCGACGGGCTGGTCGACAACATTCACGAATCGAACGTGATGGCGAGCACCTTCACCTCCACCGCGGCGACGCTGCGGTTCAACGACAGCACCGGCCTATTGACGGGAAGCCCGCTCTCCATCGCCGCCGGCAGCAGCCTGAGCACCATCGCCACCCAGATCACCAACTTGATTACCAACGTGACGGCCACCGTGGTTCCCGATGGCTCCGGGTTCCGGCTGCGCATCGCCCACGACAGCGGGGCGAGCCTGGTCATCACCCAGGACACGGGCGTACCCGACACCCTGCTCACCGATCTGGGCATGCATTCGGCCGACGTCCGCGTCGCCGCCGCCATCGCCGTGCGCAGCGACATCGTCACCGCGCCGGCAAAGATCTCGCGCGGCGCCGTGCAATGGAACGCGGCGCTTGGCGCCGCCGGCGAATATTTCACCAGCGTCGGCGACAACGCCACCGTCAAAGCCCTGGCCGAGCAGATGACCAAGACCAACGCCTTCGACACCGCGGGCGGCCTGGGCAGCGGCAGCGCCACCTTCACCACTCACGCGGCGGCCATCCTGTCGCGCAACGCCAGCCTGGCCAACACCAACAAGGCCGATCTCGGCTTCCAGAAGTCCCTCACCGACAGCCTGAAACTCAAGTCCGACACCATCCGCGGCGTCAATCTGGACGAAGAGCTGGCCGCGCTGATCGTGTTCGAGCAGGCCTATTCCGCCGCGGCCCGGATCCTGAGCATCATCCAGAGGATGTTCGACGCCCTGGAGCGGGCGATCTAGTACCGAGGGCGCCATGACCCGCATTGCCAGCCTCGCCGCCAACAACCAGATCGTCCAGTTGCTGCTGCGCACCCAGAGCAGGCTGCAGGACAACGAGATCCAACTCGCCAGCGAGAAGATTTCCCAGGATTACAAGGGCATCGCATTGGATTCCGAGCGCCTGGTCAACCTGGAAAACACCCGCAATGCCCTTATACGCTACGTCGACAACAACACGATCACCGCGGTCCGTCTGGATGTCGCGGGAACCACCATCGAAGCGCTCCGCCAGACGATCGACGACTTCAAAGACCAGCTCTCCGGTTTCCACCAGTTCGACGCCAAGGGCCAGATCGAGGTCAAGGACATCCAGGACGCCGCCTTCCGGGCGCTCAAGGCCGTGGAGGGATTCCTCAACACCGAGGCGGACGGCCGCTTTCTGTTCTCGGGCACCCGCGTAACCACCCAGCCGATCGACCTCGGGCTCACCGATCTGGCCGCCTTCCAGGCCAAGTACGACGGCACCATGGTCGCCTATCCGACGACGCGGGACGCCCACCTCGCGGAATTCTCGATGTCCGCAAACCTGACCGGCGACACCACGTGGCTCGGCTTCGAACGGGACAACGGCGGCGTCGGCCGGATCACCGCCAACGACAACTCCCTCGACAACCTGAAGGTGGGCACCACCATCACCATCAGCGGCACCGCCTCCAACAACGGCACCTACCAGATCGCCAGCGTGAACGCGGGCGGGAACTACATCACCGTGGTCACCGAAATGCTGACCACCAGGGCCAACGACACCGGCGGAGGCAACATCACCCTGACCACGGCGGCCAACGCCAATTTGGGGGTGGCCGACTTCACCGACCTGTCGTTCGATCAGGCCACCGGCGTCATCACCGCCGCCGGCGGGACCCCGTTCTCGGCGCTGAAGGCGGGCGAGACCTTCACCATCACCAACGCCACCGACGCCGGCAACAACCAGACCTTCACCATCGATTCCGTGACCGCGACGACGATCACCATCAAGCAGAAGAAGCTGACCGACGAAGGGGCCGGCCAGACCGCCGCCGGCACCATCGCCGCCTCCTCGTACTACAAGGGGGACGAGACAATCGTCACCCACCGCATGGACACCAATCAGACATTCAACTTCGATACCACCGCCGTCGATCCCGCCTTCGAGAAGGCGATCCGGGCCATGGCCATCATCGCGCAGGGCGTCTTCGCCACCGAGGGCGGCCTGGACCAGAACAAGAAGCGCGTCACAGACGCCCTGTATCTCCTGGGAAGCGCCCTGTCGCCGACAACCAGCGGCACGCCCCCGTACGGAACCGAGAAGACCAGCAACCTCCGCCAGGTCCAGGTGAACCTCGGCTTCGATCAGCTTCTGGTGAGAGATACGAACGAACGGCACACCAGGTTCATCGCTTTCCTGGAATCGCGAATCGCCGACACCGAAAACGTCGATCCGCTGGAAGCCATCACGCGTCTTCTTGACGAATCACGGGCCCTGGAGGCCTCCTTCCAGGCCCTGGCGCGCATCCGCGAACTCAGTCTGGCCAACTTCCTGCGCTGATCCCTTGCGCCAACCGGCGTTCCCGGGGAAACTCCGGGCCGGTGAACGCCATTGGGAAAGGCGCGACATGGGCCGGTTTTCAATCGTCGGCGCCGGGACGGACGCCTTTGCCGGGGCGCTGGCGGCGGAGGCCTTCCAGGAGCGCAACGCCCACCCGGTCTACGGCGATTTCGCCACGGTCTATTACCCCATCGTGTTCGGGGAGTCCCTCGAGGACTGCTCGTTCCTGGTCACCGACGGCGACGCGCCGGCCCTGTTCGTCCAATGCTCGCTCCGGGAAGACGTTCTTTCCCATTACGGCTTTCCGGTCCACTTCCACTTCCGCGCCGGGGTGGAGGCGGCGGACGCGCTCCGCTGCGCCCGCCTCGCCTTGGGCCACATGGACGAAACGGCCGCGGCAAAGGGCATCCGCGAAGCGCGCATCTCCGGGGGGCCGGCGGACGGGCTTCTCTCGCCGGTGGACCGGGCGTGCCTGGACCGCGCCGGGCGCCCGGAGTTGAGGATGCGGGCCGAAGCGGACCTCTCCCGGCCCGAAGAAGCCCTGCGCCGTGACGTGCGCGACAGCTACCGGTCCCTGATCAACTGGGGCCGGCGCAACCTCCGCCTGGTCTACGTCAACGCGGAAGACCCGGACCGGAGTTTGATCGACGACTACGCGGACTTCCACGCCCGGACCGCCGGGCGCACCGTCCACGGCGACGCCACGTGGGCGGCCCTGTTCGAACATATCGCGGCGGGCGCCGGCGAGGCGACCATGGGATACCTGGACGGCGGCGAACTGGTCGCAGGCTCCATGGTGGTGGACGGGGACCATACGGCCCTGTATTTCTCGGCCGTCTACGACCGCGACCGCTTCGACAAACCCATGGCACACTGGCCCCTGTTCGACGCCATGGTGCGGGCCAAGGCGCGCGGTCGGCGGTATTTCGACCTGGGCGAATTCTTCGCTCAGGGAACCGCGGATGAAAAGGAATACAACATCGGGTTCTTCAAGAAGGGTTTCACGTCGCGCCACGTGACGGAAGTGGTGTGGCGAATCCCCTTCCGTGCCGAGTCGTGAACGCCGCTTCCGGCACCCGGCGGGACGCGCGCGCTATACCGTTAAGCCCCGGGAGATTCAGACTTTTTTAAACAGTCTTGTATTAATAGTAACCACATCTTACGTACACCATACGGCGTCGAATCGGCGGCGCCCAGCCCCGATCGCCCGGCCACCGGAATGTAGGAGCCCGTAAGACATGTCCGGAAAAATCGTCCTCTGCTTCCCCCGCATCGATCTCGAAAAAGAACACCACCATCTGCCCCTGAGCACGCTGTCCCTGGCGGCGCCCTTGGAACGGATGGGCATCGACTACGAGATCTACGACGAGCGCGTGGATGAGCCGTCCCGTCTGGACACGCTGCTTGAGGATGCGTGGATGGTCGGGGTGACCATGTTCACCGGCTACCAGACCCATTGCGGATACAAGATTCTCAAACACGTCAGGGAAACCCATCCCCGCATCATCACCGTCGCCGGCGGTCCCCACGTCAGCGCGCTCGCCGTCCAGACCATCGAAGACGATCACGTGGACTATGCCGTCGCAGGGTTCGGAGAGGCCCCGTTCTACGCCCTTGTCGCCGAACTGCTCGAGCACGGAGACCTGAACGGGCACGTCATCCCGGGGTTGTACCGGAAGGACAACTCGGAGTTGATATTCCTGCCCACCGACAAGAAGTTCGCCGGCGACAACTGGTACCAGCTGCCGTATCACAAGATCAACGTGGACAGCTATATCAACGACGCCACGAAACGGGTCATGTATGTCTCCCATTACGGCTGCCCGGCCAAGTGCACGTTCTGTGCGACGCCGGAATTCCGCAAGTGGACGCCCAAGCCCATCGACCTCGTCCGCCAGGACCTGGCCAACCTGCATGACCTGTATCCCTTCGAGGAACTGTGCTTTTTCGACGCCACCCTGTTCACCCGCAAGGAACGGGTCTTCGACATCATCAAGCTGCTGGACGCCTATCCCAACATCAAGTGGTTGGCCGATGCCCGGGCCGTCGAGCTGAACAAGTACTCGACGGAGGAGCTGATCGAGGTCAGGAACCGGGACGCCGAGCTTAGCTTCCTGGTCGTCGGCCTGGAAACCGGGAGCCAGTACATCGCCGAAGAGGTCATGAAAAAAGGCCTCAGGCACCTGGAGATGTTCAAGACCGTGGCCTACAGGATGGACCGGGCGGGCATCAAGATGGTCTCCGGCCTGATCTTCGGCATCCCCGGGGAAACGGTGGAGGACCTTAAGAAAACCATCGACTACATCTGGGAGATCCGCGAGATCCATCCCGCCTTCCGGCTCAGCTCCACCTTCTTCAGGCCCCTGCCGGGAACCGAGCTCTACGACCTCCTCGACCTGAAAGGCTTCATCCAGCCCAACACCTTAGCGGAATGGGCCGAGGTCGGCGCCGAAAGCCACTTCGAATACAACACCTGGATGGACATCCCGTGGATGGAGGACGGGCAAAAAGACGAATACAGGAAGGTCTACGAGGAATTCAGAAACCAGCACGGGGAAATCCTCATGTAGCCCGGCCGGGAGTCTCCGTTCTCCCGTCAAGACGTTCGCTTCCCCCATACCCGTTTCCCTTAAGCCTGACCCCGGAATTCCTGGTTGCGTAGAGTCGCGACCGATCGATCCGCGCCGGCCGCGCCGGGTGGGGTTGCGCCCCACGCCCCACTTTTTCGTAGGGCCGCAATCTCAAATATAAAAAGGGGCGCGGGGCCCATGGCCCCGTGAAAGCCCGCGCGGCGGCGCTTGCGGCGAGCAACCTGGGCCGCTACGGGAAAGCGTATCGCCGGGGTCTTATTCCGTGTACCGGGCGTCCCCGCAAGGGCATCTATCCGCCGCCGCCGCGGGCGGCTTCGCGCAGTCTGTCCATGGTCGTTGCGATCAGGGCCAGCCACCGGCCGGACACGGCCAGCAGATCGCGGATGTGGGGGAGTTCCCCGTCCCTGGTCACGCGCCAGGTCAGGTCGCTGCCCTTCCGGAGCACGGCGGCGTCGCCAAGCAGCGACGCCATGCCGTCCAGGTACGCCTCGCCGGCCGGGCGGTCGCCGATCTCCCGCGCCGCCGAGCAGACATAGCGTGTGTCCACCCGCCCGTCCTTGAGGATCGTCGCGAAAACGACCTTGCCGGCGTCGGCATCCAGCCACTGGATCACCATGGCCGCGTCGCCCGCGGCGACAACCAGTCCCAGCGCCCGGCACCGGTCGAAGAACGCCGGCAGACCGGCGGCCGAATCGGGATCGGTCCCGGCCAGTTCCTCGTAGAACTCCCGCTCGGTGATTTTCAGGCTCCCGGAAAACCACGGGGGCCTGCTGGTCACATTGAAACCGCGCATGGTCGCGTTCTTTTCGCCCCTTCACGGCCGGCCGGGACCCGGCGCGGCCCGTCCACCGCCGTTGGTGAAGGGTAGCACGATTCGGCGCCCGGGATCACCCGCCGCCGCCCCTACCGATGCGAACGCGTTCGCCCAACCGGCGACCGGGCGCGGACAGCACGCCGCACCCGCGCGCCGCGCCGGTCGGGGTGGCGGATGTATTGACTATGGCGGGCAGGGAAATGCGGGCGCGTCCCGGCGCGCCGCGCGGCGGCCGGGCGACAAGAAAACCAGGGAACCGGGCCCGGGGCCCGAACCACATCCCGGTGTGGGACGCCGAACGCCGGTCCGGCGCCTCCCGGTCCGCGGAAAACCTACGTCGCGGCGTGACCTTCCAACAGGCCTTCGCTGATCTGCAGGTTGATGTTGATCAGGGTGTCGATAGTCTCGTCCTTGAGACCATCGGCGCTTTTGAACGTGGTGTCGGCGACATAATTGCCCAGCGAAATCAGGTTGTCCTTCACGCTTTCGGGCAGGTCGTTATCACGCCGCGCCACCATCCCCTGGATGGCAACCCACAACTCCAGATTATGGTTCAGGGCGGTCGCCAAAGCGGCCTTGTCCGCGCGATTCTGCTTGGCCTGATCGAGCATCACCGCGGCCCGCGACAAACCGAACGCCTCTTCCTCCGAAATCGAGAGCGTTTCCTCCGTGGCATCTTCATAGGTCATTCGTCTCTCCTGATGGTTCGTTCCGCGCCCGTGTCATGGACGCTGAGCAATTCGCGCCTCCCAACACCGCGTCGACACATGCGGGCGGTGCGACACACGATCCTGGTGGAAAATGTAAGCGGTGCGCGGCTCAGGGGTAAATTATCTAGAAGGATAGGACCACCCGCCGCCGTCACGCCTCCCCCCTTAATACCAGGGAGCGGTTAAGGGACCCGGAGTTCCGCTTCCACCGCCGCCAGGAAACGCCGGCCGGCGTCCGCCAGCAGCGGCGAACAGGCGGAATCGGCCGGCGCCGGGCGCCCCAGGGCGCGCACGAAATCGGCCATGGCCGGGGCGATATCCTTGTCCCCGGTGACCACCCGCAACCCGTCCAGGGCCTTCAATCCCGGATTGAGCACCCGGGTCCGGCCCGGCTGCAGGGACAGGACCGGAACCCCCAGCAGCGCCGCCTCCATGAGAACCATCGTCGTCATGCCGATGGCGCCGTCGCAGGCGACGAGGAGGGATTCCGTATCCTCGGCGCCGAGGGTCAGGGCGACGCCGTCCGGAACCCGCCGCCCGCGCACCCACGCTTCCCATTCCCCGCGGTCGTCCCGGGGGTGGGGCTGGATGACCAGGGTCAACGGCCCCAGACCCGCCAACGCCGGCACCAGCGCATCGGCCACGGTGAACTGGTCATAACCGGCGCCTTCGCCGCCGTAGTCCCGGCGCAGGGATTCGGAAAAGAACACCAGAAGCGGCGTATTTCCGCGATTGCGCCCGGCGCGCCTGCCGCCCAGGCGCCGGACGACGGCCTCCAGGTGGGGCTGGCCCGTGACATGGAGCGGCACCCGGCACCAGCCCTCGCCCAGGATCTGGTCGCGCATCCGTTCGTCGACGACGCAGATGGCGTCGGGTTGAACCTCCGTGCCGTCCAGGCACAAAAAGCGCTTGCGCAGGCTGGTCCAGCTGTCGATGGCGGCCAGGGAACGGGTGCCCCGGTCCCGCGCCGCCCGCCACAGGGTGCGCTCGAAATCGGCGTAGCCGGTGCCGGTGACCACCAGTCCGGGCGCCAAGCGGTCCAACGTGTCGCGCATCGCCGCTTCGCCGCCGCCCACGTCCACCACCACCTCGCCGGCATCCTGCCAGACGGCCGCCGCCGGGCCGGCGGCCAGGGCGGAAGTCCGGTGCCCGCGCTCGCGGGCCACGGGCATCACCGGAAGAAGCATGTTCGCCCCGCCCGAATCGTGGGCCGCGAAAAGCAGATGGGCCATGGTACTTTCAGCCGCCGCGGTGGTGGTCGCGGAGCGCCGGCAGATTTTCCACCACCTTGTGGAAGGCGCCGGCCACGTCGTCCAGGTCCGCCTCGGTCATCGGCGGCCGCATGAGCTCGTGGGTGATCACGGTGCCGTGCGCGGTCTCGGCGTTGGGACACAGGCCGGGCCGGTAATCGGTCTCGCCCTCGTAGAAGGGACAGGCGAACGGGCACCCCAGGTCGCCGTAGGCGATCCGTTCCTGGTACATGGGCTCCAGGTAAAGCGGGCGCACATAGCCTTCCCCGATCAGCGGGCCTTCGCGCTCGCGCAGAGCGGTCGCCGGCAGTTCCGCCTTCAGGGCCTTGACGAACGCCGCGCGCGGGATGCCGAGGGCCGCCTCATCGTAGGTGAGCGCGTGGACGTAATAGACATGGCCGTTGCCCGGCGCCACGGCGGGCAGGGCAAGCCCGGGCAACCCGGCCAGCTTGCCTTCCAGATAGGCCACGTTGGCCTGCCGGGCGGCGATCAGGGCCGGCCCCTTGGCCAGTTGGCAGCGCGCGATGGCGGCCTCGATCTCGCCCATGCGGAAGTTGAACCCGACCATGTCGATCAGGTTGACGACCCCTTTCCCGCCGACCACCGCCTCGCCGTGGTTGCGGATGAGCTGCAGGCGTTCGCACAGTCCGTCGTCGTTGGTGGTGACGACGCCGCCCTCGCCGGTGTGGATGTGCTTGTGATAGTTGAAGCTGAACACCCCCATGTGCCCCAGCGTGCCCACGGGACGCCCCTTATAGGTGGCGAACGGCGCCTGGGCGCAGTCCTCGATGACCACGAGGCCGTGGGCCTCGGCGATCTCCATGATCGGGTCCATGTCGGCGGCCTGGCCGAAGATGTGGACGACGATGATCGCCTTGGTGCGCGGCGTGACGCGGCTGCGCACGCTTTCCGGATCCAGGCAGTAGGTTCGGGGGTCGATGTCGGCAAACACCGGCACGGCGTTGAAGACCAGCGCCGCCGTGGCCGAGGCCATCATGGTGTAGGGGGACACGATGACCTCGTCCCCCGGGCCCACGCCGGCGGCGCCGGCGGCGCTGATTAGGCCGCTGGTCGCCGAGTTGACGGCCACCGCGTGGCGCGCCGCGAACGCCCCGGCCCATTCGTCTTCGAAGGCGCGCACCTGGGGTCCGCCGTAAAAGCCCTCGTTCCAGGCGCCCACGTAGCGCGAAAGGATGCCGCTCTCCATCACCGCGCGGACGGCGTCGATTTCTTCCTTCCCGATCACCGAATAGGCCGGGAAAAGCGTCTTGCGGAGGGGTTCGCCGCCCAGCAAAGCCAGCGTGTTCACGGCATTTCTCCTACGCTCCGTTTCGCCGGCGTTGGCGGGGCCACGGCGTCCGCCATTTCCATCAGCGTGGCGCACACCTCCTCGGCCGCGAGGGCGCTGCGCCCGTCGCTCGGCAGGTCCGCCTTGCCGTTCACGTGGGCGTGCAGGTTGTCCACCGCCCGGACCATGGCCTGGCCGAATCCGGTTTCCACCCATTCCCCCCTGTCCAGACACTCATACCCGGGATAGAGGGGATTGGCGACCACCTGGCGGCGCCTGAGCACCATGCCCAAGTCCTCGATGACGACGCGGCCGCGCTCCATCATCAGGTCGATCTCGAAGGTGAAGAACAGGCGGCTGTCGCCGCCGATGAGATAAACCGGCGCGCCGTCCGCCGTGGCGAGCAGGGCGTCCAGGGTCGGGTCCTCGGGCGTGAAGTCGTGCCGGCGGCGAAACACGGCCTCCGCCGCCAGCGGGCCGATGAGGAACTGCAGGAGGTCGATCATGTGGCTGCCGCAGTTGAGAATTCCCTTGCTGTAATGGCCGGCGACCGATTGCACCGCTCCCCACGCGCCCTCGGCGATGGACCGCCGCAAAGCGGACATGGACGTGTCCCAGCGGCGGAAGTAGTTGACCGCCAGCGGCCGCCCGGCGGCCTCGAAGGCCTCGACCATGCGCCGGGATGCGGCCACGTCGCCGGTCAACGGCTTTTCGCAGAACACGGCGCGTACCGGCATGTCCAGGAGGCCCTCGAGGGTCTCCTCGTGGGCCGCGACGGGGGTACAGACGCTGGCCACGTCGAAGGCAGTCCCGCCCGCCCGGCAGGCCGCCAGGTCGGAAAAGCCGTCGGCGATCCGCCAGCGTTCCATGAATTCCCGCCGGCGCGCCTCGTCGGGGTCCACGCAGGCGGCGACGGCAAACCCGGGATGGCGCGCGTAGGCGCCCGCATGGGTGAGGATTTCCGCGCCCTCGCGGGCCTCGTCGTAACCGCCGGCCATGTCGCCGCAGCCGACGATGAGCACGGAGAGGACGTCAGACGTAGCGGTGGGGCACATGGCCGTTGATCTTGCGCAGCTCCGGCCTCCGGCGCAGCAGGGCCATGACGTGGGCCAGCCCGAAGGCGGGGTCCCTGGGGTACAGCTCGTCGAAGACCTCGACGATCAACCGGTAGTCCTCGATGGTATCCAGGGTGAGCCTCAGCGTCGGATCGGTGAATTCCGCCGGCGCCGCCACGTTCTTCACGGAATAGATCTCCGGGTTGCGGTAAATGAAGACGGCGCCGTGCTCGCGGTCGAATGGCTCATGGGTCCTCCGGTCCACGTCGGCAAGGGTGGCGGTGGAAAAGATCTGGGTGTCCATGCCGATGGGATAGGTGCGCTCCAGGATATTGGACACGTAGTCCACGCCGCTCTCCAGATAGGTCCGGATGCAGCGGTCGACGACGTCGGGGTCTATCAACGGACAGTCGCCGGTGGTTTCGACGATGACGTCGATGGCATGGGCCTCCGCCGCCCCCAGAAGGCGCTCGGTAATGTCCATTTCGCTGCCCCGGTGACACCCCACGCCCAGGCGCCCGGCCAATTCCACGATAGGGTCGTCGGAAGGATCGGTGGTGGTGGCGATGACGATGCCGGACAGGGACGGCACCCGCTTCAAGCGCTCCACCATCAAATCCAGCATGGGCTTGCCGACCGCCTCCTTGAGCACCTTGCCGGGCAGGCGGGTCGACGTCATGCGTGCCTCGATGGTGGCGACAACCCTTTGCTTGCGGCTCATGGAACGGTCTCCGCCTCTGCCACTGCAGCGGCAATCTAAACGTTCTTGGCCACCATGTCCCAGTCCAGGGCCGTGCCCCGCTTCAAGGGACGGGCGGCGCGTTTGCCCAGGACATCGGGCAGATGCTTGGGCGGCAGGCCGTGGCCCGGACGGATGGAGCGCAGGTTGCGCTCGGTGAAGGGATCGCCGGCGGCCACGTCCTCGACCACGTACAGCGAGCGGCGGAAAAGCGCGTTGCCGCGCTCGCTTTCGGCGCGCTTATAGGTGACCTCGCCCAGGGCCTCCCATGCCGCGCGGCAGCCCTCGACCAGGGCGGCGAGCTCGCCGGGCTCCAGGGAAAAGGCGGCGTCGAGACCGCCGTCGGCGCGGCTGAGCGTGACGTGCTTCTCGATGAGTGAGGCCCCCAGCGCCACCGCCGCCACCGGAACGGCAATCCCCGGCGTATGGTCGGACAGACCGGCGACCACGGAGAAGGTTCGAACCAGGTCCGCCATGGTGCGCAGGTTGGCCTCGGCGGGCATGCTCGGGTAGCCGCTCACGCAATGAAGCAGCATCAGATCCCGGCACCCGGCCCCGCGCGCCGCCGCTACCGCCTCGCCGATCTCGTCGGCGTCCGCCAGGCCGGTGGACAGGATCAGCGGTTTTCCCGTCGCCGCCGCGCGCTCGATGAGGGGCAGGTCGATGACCTCGAACGAGGCGATCTTGTAGGCGGGCGCATCCAGGGTCTCGAGGAAATCCACCGCGGTTGCGTCGAACGGCGAGCTGAAGACGGCGATATCCAGCTCGCGCCCCTTGGCGAACAGGGCCTCGTGCCACTCCCACGGGGTGTGCGCCTCGTCGTAGAGCCTATACAGCGTGTAGCCGTCCCAGGGCCCGCCGGTGATGCGGAATTCGGGACCGTCGTGATCGATGGTGAGCGTGTCGGCGGTATAGGTCTGCAGCTTGACCGCATCGGCGCCGGCCCGTTTCGCCGCCTCCAGGATGGCGAAGGCGCGCTCCTTGTCGCCGTTGTGGTTGCCCGACATCTCGGCGACGATGTAGGGCGGATGCCCGGGGCCGATGGCGCGCCCGTGGATGGCGAAGCCGGTCATGGCCTCGGCTCCAGCCCAGCCACTTCCGCACAGGGCAGGCTCCAATCCTTCAGCGCCCACCGGAACGGCTCGATGTCGATGCGCTTGTGGTTGCCGCCGCCGGGGCCTTGCTCACGGGGGCCGATTTCGCCATCACGGATACCCGCCCAGTGCGTGGCGAAAAGGCCCTCCACGGTAGCGCTCAGGGCCTTGTGGCTGGATGCCAGCGTATGATTCGAGCCATAGAGGCTGTGCTCGCTGGCCACCAGCACAGGGCCGGTATCAAGGCCCTTATCGACTTGGTGAATCGTGACGCCCTTGGGGGTGTCTTCGCGCCAGGACCAGAAGTTCGGGTCGGCGCCCCGGTTCCAGGGCAGCAGGCTGATATGGAGGTTGATGATACGGCCCTTGTAGTGGCGCCAATAGAAGTCGTCGCGCAGGACATAGGGCCAGCCGTAGAGGACAATCCACTCGGGCCGTAAAGCGTCGGGGGGCACGGCGAATTCCCGGTCATCGGCCGGCAAGATGGTATCCACGCTGTCCCCCGCACGCTTGAATGTGGGCAGCAGGGCGCCCGCGTAGGGGCTCAGGAGCAGGACATTGACGGGGCCGGCCATGGCTTGGATTCCTTTACCTCCTCTGCCCTGCCGGGATCAGGAATGTAAGGACGCATCGCCGCGCCGCGCCAGGCGCAGGGTTTCGGGTATGCCGTCGCGCCCGCGCTCGGCCGGCAGGTGGTCGACGACGATACGCGCCACGCCGCGGCCGTCGCACAGGTTCGCCGCCGCCAGAGCCATCCGCCGGCGCTCGTCCGCCGACCGGCAGAGATCATCCACCGCGGCGGCCACGTGCGTGGCCGTGATGCCCGCCGGCGCCTCGAGGATTCGCGCCGCTCCCGCCCCGGCCAGGCCCTCCGCCCCGGCGCGCTGATTCTCCGCCACCACCAGGACCACGGCCGGCAGCCCCAGGCAACAGCGCTCCCACGATGCCGTGCCGGCGGCGCCCACGGCGATGTCCGCCGCCGCCATCAACGCCGCCATGTTCCCGGCGCCGACCGTCACGGTCACCGGCATCTTCCCCGACAGGGCCCTGGCCTGGGCGCGCACGGCGGCCAGGTGCGGCGCGCCGGCGCCCATCACCACGTCCACCTCCGCCGCCACGCCGGCGCGGGCAAGGCCTTCCAGGACCGTGGCGGTGACGTTGTCGGGATCGGTGGCGCCGAGGGACACCAGGATTCGGCGCACCGGTCCGCCCGCGCGGCGCCGTTTCAAGGCGGCCCCGCGCGCCGCCGCGAACTGGGGCCTGAGCAGCGCATAGCGGGGTCCCAGCAACAGGCGGCAGCCGCCGGGCACGAGCGCCCCATAGTCTTCGGCCCGTCTGCCGGGTGCCTGGTCAAGCAAGGAGTCGCAGTCATGGGCGCGGTCGGCCAGATCGTCGATGACCATCACCCGCCGGGCCCAGGGCCGGCAGGCGCCCTCGAAAGCGGCGCCGCGCCCGTAGTGATCGACCACGAGGAGGCCGCAGCCCCCAGGCCAGCGCCCGGCAAGGGTGCTTGACTCCGCGTCCGCGGCGCAATCCAATTCCAGGCGTTCGTGGCCGCACCGCTCGAGCGCCGGCACGACAGCGGACGCGGCCGCCCCGCTGGCCAGGGCGCAGCGCCAGCCGGACGCCGCCAGGGCGTCGGCGAGCGCCAGGCAGCGCACGGCGTGCCCGGCCCCGGTCAAGGGCGAGGCGTCGAACCGGAATACGGCCAGTGGGCTGTTGGTGCTGTTCAAGGACGCCGCCATTGGGGGCTCCTCTGCCGCGCGCCGGGGGCGGTGGGCCGGTGAGACCCATGGTCCCCGGTCATCCGCCAAAGGGTGCCACGTGTAACCGCGCAATGGAAGCGCCGGGCGGCAGCGGGGGGCCCGGATGCTAGATGGTCTTGTCCACGGAAATGTGCAGTTGCGCGGACGCCTGCTCCGCGCCCTCGTCTCCGGCGTGTTCCAGGGTATGCGTGTTCTCAACCTCTTCCACCGTCCTTTTCAAGCCGTCCAACAGGCCGCCCGCAATATCCCTGTTGATGTTGACGAGAACCTCGATTTTTTCCGTCGTCGGCTCGGCGATGGCGCCCACCGTGTGCTGATCGATGTACTTGCAGAGCGTCAGCATGTTCATTCGCACGTCTTCGGGAACATCGCTTTCGCCCGTGGTCAGTTCGACCTGGAAGATGGTCCACAGACGCCAGTTAAGGCGCAGGGCTTCCCGCATTTTCTCCTTGGCGTTTTCGGCGGCGGTGGCTTCGGCCATGCGCCGGGCCGCTTCGATCAGCGCCCAGGCCTCCGTGTATTGCGGCAATCCACCCTGGGGAATGGTGGCGTAACCCGCCTGCGCGGCGTTGCCGTACGTGGTCGCCTGATTTTCCTGAGACATGGTTACTCCTGGTTCCTAAACCGTTCGAGAAAGCCGAACCCGTGCCCGGCGACATCCGCCACAGGCGCCGATTGGCACCTCCCGACGAAGGGAGGCCGCCCCGGTGAACCGGCGCGCCGCCTGTGCCGCCTGTGCCGCCACTGCGGGCCATATACCGCAGCAATAGTTATCAAAATGTTAGCAAAATAGGAGCGGCACCAATATTACCCGTTCGGATAGGAACGGAAGCGGCGCAATAATACCCCGTTCGGATAGGACCTGTTCGCCCGGACGGGAAGCCGCCGGCACGGCACCAGCGCTTCGGCCACGCGCCGCCGGTGGGCGCCAGTGGGATGATCAGGGCGAGGCTTCGGTGTTCGCCGGTGCGCGGGTGCCGGCCTGTCCCTTCTTTCGCACCCGTTTTTTCTTTTTTTCTTTCGACTTGGCGAAATTCCTCAACAGCATCTGCACGTACGCGCCCTCCAGCACCCTGGTGAAGGCGGCGCAATCGCACAAGTCGGACTTGGCCACTTCGCCCCGCAGCGTCCGGCGAATCTTCGCCAGCCGGGGAATGTCGCCGGCGAGCGCGGCGGCGTTCTTCACGAACGCCTCGTCCGAGTGCGCCACCCATTCCTCTTTGCCGGCCGAACGCAGGATGCTGGCCGAGACGAGCGCCGAACGCCGCGTTCCCGCCAGGGTGAGCACCGGAATTCCCGCCATCAGAGACTCGCAGGTCTCGGCGGCCCCCGACACGGGGAAGGTGTCCAACATCACGTCCACCTGGACAAAATACGTCGGGTCGTCCATCTCGTCTTCGGACGTGGCATGGAAGGAAACGCGCTCCAGCACGCCCGAATCGGCAAACAGCTCCCGGACCCGGGTCTTGCTTTCCGCACAGATGGTCTGCACGCCGCCAAGCAAAAGGCGCGATTCGGGAACCGCGCACAGCACCTTGGCCCAAAGCCCGGCCACCGAAGGATTGAGCCTGGCCAGATCGCACACGCCGCCGAAGGTGACGAAACCGTTCTTCTTCGCCGGTGAACTTCTCGACCGGCCGCCATCCAGGGTAATGGTTTTCGCCTCGAACGCGACCAGGCCGCATTCCAGCTCCATGCACGTCTCGCCGGCGGTATGGGCGTCGTCGGCATCGCGGGTGACCGGATCCGAGATCACGTAGTCGATCGCCCCGAGCCCGGATGCATGGGGCCAGGATAACCAGCTGACCTGCACCGGGGCCGGCTTGCGCGCGAGAACGGCGAGACGCTGATCGTTATCGTAGCCGCACAGATCGATAACGATGTCCAGGTCGTCGCCGGCCATGATGCGCGCCGCCGTGTCGTCGTCCACGTCCTGGAAGTGCTGCCAATGGCTGGCGTAGCCCTTGAGCCCGGTCGTGTAGATGTCCTCGTAAATGGTCAAATGATAGCAGTACACCTCGAACCGGCGCTTGTCGTGGGACTTGAGTACGGCCTCGATGAAGGGAAGCCGCGGATCGTCGCAAAAAGCGTCCGAAAGGTATCCGATGCGGATCCGTCTTCCTCCGGAGAAGGCCTGCCTGTCGGAGAGATCGACTCTGTCCGCCTTCGCCAGGATCTTTTCGCCCAGCGCCTTGGCCTCTTGCGGAAAGGCGCGCCATTCCGCCTCGGGAAAGTACGCCAGTGCGGCCGTGGTCCGCGAGTGAAGATCCGCGTCCCCGGGGGCCAGGGACACCGCCCGTTCATGGCAGGCGCGTCCGTCGTCGAACCGGCCCAGGTGAATCAGGGCGTGGCCGGCATATTCGTGCGCCTCGCCGTCACTGGGATCCAAGTCGACCGCGGCCTTGAACGCAGCCAATGCCTGCCCGTATTCGCCGCGCGCCGCCAACGCGCGCCCAAGCAGCAGATGGCAGGCGCCGTTCTCTGCGTCGATCCTCAGTTCCTTCTCGCAATATTCGGCCGCTTTTTTGTAGTCGCGTTTGTGGAACATCACCAAGGCGTTGATGAAGCGGGGCGAAAGCCCGGGATTCAGCAGCACCGCCATGTAGTCCCGGAACTCCCACGGAATGAGGGCGGTCAAATCCTCGTTCGGCTGCAGGGCGGTGGCGAGCTTGGCGTAGTAAAGCCCCTCCGACAGTTTCCCCACCCGGGTGTTGATGATGGCCAGGGCGTCGGCGTAATCCCGGCAGTCCGGGTCCAGATTGTGGGCGCGCTCGATCAGGGTCAGCGCCCGCCCGGCATCGTCCATCTGAAAGGCCACGATGCCAAGCATGCAAATCGCCTCGGGATTTTCGGGCTCGGCGGCAAGAGCCTTGTTGGTTTCGTCGATCGCCTTTTCCAGATCGTCGCTGAAAAGGAACCCGGACGCCCTTTTGAGACTCTCAGAGTATTCCGTACCGCTTTCCATGGAAGGCACCTCAATGTTGGCCACACACCTTAGAGACTCCGCTCCCGCGAACCCAGCCCCCGCCCACGGGGACCCCCGGCGCCCGTGGCGGCGGGATATTCCGCCCGCCCGGCGCACCGGCCGCGCCGCACGGTCAAAGTTCGCGCAGGAAGTCAACCACGCGTTTTTCCATCTCCTTGATGGTGCTCACGATCTCGGTCCTGACGATGTCTTCCATCACCGGAACCTTCTCCGGATCCGAGACCCTGGCGATATAAAACCACCCGGAAATTATCAGCATGAGCACGCTTCCCCGGAGCATCATGATCTCCGCGCCAATTTTTCCGTGCTTTATCAGGGCCTTGGATAGCTTGAAAAAATATCGTAGCGGAAATTCCTCGTCCTTCAGGTCGCACAATTCAATGAGCTCGGCGCAAAGCTTCTCGACGGCGGCGCCATAATCCTCATCCGTCCACGCGCGGTCGAAGTCGGCGCGCGTATAGCGGGGGAACTTGTTCAGGATATCGTCAATCTCTTTGGCTTTGTCGAGGGTGCCGTTCAGAGAGACACCCTTGGCGACCTTGGGAATGGCCCCTTCCATGCGCACGCCGTCGCTGCAGTTGTAGTATGTCCGGCCTTGGCTGTTTCTGCGGACCGAGCCCTCCACGATGCCCCGGGCCCACTTCATCGTGTGGTCCGTGTACACCGTGCCGCCGAAGTTTCCGGGATAGGGCTCGTCGAGCACGCCGTCGTACTCGAGCCCCTTGTCCTGCATGTATGTGGAGTCCTTGGCATGATGGACCTCGGGGTTCTTGGTCCCGAAATCCATTCCGAAGAAATAGATCTCGCGCGAACCCAACTCCTGGGCGAACGACAGCCCGCAGTTGGATACGGTCGGCCCGACGTCGTCGAGGCCCGTGTCGTCCCCCAAAGAGAACATTTCCCAGGTGCACAGCCCGGGGCGGAAGAAAAACAGCGTTTTCTCGAAAAGGTCCCTGGTGCCGGGGTATATGGTCGGCGTCGCCACCAGGCATATCTTGCCGAGATCGTGGGTCTTCGCGGTCTCGCTTAGAAGATCGTACACGGCTTCCACGTTTTCCATTTCGATCTGGAAATCCGGCGTGATGCCGTTGGCCAACAACGCCCCGAGGCCGGTACCGCATGAGATGATGAGCGCCTTGTCCTGATTTTCCCGTATCGTGTCGATACCTTCGTCGAGGGAGGGACCGGACCCGACGACGAACGCCGGCATCCGCGTGGACGCCTTTGTCTTCTTGAAATGGTGGGATTCGTAGTCCTTGAGGTTGTGATACGAATTGCTGATCATCATGATCTCGTCTTCGACGAATCCCAGTCCCGCGAAGACCAACCGCGCTTCCTTGGAGGTCTCCTCCTTGGTTCTCTCCATGATCGCGTTATGGTAATGGGTGTAAACGATGGTGCCGTCGAACAAACTGGGCAACAGGGCGCGGGTCTGGGTTCGTATGTTGAAGGCCACCCTCTTGTAATTCTTTTCCACTTCGAAGAAGAGGTGCATGTCCTCTTCTTCGAATCGCTCGAAAAGCGCCTCCCAGTCGGTGACGAACAGGGAGTGGTAGAGGAATTCCAGATTGGGCTCGATCAGGAACAACACCCGGCATTTCGTCCGCTCGACCAAGGGTTCGATGTGCGCGCCCAGGCCGACGCCGAACACGATGAGGCAGAAGCACTCGGGTTTTACCGGCTCGACGGCGAAATCGATGCCCTCGTCGGCGGCGCGCCGCAGGATCTTGTAGGTGAATGGGCCGGCGACGTCGTCCAGCGTGCTCGTCCTCGGCGGTGTTATGCGCACCCGGACAGGTTTTTCGAGGAATTCGTCGATTTGCCGCTCGGCATAGCGTTTCGCGCCGGTGCCGTAGAAACGCTCGCCGCGGAATTCGATGTCCACATCCCCGTTTTCGTCGTCGACCAGCGTGGAATGGGTTTTCTGGAACGACGCCAGAAGCTTGTGGACGGCTTCGAACTTGCGCTCAAAGGCGGCGAGATTTCGCTTGAACAGTTTGTCCTTGCCGGGTTTCTTTTTTCGTGCGGGCGCCTTTATTCCGCGTTTTGCCTTTGTTCCGCTGGCCGCTTTTTTTCTGCTAGCCGCCGTTGTCGCCATATTTTCCAACCACGTGAACTCGAAAACCTTGCCGGGGTGCCGCCGCGCCGGTGACCGGCCCTCTGCCGTGGACGGCATGGGATAACACGTGACGAGGGGAAACAGAAAGGCGTTTCTCAGTTTTCGCCACGCCTGCGCACACGGGCGGCGGCGTAGGCCCGAACCGGCCACCGTCGCCCCTGGACAGTCCACCCATGTCTTTTACATAGTGCCTGCCCCATAGAAAAAGGAGGGCCTCGAGCCCTCCTTTCCCCGATTATGGTGTCGTGATCTACCGGAAGAGCAACAGGATGCTCTGCTCCGCCTGGCCGGCGAAGGCCAGGGCCTGGATGCCCAACTGCTGGCGGGTCTGCAGGGCCAGCAGGTTGGCGCCTTCCTCGTTGAGGTCGGCCAGGGTCAGCTTGTCGGCGCCCGTCTGCAGGGTGTTCACGTAGTTCGCGGTGAACTCGAGACGGGTCTGCAGCAGGGCCACGTTGGAGCCCAGCGTCTTGGCCTTGGTGCGCAGGGTCGTCAAGGCCGATTCAAGGTCGGTGACCAGGCTGTTGATCTGGGTGGTGAACGTCGAATCGATGACGTACTGCCCGGTCACGTCGCCGACGGTGACGCTGACGCCGGCGGTGGTCACGCCGGCGAAACTCACGAAATTGGCGCTGGCATCGCCCGCGGAGGCGATGGTGAAGGTGAACGTGGTGCCCGCGGCAAAGGTCTGGGTGGTCGTAAACGTGGCCGAGGCCTGGCCGGCCGAGCCCACGGTGATGGTCACCGTATTGGTGCCGTACTCGAACGTAAATGTGCCGGTTGTATCGAATGAAAACGCGCTCTGGCCGGCATAGGTGACGGTGAGCGAGTCCCCGTTGGTGACGGTCAGGCCGGTGGCGAAGTCGTAGGACACGTTGAACACGGCGCCGCTCAGCTCCGCCGCCGTCACCGCGTTGCGGATGGCAAGCCCGGCGCCGCCTTCGGTCACGTCCACCGAATTGACGACCAGGGTGGACGAGGTGTCGGTGCTGAACTCGACGGTCAGCTTCTCGCCGGTGCCGTTGATCAGGTTCAGTCCCTGGAACTGGGTGTCCCTGGCCAGGTTGGCGATCTGGTTGCGCAGGTCGTTGAACTGGCTGACCAGCTCGGCGATGGTGGCGGACGTCGCCGACTTGGCGGAGACCACGAGACCTTTCATCTGGGCGACGATGGACTCGATCCCCTCGGTGCCGTCCAGGGCCGCGGTGAGGCTGCTGATGCCCTGGTCG
>JACZQZ010000156.1 GCA_022545455.1 Pseudomonadota bacterium
AGAGCCTCGATTTCATAGGTGTCTTCAGCGCGGTGAAGGCGTGCGACCAGGTCGTCCCGTGGTTCGTCCGGGCGCGCTTCCGAGACGCGGAGGAACCGGTTGGTCCTCAGGGATATATCCAAGGTCGAACCGCTGAGCCATGTCACCGTGCCCCGGGAGGGGCCGGTCAGGTGCTCCAGGGCAGTTGCCCCAGCCAGCGGATATGCGCCACGCTCGTCCTCCATCGCTTATGCTTTCTTCCGCAAACGCGGGCGGCTGCCAAAGCCCCGGGCCACCGGAACGATCATCCGCCGGGCCATCGCCGTGTCGCGATTTGCTGCGCCTGTGGGACGATCTGCGAATTCGGCTTCAGAGCCTTTTCAAAAACCCAAATAATTATCGCATGGACATAGGGAATTGCCAGAGAATCAGAGTCCCTATCGCTTAGTCTAAACGACGCTTGAGGAAAGGCGTGATTCGGTCGTAGCCTCCAGCATACCTACCGCCACGACCGCTGCATCCAAGGGCGATTTCCGTACAGCCGATTTTGGAAGATTTCGGACTTCCAACCCTCGTGGCTGAATGTCCGCTTTTGGCTATAAGCGGACATGCTGAGGGGTCTGGCAGAGAGTCCGCTTTACCCCCGAAAGCGGACATTTAGGAAGGGGGCCCTTTACGTCTGCTTATGACCCAAAGCGGACATTCGTGTTGCGTCCTGTCCGCGAGTCCGAAACCCTCCCTGTCTCCACGGAAACATCCCGCAGACGGCCGTCAGTACACGACCACGGTATTCTTAACCAACCCCTTCGGAATCGTTATATCCAACGCCTGGCGGGTGGTTTCGTTGATCATCAGTATGGGCTCTTTGACCGTTCCAATCCTCATATCACCGAGCGCCTCGCCGGTCCGATGCCGATGCACCATCATCGCCACTTCCTGGCCCAGCGCGTAGTAATCGGGAATCACCCCCAAGAGGGCGCCGTTTCCCATGAATTTCTTCTGGGCCCCGATGCTGGGTATTTTGGCGGCCCTCAACTTGGCCCCGATTTCCCCGCCTGGGTGATAAGAAAGCTGTCGAGCGGCAGATAAATGGCGTCCACGACGACCGACCGGTCGGTGAGCTTCCGCAGGTTCTTCTGCAGCATGTCCATAGCCGGTGGGGACCTGAGGTCGACGACTTGGAAGTCGAACTTCTCGGAGGCCCGATAAAGTTCCTCGCGCATCAGGGCCGAATTCTTTTCCCGCGGGTTGAACAGGATGCCAATTCTCTTGAACTTCAATATCCTCAGGATAATTTCGATCTGGACGGAAACGGGAATCCTGTTGCTGGTGCCCGAGATGTTCTCGCCCGAGGAGTCCATGCTCCTCACGACATTGGATCTGACCGGCGCGGCCACGTTGCTGAAGACGTGCGGGACCCTGTTCCTCAGGATAAATTTGGTCATCTGGGAGGCCGTCGTCCCGTAGGAATAGACGTAATCGAAGTCCCCCAGGTTCGGGACCAGTACTTTGGTTAAAAGTTGGCGCAAGTTGCCTCGTTTCTGTTTTGCGTCCATGACGGTATATTGCGTGGCGTATCCCAGTTCCCTCAGTTTATCCTTGAATCCCTGATCGGCTTCCGTTTCTCCCCGCCAAAGAACCATGGCTATCCGCAATTTTTCAACGGCCGCAGGGGACGCACCGCCAAAATTCAGCGACACCACGACCGCCGCGGCCATCACTCCGAGAAGTAATTTCTTCATGGCGTGTCTCCCGTCCAAAATAGAGGGACCGGCCGAAGCGGTCGCCCGTCCCTTCTCCCCCGGGAAGGGTGGGAGTCCTCTGTCGCTACGGGTAGGCCTGGCCCGGGTGCTTTCCGGGCAGCGGCCGGGCGAAACCACCCTGGCGCGGGGAGTCGCCGGCGTTCCGGCGGCGCCCGAGCACAAGGGACACGCGGGCGCGTTCCCTCTTGAGCTGGGATTTCCCAGATGGTTCCTCCCAAGCACCGAAGACGGTAGCACAATTGCATATTGATCGAAAGCGTGAGCCTACAATCCAAATTGGGGCCTTCAGATAGGGCGCTCGGTGCGTCGGAGACCCTGCCAGGGTGCAATCCGGTATCTGAAGACGCGCGTTCGGCAAGTGTCGAGCGCCCGGCACCCGCCGGTTCAACCCTGCTGCGGCGATGACACAGGGCGTCATATCGGCGCGGGCCGTGGTCGCAGGCCGGCGATCAGTTGCAGGATTTCGGCGAACAGCGGCAGTGGAATCGCCACCTCGGCAAGCTGAAAGGTGACGTACCGACCGTGCCGGACCACCTTCCGTACACCCGATTTTGGACTTCGGACGCGCCGCTGTATGTCCGCTTATGGCTATGAGCGGAAGTTCTGGGGGCCGTTGATCTTCGTCCGCTTCACCCCTGAAAGCAGACATACCGAGGCCCAATGTCCGCTCCTGGGACTAAAGCGGACCATTTGCAGTCGGGTGATCGACGTCGGCTTGTGATGCGGTGGACGGCTCCCACCACCGGCATCGCGATGTGCCAAAATGCAGTTGCTATTTATGAACTACGTGAAGGGGAGCCGCCCATGAGTGAAGTTGCGACATAGGAGGAGACGAATTTGGCGGGGTGAACGTGAGGTAATGCAAAATCGGTCGAACCGATGTTGGAGAGGCACGGCATCGTGCATGACCTGTTAAGGAATGCGGAAGGCCTTTTCATACACGATTAGAATTAATGTCCGCTTGTGGCTATTTCCGAACGTGAACTCGGGTGCAGGGGAGGACCGCTTTAGGACGAAAAGCGGACGTTTCGAGATGTGGTGTCCGCTCTATGCCGCATAGCGGACCAATTTTGGAGCCGGCGGTTATGACCGGTCGTGACCCGAAGCAGACCCGAAAAAGGTTCTTATCCAGTCAACGTCCTTCTCACCGCGTCCCGCCAACCTGCGTAGCGAAGCTCGCGCAAATCGCTGTCAAGCCGCGGCGAGAAACGTCGGTCGAGCACCCACGTTTCGGCAAAACCGTCGAGGCCCGGATACACGTCGCGATGCATTCCGGCGAGGTAGGCGGCCCCCAATGCCGTCGTTTCAAGAACCCGGGGACGGTCGACCGGGGCGCCGAGAATGTCAGCCAGGAACTGCATGGTCCAGTCCGATACGGTCATGCCACCATCGACGCGCAGCACCGTATCGGCGCCGGCGCCGGACCAGTCTCCCTTCATGGCTTCCAACAGATCACGGGTCTGGTAGCCGACGCTTTGCAAAGCGGCGCGGGCGAGTTCGGCCGGGCCCGTGCTCCGGGTTATGCCGAACAGGGCGCCGCGCGCTTCCGCATCCCAATACGGGGCGCCCAACCCGACGAAGGCGGGAACCAGAAAGACGTCCTGGTTTTCGTCCGCATCACGCGCTAATTCACCCGCCTCGGCCGCATGGTCGATGACCTTCAGCCCATCGCGCAACCATTGCACGGCGGCGCCGGCGATGAAGATGGATCCTTCAAGGGCATAGGTCGGCTGGCCACCGAGCTGGTAGGCGATGGTCGTCAGCAGCCGATTGGTCGAGGGAACAGCGGTTTGCCCGGTATTGAGCAGCGCAAAACAGCCGGTCCCATAGGTAGCCTTCATCATGCCCGGCTGAAAACAGGCCTGGCCGACGGTTGCGGCCTGTTGGTCTCCGGCAACGCCGCCAATGAGAATGGGGCCGCCGAATAGGTCCGTGGCCGTTTCGCCGTAATCATCGGCACAGTCCATGACGTCGGGCAGAACGGACATCGGCACCCGGAAGAGGTCGCACATTTCGCTCGACCATCGGCCTTCATGTATATCGTACAGCAGGGTTCGGCTGGCGTTGGTGGCATCGGTCGCGTGGACCTTGCCGCCGGTCAGGCGCCATAGAAGAAAGGTATCAATAGTGCCGAACGCCAATCGTCCGGCATTGGCGGCGTCGCGGGCCCCGTCCACGGTATCGAGAATCCAGGCAACCTTGGTGCCCGAAAAATAAGGGTCGAGCAACAATCCGGTTCGCGCGGCGACCTTGGGTTCGTGTCCGGCATTTTTCAATTCCGCACAGGCTTCGGCGGTGCGCCGGTCCTGCCACACGATGGCCCGGTGGATAGGCCTGCCGTTTTCCCGGTCCCAGACGACGGTCGTTTCGCGTTGGTTGGCGATGCCGATGGCCGCGATCTCGCTTGGCCCTGCGCCCGCCTTGGCGATGGCTTCCCGGCACATCGATAGGGTCGTTTGCCAAATATCCTCGGGATCGTGTTCGACCCATCCCGATCGGGGAAAGTGCTGGTCGAATTCCTTCCGCGCGGTGGCGACGGGGACATGGGTTTCATCGAACAGGATGGCGCGCGACGACGTGGTTCCCTGATCGATGGCAAGAACGTAAGTGGACATGGCGCCTCATCCTCCCAAGACAGCGGTGTTATGAGCCGAAGTCCGACACTCGGTGCCGTGACGACCGCTTTCGGGTCGTCAGCGGCCATTCAAAGCGACAATGTCCGCTCCCGGGACTATAGCGGACCATTTTCAGGGACGATGTCAGGGCCGCTTTTGACCCGAAGCGGACTAAACCGTCGATCAGGCCAGCTTCTTTCGGTTGCCGGGCAAGGGTACGCTTGCCACGCAGGAATGTACCGAAAACCAGTGACGTTGTTCTCCAGTTCCGGGATCGGCGTACAAGCCGTCCCGCCGGTGCCGTCGCCACAATAGATTCTCCCGCCGAAGGCCGCTAAGGTCTGACGGGAGCGTTCTCGGTGTGCTGGGGGGCGCATGGCCGAAGAGACCGTCACACGCAAGTTGACCGCGATCCTCTATGCCGACGTGGCTGGGTACAGCCGCCTGACGGGTGAGGACGAGGTCGGCACGCACAAACAGCTCTCCGCCGGGCTCGACCTGATCTCCGC
>JACZQZ010000157.1 GCA_022545455.1 Pseudomonadota bacterium
GGTTGATGCGGCTGCAATTGGGGTTCCCCGACAGCTTCGACTTCATCGACCCGACCGACTACTACCAGTTCATCACCATGCACGGCATGATCATGGTGATCTACCTGCTCACGGCGCTGTTCCTGGGCGGCTTCGGCAACTATCTCATCCCGCTGATGGTCGGCGCCCGGGATATGGTTTTCCCCTTTGTGAACATGGTGAGTTACTGGGTCTATCTGCTCGCCGTGCTGGTGCTGGTGGCGAGCTGGTTCGTGCCGGGCGGGCCCACCGGCGCCGGCTGGACCCTGTATCCGCCCCAGGCGATCCTCTCCGGCACCCCGGGCTCGGACGGGGGTATCGTTTTGATGCTCGTCTCGCTCGCTCTGTTCATCATCGGCTTCACCATGGGCGGGTTGAACTATGTGGTGACCGTGTTGCAGGCGCGCACGCGCGGGATGAGTCTGATGCGCATGCCTTTGACGGTATGGGGCATTTTCGTGGCCACCATCCTGGCGCTGTTGGCCTTCCCCGCCTTGTTCGTCGGCGCCGTGATGATGACTTTGGACAAGGTCCTGGGCACCAGCTTCTTCATGCCGGCCATCGTCGAGATGGGAGAATACCTCGAGTACGGCGGCGGCAGCCCGATCCTGTTCCAGCACCTGTTCTGGTTTTTCGGCCATCCGGAAGTCTACATCGTCGCACTGCCGGCCTTCGGCATCGTCTCCGACTTGATCAGCGTCCATGCGAGAAGGCACATCTTCGGCTACCGGATGATGGTCTGGGCGATCGTGGGGATCGGCGCACTCAGCTTCGTGGTCTGGGCGCACCACATGTACGTCAGCGGCATGAACCCGTGGTTCGGGTTCTTCTTCGCCACCACCACGCTCATCATTGCGGTCCCCACTGCCCTCAAGGTCTACAACTGGGTGCTGACCCTGTGGAAGGCTAACATCAAACTGACGGTCCCGATGCTGTTCGCCCTCGGGTTCATCGTCACCTTCGTGAACGGCGGCATCACGGGCCTGTTCCTCGGCAACGTCGTCGTGGACGTTCCGCTGTCGGACACCATGTTCGTGGTCGCCCACTTCCATATGGTGATGGGCGTGGCGCCGATCCTGGTTATCTTCGGGGCGATATACCATTGGTACCCCTTGATCACCGGGCGGATGCTGAACGAGACGTTGGGCAAGTTTCACTTCTGGGTCACCTTCCTCGGCGCCTATACGATTTTCCTCCCGCTCCACTACCTGGGCTTCCTGGGCGTGCCGCGCCGGTACTTCGAAATGGGAGATACCAGCTTCATCCCGGAATCGGCCCAGACGCTGAACGCATTCGTCACCGTCGTGGCGTTGATCGTGGGCTTCAGCCAGCTGGTGTTTTTCTTCAACCTGGCGTGGAGCGCCTTCAAGGGCAAAAAGGCCGGCCGCAATCCCTGGAAGGCCTGCTCGCTGGAATGGCAAACAGCCGAAGTCCCGCCCGGGCACGGCAACTTCGGCGAGACGCTTCCGGTGGTCTATCGCTGGCCTTACGATTACGGCGTGCCGGGCGCCGACGAGGATTTCGTGCCGCAAAATGTTCCGCAGCATGAGGTGTCTACGCATCAGGTGTCTACCGGCACCGGGCACGAGGGCGTTCCCGACGGCGCGGCCCAACCGGCGGAATAGGGACGATGGGGCCCCCAAACGATCTCGCGAATGGTTTCGCGACGGGCCGAGGGGCCGTGCGCCCAGGTGGTTGAGGCCAGGTGGTTGAGACATGAGCATCTTCCGCGCGCTGACAGAAAAGCCCTGGCTGGTACAGGGCCCTGTTTACCAGCTTCATTCTGGTCGCGAATTTTTTCTGCCCAGGGTGGTGCTCGGTCTGAGGGTGTTTCTGGCCGTGGTCGGGGTCCTGTTCACCCTCTTGGTCGTCGCTTACGCCGACCGGATGTCGCTGGCGGACTGGCGCCCCTTGCCCGAGCCGTGGCTGTTGTGGCCGAACACGGCGCTGCTGATCCTGAGCAGCATCGCCTTTCAATGGGCCTGCGTCGCCGCGAATCGGGGACGGATCGAGGGCGTGAGATCGGGCCTGCTCGCCGCGGGCGTTTTGGCCTTTGCCTTCCTGGCCGGGCAGCTCTTGGCGTGGCAACAGCTGGCCGCGTCGGGGTATTTCGCGGCGACGAACCCGGCCAACGCCTTCTTTTACCTGCTCACCGCGCTGCACGGGCTGCACCTGTCGGGCGGCCTTGTCGCCTGGGCCAGGACCAGCGCCAAGGTGCGGCGCGGTTTCGAGGCGGCCGAGGTGCGCTTGAGCGTGGAGTTGTGCGCCGTTTACTGGCACTTTCTGCTCATGATTTGGCTGGTCGTATTCGGTCTGCTGTTGTTTACGTGAAAAGGGCTAAGAGCACATGACACAAGCTGAGATGACAGTTACGGGAGAATCCCTCGCGCGGCCCGAGGGTTTGCAAGGCGTCGTCGCCGACTGGGCCTCGGATCAGCGGGCGTTCAAGAATGTCCCCTGGGGCAAGGCCATGATGTGGATCTTCCTGGTCAGCGACACCTTCATATTCAGCTGTTTCCTGCTCTCCTACATGACGGTGCGGATGTCCACGGAGGTGCCGTGGCCCAACCCCAGCGAGATCTTCGCTTTGCATATCGGGGGCGAACCGGTCCCCCTCATCCTGATCGCCATCATGACCTTCATCTTGATCAGCAGCAGCGGGACGATGGCCATGGCCGTCATGTTCGGCTATCTACACGATCGCGCCAAATCCGCGCTCTTGATGCTGGCGACCGCGGCATTCGGCGCCACATTCGTCGGCATGCAGGCCTTCGAGTGGACCAAGCTGATCGTGGACGACGGGGTCCGTCCCTGGGGCAACCCCTTCGGCGCGGCCCAGTTTGGCTCGACATTTTTCATGATCACGGGCTTCCATGGCTTTCACGTCTCGGTCGGCGTGATTTTCCTGATCATCATCGCTCGAAAGGTTTGGCGGGGAGATTTCGACCACGCTAGACCGGGCTTTTTCACCAGCAGGAAGGGGAACTACGAGGCCGTCGAAATCATGGGCCTGTATTGGCACTTCGTCGATCTGGTGTGGGTCTTCATCTTTGCGTTATTCTATCTCTGGTAGGGGGCGAGCATGGCTCACGCGGAAGGACAACAACACCCGATCGGCATTTATTTCATTGTTTGGGGGTGGCTGTTCGTTCTCAGCACTTTTTCGTATTTGGTCGACTACTTCAACTTCGAGGGTGGCCTCAGGTGGACTCTGATCCTCCTGTTCATGATATTGAAAGCGGGGCTGATCGTCGCCTTCTTCATGCACATGCGCTGGGAGCGGTTGGCCCTGACGTATGCCATTCTGGTCCCGCCGGTGTTGGTGATGATATTTGTGTTCCTCATGACCCATGAAGCGGGCTACACCTTCTTGACCCGGGGCATATTCTTCGGGGCGGGGTCCTAGCGCGTTATCCGGCCTGATTCGCTCGTGCACCGACCGGTACGAATGGTTGAGGCCGGGGCGAGGCGCGGCGGTCTTGGATATCGGGCGATTCGAGGTGCCCGGCGACGCCGCAATTCACCGCCGCCGCAGTGGATTTGTGGACAACGCGCTGCCGCGAGTTCTCGCCCATACCCACCGCGCGACAACAACAGCCCTTTCCTTACGAAATCCGATGGTAGACCCTGAGCCGATTGCCTCAAGGACGGATGGAATGCGCAGCGACGGGGCGGGTCAGTACGCCACGACCTTGCGGTACAGATGCCAGGCCGCATGTCCGATCACCGGCAAGGCGACCGCGAGGCCGATGAAAACGGGCACGGCGCCGATGAACAGGGTGGCGGCGATGATGAAGCCCCACATCCCCATCGTTATCGGGTTCGCCAGAACCGCTCTTATCGACGTTTGAACCGCCGTCACGAGGCCGACGTCCCGGTCCAGAAGCATCGGAAAGGACACCACGCTGAGGGTGAACGCCACGGTGGCGAAGAGGAAGCCGACGCCGCCGCCCACGATTATCAGCGTCCAGCCGGCGGCGGTGGTGAAGACTTGGTCGACGAAACCCAAGATCGAGGTCGGCACCGCGCTGCCGAAGGTCAGCACGTAGATGGCCCAGGCCGGGCCCAACCACGCGAAGTAGACCACCATCAGCCCGGCACCGAGGGTCGCGATGGCGCCGATGGACGGGGAGCGGAACACGTCGAAGGCGTGCATCCGGGAGGTATCCAGACCCTGCTCGCGGCGTCGGCTCAGCTCGTACATGCCGGTCGCGACCAGCGGGCCGATGATGGTGTATCCGGCAAGGAGTGGGAAGACCAGCGGCAACACGTCGTATCCGGCGTAAACCCTGGCGGCGATGAGCGTGACGATGGGATATATGATGCACAGGAATATCAGGTGGGTTGGCATCGCATTGAAGTCGGCAAAGCCCCCGGCCAAGGCGTCTTTGAGATCCGCCATGCCGATCTTGCGGACGACCGGTTGAGCGGGGCTCGCGTCCCCGTCGGTGATCGCCTGTCCATTCGTCATGGTCGTGTCTCCTCAACCGCTGGAACCAACCTCGTCAAGGATCGGCGTCGTCGTTCTGGCGCCTTATTCAAAGGTTCGTGCAAATAAAATCGTCGCATCCTCCCTATACGAGGACACGGATGCGATATCGTCACTTTCGTTAGGACCCTCCAGGACGGCATCGCTCGACACGTATGCCTTTATCACGCGTGTCTGCTGGACATTTTTTGTCGTTTGCGCCGCCGTGTGCGCCCATCTCCTCTCCCGATCAGATGACGCAATCGATCATTCTGGATGGCTCCGATGGCTGGCAAGCCTACGTCCTGGCTCGGCGTGTATTCAACCATGAAGAAATTACGGGTATTCGCCCGGCATTATG
>JACZQZ010000158.1 GCA_022545455.1 Pseudomonadota bacterium
GGTGACCGACAGCAACGGCGCCGAACCGGTGTGCTCACGCATCGACCACCAGATCGGTCTTCGGCTTCGAGCAGCAGATCAATACCGATCCCGGATCCGGCGGATCGAGCGGTTCCTCCACGTACTCCACCTCGCCGTCCTCGAGGGCGCACATGCAGGTATGGCAGATGCCCGAGCGGCAGCTGTAGTCGGGACTGAGGCCGAGCCCCTCCGCCATGTCCAGGATGGATGCAAACGACGGGTTCCACTTTGCGGTCAGGCCCGAGCGCGAAAACGTCACCTCGATCTCCGCCGAGCACTCCGCGCAGTCCGCGGCCGCTTCCGCCCCGTCCCCTTCCGTCAACGCCGAGCCCGGGCCGAAGAATTCGTAGTGGATGCGGTCCTCGGGCACGCCCCATCCCAACAGCCCGTTGTACAGCGCCTTCATGAAGGGCGTCGGGCCGCACAGGTAGAAGTCGAGATCGTTGTCGGGCAGCAGGCGTTTCAACAGATCGCCGTCGACACGGCCCCTTCCGTCATGGTCCCTTCCCTCCACGTCGTCGGGCAGCGGCCGGCTGTAGCTGATGTGGGCGCGGACGTTGTCGTTTTCCCCGGCGACGGCGCGAACATGGGCGCCCATGGCGTGCTCGCGGCCATTGCGGGCGCCGTGGATGAACCAGACGGGGCGGCCGGAGCCCGCCTCGACGATGGCGTTGAGCATGCTGATCATGGGGGTGAGGCCGACCCCGGCGCTGATCAGCGCGACCGGCCGTTCGCCCCTGGGATCGAGATAGAATTTGCCGCGCGGCGATCGCGCGCGCAGCCTGGTGCCCGCCTCCACCCGGTCGTGGAAGTAGTTGGACGACCGGCCGGGAGGCAGGTCCGGCCGGTCCCCGGGCGGCGGCTCGCGCTTGATGCTGAGCCGGTAGTACTCCGGGTTGGGCCGGTCCGACAGCGAATACGTGCGGGTCAACGGAGTCGGCTGCCCCGGGATATCGAGCCTGAAGGGGAGGAACTGGCCCGGAATGAACGAGGGCAACGGCTTGGCGTCCTCGGGCACCAGATAGAACGAGGTGATGGTGTCGCTCTCCGGCACCTTCCTGTCGACGATCAAGGTCCTGAATCCTTCCGTCGCCTTGCCCGAGGTCTCCGCCTTGGCCAGGCGGTCTTCGAACGATCCCCGCCAACCGGGCGAAAGGGCCTTGATGCGAAGCGCCTTCCTGGAGTCCTCCAGGTTGCCCAGGTCGAAATACAACAGGTTGTTGACCTTGCCCACGGTCATGCGCCGGGGGTCGGTTTTCACCGGCTCGATGACGTCGCCGGCGCCGACCTCGCCTTCCTCGAGCACGCGCAGATAGAAGCCGATGCGATTGCTCGACAACAAGAGGTTCTGAAACCCCTCGAGTCCCATGCGGATCGCCAGCTTGAAGCACGGCACGCGCGGCTGCGTGACCTCGACCAGGGCGCCGCCGACACGGAAGATGTCGCCGACGTGAACGGCGTCGTCGAGCATGCCTTCGACGGTGAAGTTCTCGCCGAACTGCCCGAAGGTGAAGTCGGTCCGCCCCAGTTCCCGTTTCCAGTAGGCATAATTATCGTAGGAGTACACGTACACCGCCCTGAACTTCCCGCCGTGGCCGATGAGGTCGGCCTGGCCGTCCCCGTCCAGGTTGAGCCCGCGCAGCATGACCCGGCCGTCCACCGGTTCCTTGAAGATACCGGTGGTCACGGTCTTGCCCCGATGGTCGATCTCCTTGGGCAGCGAGACGTTGACGGACAAGAGTTTCATGGCCGGGAACCTCCCCCGTTGTGGTGCGGCGTTTCCCTGTTTCGCTTGCGTGGTACGCCCAACGTTAGGATCGTTCTCTCTTGCGCGCAAACCGCCATTTGGCCGGTTGCGCTCACGGCTCCAACCGGTAGCGCTGCACCGCGTCCTCGTCCCACTCCAGCCCGTTGCCGGGCACGTCGCGGGGGATCAGGTGACCGTTCTCCACCGTGCACGGCTCGGCCAGTATGGGCTCCGCCCAATCCACCCACTCCAGCCAGTGGCCGGTCTCCGTGACGCGCAGGAGGTGGCTCGCGACCTCGGGGTACAGATCGGCCGTGCCCTTGCCAAGTCGGGCGAGGCCTTCCCGGATCACGCCCAACAGGTCGCCGACGGTGTAATGGTCTTCAACGGCCGTGCTCATCGGCCCGCCCCTTCTGCGGCGCAAGGGGCGTTGCCCCTTCCGATCCCCACCAAGGGCCGCCGGCCCTTGGAACCCCATCGACGGGGAACATGCGATCCCGTTTCCCGCCCCCTCAGCGGCGCTCCAGCGCCGCCGCCTTGTCCCGGTCCACCCACCAGGTATCGAGCTGGTAGCTGTAAAGGGGCGTCACGGCGGGGCGGCCGAACTTGTCCCAATAGGCGATGCGGTCCCCGGGCAGGTGGAACAGGGGCACCACGTAATGGCCCCATTGCAGCACCCTGTCCAGCGCCCGGGTGGCGTCGACGAGGGCCGGGCGGTCGCGGGCGGCGATGATGTGCCCGATCATGGCGTCCACGGCCGGGTCCTCGATGCCCGGATAGTTGCGCGTGCCCTCGGTGCCGGCGGCCGCGGAGCCCCAGTAGAACGCCTGCTCGTTGCCCGGCGAGAGCGATTCGTCCCACCAGTAGATGATCATGTCGAAATCGTAGGTGTTCAGGCGGTACTGGTACTGGGCCGAATCCACGGTGCGCACGCCGACGTCGATGCCGAGGCGGGCCAGCTTGCGCTTAAACGCCAGGGCCAGGCGCTCGTCGCGGGGATTGATCAACAGGATCTCGAAACCCGCCGGCTCGCCGTCGGCGGTGACCATGCGCCCGGCCCGGTGGGTCCAGCCGGCGCCGGCCAGCAGCCGGAGCGCGGTGCGCAGGCCTTGCCGGGTCGAGCCGCCGCCGTCGGAGACCGGCGGCCGGTAGGGCCGCGTGAATACCTCGGGCGGCAGGCGGTCGCGGAAGGGCTCGAGCAGGGCGCGCTCGCCGGCGCCGGGCGGGGCGGCGGCGGCCAGTTCCGATTTTTCGAAGTAGCTCGCCGTGCGCGCGTAGGCGCCGTGGAACAGCGTCTTGTTCACCCATTCGAAATCGAAGGCGTGGGCGAGCGCCCGGCGCACCCGGCGGTCGCGGAAGATGGGCCGGCGGGTGTTGAAGGCGAACCCGTACATGCCGGCGGGCCGCCCGTGGGCAACTTCCTCGAGCACGATGGCGCCGCGCTCGAGGGCCGGAGACGCGTAGCCGTTGGCCCAGCGCCCGGGATCGGATTCGCGGCGCAGGTCCACCAGGCCCGCCTTGAAGGCCTCCAGCGCCACCACGCTGTCCCGGTACACGTCGTAGCGCACCACATCGAAGTTGTAGCGGCCCCGGTTCACCGCAAGGTCCCGGCCCCAGTACTCCGGGTCGCGGCCATACGTGATGCTGCGCCCGGGATCGACGGCCCGGACCCGGTAGGGACCGCTGCCGAGGGGCGGCACCAGGGTGGTTTTGCCGAACTCCACGTCCCGGTAATAGGCCTCAGACAGGATCGGCATCAGCCCCATGATCAGCGGCAGTTCCCGGTTGTCGCCGGGCGTGAAGACGAGCCTGACCCTGCGCGTGCCCAGCTTTTCCATGCGCGCCACCATCTTGTAATAGAGCCGGTGGTTGGGGCGTCCTTTCTCGCGCAGGGTCTCGACCGAAAAGATCACGTCGTCGGCGGTGATCGGGCTGCCGTCGTGGAAGCGGGCCTCCGGCCTGAGGGTGAAGGTCACCGACGAGCGGTCCTCGGGCGTCTCCACGCTTTCGGCGATACGCCCGTAGAGGGTAAAGGGCTCGTCCTGGCTGCGCTCGAGCAGCCGTTCGAAGATCAGGTCCAGCCCCGGCGCCGCCACCCCCTTGATGATGAAGGGGTTGAGGTTGTCGAAGCTGCGGGTGGCGCCGAGCACCAGGGTCCCGCCCTTGGGCGCGTTGGGCTCGGCGTAGTCGAAGTGGCGGAACCCGGGCCCGTACCTGGGCGCCCCGTGCATGGCGATGGCGTGGGCCGGCTCGGCGGCCGCGGGCCAGGCGGCGGCGGACAACACCAACAGCCACGCGGTCGAAAGTGGCCCGATGCGGATCACGTCACTCCCCGGCCAGGTGCAGGATCAGGTGCCGCTCATGGGGCCGCGCGCGGTGCTCGAACAGATAGATCCCCTGCCAGGTGCCGAGCCCCAGGCGCCCGCCGCTGACCGGGATGGTGAGGGAGACGTCGGTGAGCGCGCTGCGGATATGGGCCGGCATGTCGTCGGGCCCCTCGGTGGTGTGGCGGTACAGCGACGGGTCCTCCTTGACCAGGCGCTTGAAAAACGCCTCCAGGTCCCGCCGCACGTCCGCATCCGCGTTCTCCTGGATGGTCAGCGACGCCGAGGTGTGGCGGCAGAACACCGTCAGCAGGCCGGTACCGATGTCCTGGCGGGAAACCCAGTCGGCGATCTCGGCCGTGACCTCGTGAAGGCCCTGGCCCCGGGTGCCGACGGTGATCGTGTCCTGGGCCTGTTTCATGGGAGCCGCAGGTTATACCAAGGAGCGCTGATCATGACTCATAGAGATCGCGTAGGCGGCTCGTCGGGTAGGAGGAAAGTTGCAGGCGATGCGGTGCATCGTCAAAACTTTTCAACGCCCTCCGACGGGCCGCATACGCGACCGCAACGGCGGCTTACCAAGGCTTTCGGACGGCGTCGCGCACCCTTCGCGATGCCCCGCATCGCCACAGCGCACGCTTAGGGCCGAAAACCTTGGTAAGCCGGCTCGTCGGGTCATGATCAGCGCTC
>JACZQZ010000159.1 GCA_022545455.1 Pseudomonadota bacterium
CCCGGCCCCGTCAGTGCGTCACGGCCGTGGCGTTGGGCTTGAACAATACCTGGCCGTTGACCCGGAAGGCGCCGATGGCGGCCTGGCCCTCGGGCGAAATCAGCCAGGCGATGAATTCCCGGCCCAGGTCCGCCTTCACGTGGGGATGCCTTTTGGGGTTCACCAGGATGACGCCGTAGGGGTTGAACAGGCGCGTGTCACCTTCCACCAGGACCCGCAGGCCGGCCCGGTTCTTGAAGCTGAGCCAGGTGCCGCGGTCGGCCAGCGCGTACCCTTGCATGGCCGAAGCCGTATTCAGCGTCGCCCCCATGCCCGACCCGGTTTCCCGGTACCAGGTTCCGGACGCCCGGGCCGTATCCACGCCCGCCGCCCGCCACAGGGCCAGTTCCTTCTTGTGGGTGCCACTGTCATCGCCGCGCGAGACAAACGGCGCCCGCGCCCCGGCGATCTTTTTCAATGCCTTGGCGGCATCCCTCATGCCGGCGATTCGGGCCGGATCGTCCTTGGGCCCGGCGATGACGAAGTCGTTGTACATGACGCCGAACCGCTGCACCCCGAAGCCGTCGGCGACGAACTTCTCCTCCGACGGCCGGTGGTGGACGAACAGCACGTCGGCGTCGCCGTTGCGGGCCAGGCGGATGGCCTGGCCGGTGCCCACCGCCACCACGCGGACCTGGATTCCGGTCTTTTTCTCGAACAGGGGCAGGATGTGGTCGAAAAGCCCCGAGTTCTTGGTCGAGGTGGTGGAGGCGACGGTGATGAACCGTTCCGCCGCCCCGGCCGTGAGCGGGAAGGACGCGGCGAGGAGGGCCGCGGACAAAAGCCACATCGGCACTTTACGCATTTTGTGTCTCCTGGTCGGAGTTGCCGTCGCGCGGGCGCCGCCACAGGAGCTCGCCGCGCAAGAAGGCCCGCGCCAGGTCGTTGCGCGGGCCGGCGAAGAAGGCGTCCGCCGGGCCCTTTTCCAGCAACCGGCCCCGGTGCAGGAACAGGATTTCGTCGGCGAGCCGGCGGGCCTGGGCGAGATCGTGGGTGGTCATGATCACCTGCGTACCGGCGGCGTGGATGGCGGCGATCACGTGCTCGACGGTGTGGGTGGCGGCGGGATCCAGGTTCGCCGTCGGTTCGTCCAGGAACAGGACCTGGGGCATGAGCGCCCAGGCCCTGGCCAGGGCCAGCCTTTGCTGCTCGCCGAAGGACAGCACCCGGGCCGGGTGGCGGGCCAGCCGGGCAAGGCCCGTCTCTTTCAGGGATTCCGCCACCAGGTCCCGGCGCTGGCGGCGCGGAACCCCGCGCAGGGCAAGGGCGTAGTCCACATTGGCCGCCACCGAACGCCGCAGCATCACCGGGCGTTGGAACACCATGGCCTGATGGACGGACGGGTCCCGGCCCTCGGCCCCGTGCCAGATGATCTGTCCGGCGCTGGGCTTGAGCAGACCGTGGCAGAGGCGCAGAAGCAGGCTCTTGCCGGCCCCGTTGGGGCCGAGGATGACGGTGCTCGGGCCCGCCGCGAAGATGCACGACAGGTCCTTGATCAGGCGCTTGCCGCCGGCCTCGAAGGACACCCGGTAGAATTCCAGGGGCAGGATGGAGGTCGAGGCGGGGAAGGCGGAAGGAGAGTTCATCCCGCGTGGCGCCTCTGGGCCGCCTCCTTGAGTGCGAAGGCGGCGCCGTTGACCCCCGTCGACAGCACGATCAGGATGATGCCGAGCCCGAGCGCCAGCGCCAGGTCTCCCTTGCTCACCTCGAGCGCGATCGCCGTGGTCATGACCCGGGTCACGTGGTCGATGTTGCCGCCGACGATCATCACCGCGCCCACTTCCGCGCTGGCCCGGCCGAACCCGGCCAGCACCGCCGTCATCAGGGTGAACCGGCCGTCCCAGAGCAGCGCCGTCAGCGCCCGCCCCGGCCCGGCGCCGAGGGAGCGCAGCTGCTCCTCGTACTCGGTCCACAGATCCTCCACCACTTGGCGGGTTAGCGCGGCAATGATGGGCGTCACCAGAACCACCTGGGCGATGATCATGGCGGCGGGCGTAAACAAAAGCCCGAACACCCCCAGGGGTCCGGCCCTGGAGAGAAGCAAATAGACGATCAGGCCGACCACCACGGGCGGCAGGCCCATCAGCGCATTCAGCATCACCACGATCACCGTGCGCCCGGGGAAGCGGAACAGGGCCACCGCCGCCCCCAAGGGCATGCCGATGAGCGTCGCCAGCAACACGGCGCCTACACTGACTCTCAGGGAAAGAAGGACGATCTCGGCCAGATCAGGGTCCAGCCGGACCACCAGCGAAAGGGCCGCCCCCAGGGCGGAGCCGAAATCGGTCATGCCCGTTGCCTCCCCACAATTTACGTCCGTTTTTGCGTGTTTGTATCATAATGCGCCAAAATTTGGTATTCGAAGCATAATTATGCAAAAAAATGCGCAACCGAGCATAACAGGCCCGGTGGGAGATATTCCGCAAGCGCTTGTACTGGCGTCAACGGTTACCCATAGTGTTGAGTCTTCCCCGGGGAGGAAAACGCATGGTGCCGCCTAAGGAATTTCTTGTCCAGCCCGACCCCACCGACCCGCGCCTGACGCGGCGCGTAGACGGCATCGACCAGGACGGCGCGCGCCTGACCACCTCGGTGACCGTGGAGCGGCCCCTGACCCTGTTCCTGAACGGCCAGGAAATCGTCACCATGATGACCATCTGCGATTACCCCGAATACCTGGCGGTGGGGTATCTGCTCAACCAGAACATGCTCCGCGCCGACGACAGGATCACCGGCGTCGAATACGACTCCGACGTCGAGACGGTGGTGGTGCGTACCGACCGCAAGACCGATTACGAGGAGAAGCTGAAAAAGAAGACCCTGACCTCGGGCTGCGCCCAGGGGACCGTGTTCGGCGACGTGATGGAAAAGTTCGAAAGCGTGCGCCTGCCCGCAGACGCGGTTCTGCGCACCTCGTGGCTGTACACCCTGCTCAAGAAGATCAACACGGCGCCGAGTCTCTATCTGGAGGCGGGCGCCATCCACGGGTGCGTGCTGTGCGAGGAGGACCGGCCGCTTCTCTACATGGAGGACGTGGGCCGCCACAACGCCGTCGACAAGATCGCCGGCTACATGTTCCTCAAGGGCATGGAGGGCGGCGACAAGATCTTTTACACCACCGGGCGCCTGACCAGCGAGATGGTCATCAAGACGGTGCAGATGAACATTCCCATCCTGGTGTCGCGCTCGGGCTTCACCGCCTGGGGGGTGGAGCTGGCGCGCCAGGTGGACATGGCCCTGCTCGGCCGCGCCCGGGGCAAACGGTTCATTGCGTTGTCGGGCGAACGCCGTATCGTCTACGACGCCGACACCGCCCGCGTCGGCGAAGAGCCGCGCCACCTGCAGCGCAAGGGAGCCCGTGAAGACGATGCCGCCTGATCCCGCTTCACCGGGCGCCGCCGACGGTGTCGCGGGCGTGTTGCTCGCCGGCGGGCGGGCGACCCGCATGGGGGGCGGCGACAAAAGCCTGCACAGTCTTGCCGGCCGCCCGATCCTGGCCCATGTCATCGAGCGGGTGCGCCCGCAGGTGTCGGTTCTGTTGCTCAACGCCAACGGCGACCCCGCCCGGTTCCAAGGCTTCGGCCTGCCCGTGGAGGGAGACGTGATCGAGGATTTCGCCGGGCCCCTGGCCGGCATCCTGACCGGGCTCGAGTGGGCCGGGGCGCACGCCCCCGGTTGCCGGTGGGTGGCCAGCTTCCCCACCGACGCGCCGTTTCTGCCCGAGGACCTGGTGCGGCGCATGGTCGCCGCCGTCGGCGCCGAGGACGCCCACATCGGTTGCGCCGCCTCGGGCGGGCGCACCCATCCGGTGGTCGCGCTGTGGCCCGTCGGCCTGGCAGGGGACCTGCGCCGGGCGATGACGGAAGACGGCGTGCGCAAGATCGACCGGTGGACGGCGCGCTACCGGGTCGCCTACGTGGAGTATGCGGCCGAGCCCGTCGATCCGTTCTTCAACGTCAACCGGCCCGGGGACCTGGAGCGCGCCGAGCGGCTGCTGGGCGCCGAAACACCCGCCGCCGGCGGGCAAGGCGCGGACGGGCGCCGGCTGGACTCACGGGGCGCCGCATGAAGCTGAAGCCCACCGAAAGCATGTCCGCCGGCGTCGTGCTGGAGCGCCGCAAGATCGACAACCCGTGGCAGGACTACGCCTGGCACCCGGTGGCGGTGATCCCGGGGGCGCCGCCCGTTACCGAGTGGCGGGTCCTGCGCCAGGGCGAAGGCTGGGTGCATTACCACGCCGGGACCCTGGAGATCGAACTCTACCGCAAGGAAACAGAGGGCTACCGGGTCAACCTGGCGCAGGCGCAGCCCCGGGTCTTCGTCGTCCTCAGACCCGACGAAGAAGACGAGTCCGGGCACGACGTCATCCCCTTCCTCGTCACCGTCTGTCCGTTCGAGGCGCAGGACTACGACGACACCGATGAAGAGATGGTCGGGGGCGTGCCCATGCCGGACGAGGTGATCGCCTGGGTGCAGGACTTCGTCGACGAACACCACGTGGACGTGCCGTTCAAGAAACGCAAGCGCGAGCCCTACGATCCCCGCAAGGGCGGCTTCGCGCGGAACCCTCGCCGCGGAGGCAGCCATGGATGAAGAGCGCGAAGGCCCGCTCGCCCGCTGGTCGCGCCTGAA
>JACZQZ010000056.1 GCA_022545455.1 Pseudomonadota bacterium
CGCAATCCTGTATGCCGACGTGGCTGGGTACAGCCGCCTGACGGGTGAGGACGAGGTCGGCACGCACAAACAGCTCTCCGCCGGGCTCGACCTGATCTCCGGAGCGATCAAGGCGAAGGGCGGCAACGTCGTGCACTACGCGGGCGATGCGGTGCTGGCCGACTTCGGCAGCGTCGTCGCGGCGGTCGACTGCGCCGTGTCGATCCAGCGGCAGCTCGCCGAGAGCAACGCCCAGGTTCCGGACGGCAAGCGCCTCCAGTTCCGCATCGGCGTCAACCTCGGCGAAGTGATCGTCGACCGCGACGACATCTACGGCGACGGCGTGAACATCGCCGCCCGGTTGGAAGGACTGGCCAAGCCGGGGGGTATCTGCATCTCCGGGCGAGTCTACGACCAGGTCGAGGGCAAGCTCGACCTCGGCTTCGAGGATATCGGCGAACGGGAGGTCAAGAACATCAAGAAGCCGATCCGGGTCTTTCGCGTCAAGACCGATGACGGGGGTGCCCGGCGCCAGGGTCCCGGCGCCGCCGGTCAAGAGTTGGCGCTCCCCGACAAGCCCTCGATCGCCGTGCTCCCGTTCGACAACCTGAGTGCCGATCCGGACCAGGAATATCTGGCGGACGGCCTCGCCGAGGACGTTATTACGGGCCTGTCGCGGTTCCGCTGGTTCTTCGTCATCGCCCGCAATTCGTCCTTCACCTACAAGGGCCGCTCGGTGGACGTAAAGCAGGTGGCGCAGGAGCTGGGCGTGCGCTACGTGCTGGAGGGCAGCCTGCGCAAGGCCGGCAATCGGGTGCGGGTGACCGCGCAGCTCATCGACGCCTCCACCGGCAGCCATATCTGGGCCGAGCGCTACGACCGCGACCTGGATGACATCTTCGCCCTGCAGGACGAGATCACCGAGACCATCATCACCGCGATCGAGCCCGAGCTTGGCGCGGTCGAGCGTGAACGCGCGCGGCGCAAACCGCCCGACAACCTCGACGCCTGGAGTTCATACCAGCGTGGCCTTTGGCATTTATTCGACGACGTGAAACGCGATGCCCTGACCGAAGCGAAACGGCTGTTCCAACGGGCCTGCGAGCTCGACCCGGGTTTCGCCGCGGCCCATGCCGAACTGGCCTACACCCACGTGGCCGACATCATCCGGGGCTTGACGGATGACCCCAAGGCGAGCCTGGACCAGGCCGCCGACGCGGCGGAGAGGGCGGTCGCCCTCGATCCCAGGGACCCGGCCGGCCGCTGTGCCCTCGGCAGGGTCCTTACTTTCAGGCAGGCGCACGAAAGAGCGATAGCGGAGATGGAGGCCGCGCTTGACCTGAACGCCAACTTCGACCGCGCCTATTACGGTCTCGGCGTTGCGCTGATGTACGGCGGCAGACCGCAGGAGAGCATCCCGCAATTCGAGAAGGGCATCCGACTGAGCCCGCGAAGCCATATATTATGGGCTTATTGGATAATGTTGGGCCTGGCGTACGTCAATTTGGAAAAATACGAGGAAGCGGCCGCATCCTTCGAGAAGTCCATCGAGCAACCGAATGCCGCGTTCATGGCATTCGCTTATGCGGCCTCCACCCTGGGCCACCTGGGCCGGACCGATGAAGCCCGCGCCATGCTTGGCGAAGCGGAATCGAGGAAACCCGGATTCTCGATCGAAACCGTCAGGAGCACCGCCGGCCTACTTGGGCCCCATTCCGGCGTCGACCGGATCGTCGACGGCCTGCGCAAGGCGGGGCTGCTGGAGTAGGCGCGAGGGCCTGGTTTTGGGGACACCTCACTTAATTCCTTGTCCCCTTGGTTCTCCGATCCCGCGTCAGTCGATCACCTGGATGTAGGGTTTCCTGGACATCTGCCACTCGCCCGTTTCGGCGTCGTAGCGGGAGTTGACGAACACCTTCCAGTTCGCGTCGTCGAGCTTCGCGTGGTCGGGCCGGTAGTAGTATCCCGGCCACCGGGTTTCCTCGCGGAACAACACGTGGCGCACGTGGCATTCGGCGCACAACGCGCGGTCGCGGAGCTCCCAGCAGCGCAGCAGTTCGACCAGGCCGCGCGCCGCCAGTTTATCCAGGTCCACGGTGAGCATGGCGAGGAGTTCGAGCCCGCGCTTCAATGTGGGCCCGTTCGTACGGTAATAGGCGTGGGGTCCGGCGGCGTATTCGTCCATCATCTTCTGCAGGCGCAAAAGCCCCATCTTGGGCAACAGGTAGTACGGATTGACGTCTTCGCGGGACGAGGCGCCGCGTCCTTTCTCGAAGACCGCGAACGGCGCCCAGATTTCCCCGGCGATGCGCGCCACATCGGCCTCGTCGACCTCGGGGCCGTCCGCCGTGTCGGCGGCATAGGCGACCGCCGCCCTGCCGGCCAGGCGTCCCTCGGCGAAGGACCCGGACGAGAACTTGTGCGCCGACCCGCCGACCCCGTCGCCGGCGGCGAACAGGCCGTCGACGGTGGTCATCCGGTTGTAGCCCCACCGGTACTCCTTCGGCGCCACGTCCTCGGGCCCGCTCACCCAGGCGCCGCAGCCCGCCGCGTGCGAGCCCAGGAGATAGGGATCGCCGAGATAGACCTCGGACGGCGCCTCCCCGGGATCGACCGCTTCCGTCGCCCAACCGAGCGCCTGGGCCTTGGTCGTATGGTCCAGGAAGTCTCCCCACCCCTCGTCTTCGACGTGTTTCATGGTTTCCGGCGACTGGTCCTTGTACAGCCTCTGGAACGCCTCGTCCGCCTTCAGATAAAACGGGCCCCGGCCGGCGAAGATGTCCTGCATCAACTGGTAGTTGCGCAAGGGCGTCGGCACCGGATCGGCATCGCCATAGGGGGGCCAGTTCTTCAGTTCGTCCCTGTAGGTCTCGTCGCAGCGCTCGCCATAGGCGTTTTCGACCACGGCCCCGGACAGGCAGGACCACATCCCCACCGGTCCGTACCTTTCCTTGAACCGGGTCTGCACCAGGCGGTGCTCCATCTGGCTCATCTCGGCGCCGGCGGCGAGCATGAGCTTGTACACCGAGCCCGAGTTGAACGCCGAGTACCAGTAGCGGCCCAGGCCTTCGCTCAACCTGTGCGGCCGCCAGACGTTCGTCGCCCCGCCGGCGGCGCAGACCACGGCGCGGGCCTTGAACACGTAAATCCCGGGCTCGCGGACCCCGAAGCCCATGGCGCCGGCGATGCGGTTCGGATGCCGCTTGTCCCTGAGCAGGTGGGAGATGAATATGCGCTGGAAGACGTTGTCCTCGCCGATCGCCTCCTTCGCCGCCCGGGCGACGATGGGCTTGTAGGAATCGCCGTCGATCCTGACCTGCCAGCGGCCGTCCCGCACGTAACGCCCCTCGGGCGTCTTGGGAAAGGCCAGGCCCCATTCTTCGAACATGTGGACGGACTCGTCCACGTGGCGCGCGATATCGTAGACCAGGTCCTCCCGCGACAGGCCCATGAGGTCGCCCCGGACGTAGCGGACGAAGTCCTCCGGCGTGTTCTCGTCCCATTTCGTGCCCATGAAGCAGCTGATCGCCGACAGCCCCATGCCGACGGCGCCGCTGCGCTCCATGGCCGCCTTCTCCACGACGACGGCGCGCAAGCCCTTTTCCTTGGCCGCACGCGCCGCTTCGTAGGCGGCGCCGCAACCGGCCATGCCGCCGCCGACGATCAGGACGTCGCATTCGACGACTTCGGTTTCAGGCCGCTCCATGGTCCCCGCCTGCGGTGCGCGCCGCGCGTCGACGGCGCACGGCGGTGCGCATGGTCCCCCGGTCTCCCCGGACATGCATACGGTGGGACGCCATCCGATAGTGCTCAGTCGATCAACGGGATGAACGGTTTCTTCGACATGTGCCACTCATCCTTTTCGGCGTCGTAGCGGGAGTTGACGAACACTTTCCAGTTGTCGTCGTCCAGGGTCGGGTAGTCGGACCGGTACAGATACCCCGGCCACCGCGTTTCCTTGCGGTACAACACGTGGTGGATGTGGCATTCGGCGCAGAGCACGCGATCGCGAAGCTCCCAGCAGCGCAACAGATCGTGGAGGTCCTTTGCCCCCAGGTCCTCCATGTCGTCCTTGAGCTCGCCGAGGAGCTCGAGCCCGCGATTCAACGTCGGCTCGTTGGTCTTGTAATAGGCGCCGGGACCGGCGGCGTACTCGTCCATCAGCGCCTGCAGGCGAAACAGCCCCAGCTTGGGCAGCAGGTACTTGGCGTTGACGTCCTCGTGGGACGCGGCGCCGCCCGCCTTCTCGGCGACCAGGACCGGCTTCCAGATTTCTTCCTTGATCCCGTCGATCTGCCCGTCGTCGACCTGCGGCGCGTCCCCCACGTCGACCGCATAGGCCACCGCCGCCTTCGCCGCCAGGCGGCCCTCGGCATAGGAGCCCGACGAGAACTTGTGCGCCGACCCGCTCACCCCGTCGCCCGCCGAGAACAACCCATCGACGGTGGTCATCCGGTTGTAGCCCCATTCGTACTCCGCCGGCGAGACGTCCGGGGGACCGCTTACCCAGGCGCCGCACGCGGACGCGTGGGAGCCCATGAGGTAGGGTTCGGTCAGCACGAGTTCGGATGGATCTTCCGCCGGGTCGATGCCGTGCGCCGCCCACAAGAGGGCCTGCGACTGGGTCATGTCGAGGAAGTCTTCCCAGGCTTCGCACTCGATCTCGCGAATCTTTTCCGGGGTCTGCCCTTCATACAGTCTCTGCAGGGCCTCGTCCGTGCGCATGTAATGGGGACCCTTGCCGGCGAAGATGTCCTCCAGCATCTGGTGGTTGCGCAGCGGCGTCGGCACCGGCAGCGAGGTTCCGTACGGGGCCCAGTCCTTGAGCACGTCGGCGCGGGTCTGGTCGTACCGCTCTCCGTACGCGTTCTTGACCACCGACTTGAACAGCAGGAACCACATGCCCACCGGCCCGTAGCCGTCCTTGAACCGGGTCTGCACCAGGCGATGCTCCATCTGGCTTATCTCGGCCCCGGCGGCGAGCATGAGCTTGTACACCGAGCCGGTGTTGAAAACCGAATACCAGATGCGTCCCAGGCCTTCGCCCACCGCGTGCGGGCGCCAGACGTTCGTCGCCCCGCCGCAGGCGCAGACCACGGCGCGCGCCTTGAACACGTAAATCTTGGGGTCCCGCACGCTGAAGCCGACGGCGCCGGCGATGCGGTTCGCATCGCGGCTGTCCTTGAGAAGGTGGGAGATGAATATGCGCTGGTACACGTTCTCCTGGCCGATCGCCTTCTTCGCCGCCTCGGAGACGATGGGCTTGTAGGATTCGCCGTGGATCATGACCTGCCACTTGCCCTCGCGCACGTAGCGTCCCTCGGGGGTCTTGAAGAACGGCAGACCCCAGTCCTCGAACATGTGGACGCTCGCATCCACGTGCCGGGCGATGTCGAAGACCAGATCCTCCCGCGACAGGCCCATGAGGTCGTTGCGGACGTAGCGGACGAAGTCCTCCGGCGTGTTCTCGCCCCACCGCATGCCCATGTAGCAATTGATGGCCGACAGGCCCATGGCCACGGCGCCGCTGCGCTCCATGGCCGCCTTCTCCACGACGACGGCCTTGAGGCCGTGCTGCTTGGCCCAGTACGCCGCCTCGAACGCCGCCCCGCAGCCGGCCATGCCGCCGCCGACGATCAGGATGTCGCAATCCACGACTTCCGTGTCAGGCCGTTCCATGGTCATTCCTCTGGCTACGGGTTTCGTTTGGTTCGTCGTGCGCCGGTCGGACGTGGGGTTTTTGGCGCCGGGTCAGGCGCCGGGCACCGGAAGCCGGTCGACGCCGAGATACTTGTCTTCGCCGAACAACACGGGCGCTTTGAGGTCCATCGTGTGGGGCCGGCCGTCCTCGGGAAAGGGGTCGATGGTGCCCCACTCCGTGTCCCGGATGGGAATCTTGAACTGTTTGACCCGGCCATCCCGGTATTTGACGGTCCACATGATCGAGTGGGTGCCCCGCACGGGCTTGAGCGTCGCGCCCATGGGCATCACGTCCGCATAGCCGCGCATCTCGATGGCGTTATTGGGACATATCTTTACGCAGGAATAACATTCCCAGCAGAGGTCCGGTTCCTGGTTGAAGCCCTTGCCGGTCGCCGTATCCAGCTTCATCAAGTCCATGGGGCAGATGTACATGCAGGCGGGACGCTCCAGCGCCTTGCACCCGTCACATTTGTTCGGATTCACGTAGGTCGGCATGGTGATCGAGTCCCCCGCGCGTCGACACGAGATATCGGGCCCGGAAAGGGGAAAAGCCCCCGGTCTCGGCGCGGGAAGAACCGATGGTTTTGTTAGCCTCCCGAGGCGCGGCTGTTCTCTGGCTTCCGCGAGTCCGAATATTACTGTTAATTAATATAGGGGCGCAGATGGCGTGTCAAATACCAATGTCCGCCCTCCGACACGAACGGATAGGCGCACCCTAAGCTTCTGTATCTTCGGGCGAAAACCCCGCAGAACCGGGACCGACGTTGGCCCGGTCGCGCGGGAAATCACGGCGGCTTCCTGGTACATCATCGCGCCCTCGCCTTTCGGACGTCGCGGCCAGGGGCCGACCCCCGTCCTCGAACATTTCCATTGAGGGAACGTAGAATCAAACCACCCGGCGGGCATTGATTTCGATCAAGGCGAACCACACATACATGTGTATAAGAAGAATTACCGTCACCCAGCCCAGGCGTGGCGGGGAGGGCACTCCGATGACGGATTTTGAACGCCTCGTGGTCGAGCGGTTTCCCGAGCACGAGAAGGTCATTCACAATCTCAGCGACTCCGACCCACGTTTTAACGCGCTCTGCCACCGGTACAGCGAGGCGAGCAGAAAGCTATGCCGCCTCGAAAATGCGCCCAGCTTGTACGTCAGGGTCGAGACCGAAATCTTAAGCCGGCGATGTAGCGCCCTTGAGGATGAGTTGGTAGCCTTCATGCGGCGGAGGCCCCGCCGGTAAGCGTTTTGCCGGGGCCTCGGCCTTGGCAACGAAGCCATCCGGCACCAAGGCAGCATTCATCCGCCAAGCTCGCCACGCGAGCGAGCAGCCGACGGATGCAATACCAAGGGGCGCTGATCATGGTTCATAGAGATCGCGTATGCGGCTCGTCGGGCAGGAGGAAAGTTGCCGGCGATGCGGCGCATCGTCAAAACTTTTCGACGCCCTCCGACGGGCCGCATACGCGACCGCAACGGCGGCTTACCAAGGCTTGCGGACGGCGTCGCGCACGCTTTGCGATGCCCCGCATCGCCACGGCGCACGCTTAGGGCCGAAAACCTTGGTAAGCCGGCTCTATGGGTCATGATCAGCGTCCCTTGGTATTAGCTCCGCGCCCGGCACCATAGGCGGCGGCACAGCCCGTTTCGGCGCGGGGGACCGGTCCCGCATGCCACCATGGATGAATTTTTGCCCATGAGCGATCTCGCCGACAAGGCCTTGTTGCCCGCCGGAATGTGCGACGTGCTGCCCCCCGACGCCGCCTTCGAGGCGGATGTGGTGGAGCGGCTCATGGCGTCGTTCGCCGGCCACGGCTATGAGCGCGTGAAACCGCCCCTGATCGAATTCGAGCAAAGCCTGCTCGCCGGCAACGGCGCCGCCATGGCCGATCAGACCTTCCGCCTCATGGACCCGGTCTCCCAGCGCATGATGGGGCTGCGCCCGGACATGACCCTGCAGGTGGCGCGCATCGCGGCCACGCGGCTTAAGAAAAGGCCGCGGCCCTTGCGCCTCGGTTACGCCGGTCAGGTCCTCAGGGTGCGGGGCTCGCAGCTCAGGCCCGAGCGCCAGTTCGGCCAGGTGGGCGCCGAGCTCATCGGCGCGTCGACTCCGAACGCCGACGCCGAGGTCATCCTGATCGCCGTCGAGGCGCTGACCGCGCTGGGCGTCGGCGAAATGTCGGTGGACCTCGGCCTGCCCACCCTCGTCCCCGCCGTCGGCGCCGCCCTCGGCCTGGACACCGAATCGGCGGCGCGCCTGCGCACGGCGCTGGACCGCAAGGACGCCGCGGAAGTGGCCGCCATGGGGGACCGGCTGGGCGCCGACGCCGGGAAGATCCTGTTGGCCATGCTGGCCGCCGCCGGACCGGCCGAGGACACGATGGAGGTCCTGAACCGCCTGGCCCTGCCCGAACCGGCGGTCCGGGAACGGGCGACCCTGGCCGCGGTGGTCGAGCGCGTGCGGGCGGGGGCGCCGGACCTGAACCTGACCGTCGATCCGGTGGAAAGCCGCGGCTTCGAGTATCACACGGGCGTCACGTTTACCTTGTTCGCGCCGAACCTGCGGGGCGAACTGGGCGGCGGCGGGCGCTATCTCGCCGACGGCGGTGACGGCGCGGGCGAACCCGCCACCGGGCTTACGCTGTTCATGGACACGGTGCTGCGCGCCCTGCCCAGGCCGGCGCCGCCCCGCCGCGTGTTGCTGCCCGCGGGCACGCCCGCGGCCGAGGGCCAGCAGCTGCGCGCCGACGGCTGGGTCACCGTCGAGGCCATGGAGACGACCGCCGATGCGGCGGCGGAAGCCGAACGCATGGGCTGCGATCATGTGCTGGAGGACGGAAAACTCCGGGCCCTGGAACAAAAACGCGGGGGGTGAAGCGCAATGGCCAACGTGGTGGTCATCGGCACCCAATGGGGCGACGAAGGCAAGGGAAAGATCGTCGACTGGCTGTCGGAGCGGGCCGACGTGGTGGTGCGCTTCCAGGGCGGCCACAACGCCGGACACACCCTGGTGATCGACGGGGTCACCTACAAGCTCAACCTGCTGCCCTCGGGCGTCGTGCGCGGGGGCAAGATTTCCATCATCGGCAACGGCGTCGTGGTCGATCCCTGGGCCCTGATGGAGGAAATCGAGGGGATGCGCGCCCAGGGCATCGCCATAAGCCCCGAGAACCTGAGCGTCGCCGAAAACGCGCCGCTTATCCTGCCCCTGCACCGGGTCCTGGACCAGGCGCGGGAATCGGCGCTGGGCAAGGCCAGGATCGGCACCACCGGGCGCGGCATCGGCCCGGCCTACGAGGACAAGGTGGCGCGCCGGGCCATTCGCGTAGGCGACCTGGCCGAGCCCCAGGTGCTGGGGGAAAAGGTGGACAGGCTTCTGTTGCACCACAACGCGCTGCTGCGCGGTCTCGGCCTGCCCGAGGTCGACCGCGACGGATTGATCCAGGCCCTGGAGGAAATCACGCCCAGGATCCTGCCCTTCGCCGGCGCCATCTGGAAACAGTTGGACGAGGCCCGGCGCGCCGGCAAGCGCATCCTCTTCGAGGGCGCCCAGGGAACCATGCTCGACATCGACCACGGCACCTATCCCTTCGTCACCTCGTCCAACTCGGTGGCGGGCCAGGCGGCGGTGGGGTCGGGCCAGGGGCCGGGCGCCGTGGATTACGTGCTCGGCATTACCAAGGCCTATACCACCCGGGTCGGCGGCGGCCCGTTTCCCACCGAGTTGCACGACGACGTGGGGAAGGGACTGGGCGAGCGCGGCCGCGAATTCGGTACGGTCACCGGCCGGGCGCGCCGCTGCGGCTGGTTCGACGCCGTGCTGGTGCGCCAGGCGGTAAAGGTCAACGGCATCGACGGCATCGCCCTGACCAAGGCGGACGTGCTCGACGGCATGGACGAACTGAAGGTGTGCACCGGCTACCGCATCGACGGCGAGTCCCTCGACCACCTGCCCGCCAGCAGCGTCCAGCAGGCGAAGGTGGAACCCGTCTACGAGGTCATGGAGGGGTGGTCCGAAAACACCCGCGGCGCCCGCTCCTGGGCCGATCTTCCGGCCACCGCGGTCAAGTACATCCGCCGTATCGAGGAGATCATCGGGGCGCCGGTGGCGATGCTGTCGACCAGCCCCGAGCGCGAGGACACGATCCTCGTACACGACCCCTTCGCCGATTGACGGAACAGCCCGCTATCCAAGGGGTCCCGGTGGTCCGCCGGGGTGAAATATTAACAGTTTGGCAACCGTTGACGCTTAGCATTCCGGCGCGCGTGGCGGCCGGACTTCGCCGTGCCGAATGGGAAAGGCTACGATGGCAGAGTCGCCCAACGACGCGGAGCGCGCGGGCAAGGCAGACGCGTACGTCGGCCCGGTTCTGCTCCGGGAACGCTACCTGATCGACCCCTCCTCCCCCCTCGGTGAGCTGGACTCCCCGTCCGCCAGGGCGTACGCCGTACAGGACCGGCAAAATCTCAATCGCAAGGTGTTCGCCCTCGTCTGCGAGCCGGGCCTGCCGCTCCGCACCAAGGTGATGGCCGCCCTCAGGGGCGCCACCTTCCCGGGCATGATGCCGCTCGTCGAGTGGGACACGGTGTACTGGCCGCCCCTGGGTCAGCGATGCATGGCGGTGATCTACGCACGCCCACAGGGCGGCAAACTTTTCATGTCGGCGACGCCGGAATACGGACAGATCAACGAACACGACCTGTCACGCCTGGTCTTCGACCCCCTGGCCAGGGCGGTGAACGAATTGGCGCGGCACGGAATGACCCACGGATCCATCCGGCCCGACAACCTGTTTTTCATGGACGAGGAACGGACGGACGTGGTCCTCGGCGAGTGCGTGAGCGCCCCGCCCGGCTTCAACCAGCCCGCCGCGTTCGAGACCATCGAACGGGCCTTGACATCGCCCGCGGGGCGTGGCGAGGGCACCGTGGGCGACGACCTTTTCGCCTTGGGGGCGACGCTCGTGTGCCTCCTGCTGGGGCGCAACCCGGTGGAAGATCTCAGCGAGGACGATTTGATCGCGGCCAGAACCAAATGGGGCAGCCTTACGGCCTATTGCGGCAAGACGCACATCCCCTTGGCGCTGGTCGAGCCCTTGCGGGCCATACTCAACGACGATCCGGGCCAACGCTGGAACCGGGAGAAACTGGACCTGTGGGTCGATGGCGGCAGCGTGACGCCCACCCGGGTGAAATTGGTGCCGAGTTCGAAAACCGGTTTCCCGTTTGCCGGCAAGGAACACCACACCGCGCGCACCCTGGCGCGGGCGATGACCCAGAACGTGGGCGAGGCGGCGACGGCGATCAAAGAGGGAGGGCTCGGCCTGTGGCTGCGCCGCGCCCTCAAAGAGGTCAAACGCGCAGACAAGATCGTCGAGATCGTCCACGTGGCGAAGGCCCGCCAGGGCGATTGGCAGGGCAGCGACGATGTGGTCGTGGCCAGGGTCGCCATGCTCCTCGATCCCCAGGCGCCCATCCGGTACAAGGGGTTCTCCTTTCTGCCCGAAGGCTACGGTCCGGCGCTGGCGGTCGAATTCACGCGCGGAGGCGACGTCCAGACCGCCGCCGAGGTGGTGGCGCGCGAATTACCCGGGTTTTGGCTCTCCGCCCAGCAGGACACGCGCTTGAACAAACGGGACATTGTGAAGACCTTTGCCCAGTTGCGGGGTTTCCTGCAGATCAAAGAGCCCGGCTACGGGATCGAACGCTGCCTTTACGAACTCAACCCCAGCCTGCCGTGTCAGAGTCCGCTCGTCACCGGGGACCACGTGGTCGCTATCGAGGAGCTGCTGCCCTCCCTGGACCACAAGGCGACGCGCGGCGAAACCAAGGCCAGGCCCATGGACCGCCATATCGCCGCCTTCATCGCAACCCGCTTCGACGAGGACACCGAGCCGCACCTCAGGGCGCTCGCCGCCGCCGAAAAGGGAATGTCCCTCATCGGCATGTTGAGCCTGCTGGCGTTCCTGCAATGGCGCCTGAGGCTGGGCGCCCTTTACGGTCTTTCCAGTTGGGTGGCTGGTCTTCTCGGGCCGGCCATCAACATTTACCACAGCCGCACGGTCCGGGACGAGGTCGAGCGCGCGATCCCCCGTCTGGTCCGCCAGGGCAGCCTGCCCGAGATATTCGACCTCATCGACGACGCCGAGGCACTGACGCGCGACGCCAAGGGGCACGCCACCGCCCGGGCCGAGTTCATCGCGGTGGAAGCCGAAATCAAGCGCCTCGCGGACAAGGGCGCGGCGCGGGCGGCGGCGGAGCGGACCGGTCAGAGGGCGGCGGCCGCGATGTCCGTCGTCATCTCCCTGGCCGTGGTAGCGGTCGTTCTCGTTTCCGGGATCTGGTAGGGCCGGGCCGCGACCATGGCAAGACAGGCAGTCCGACAAGCCGCGGCAACGCCCCAACCGGGAAGGGGCGCAAAGGCCGGCTGGCTGTTCATCGTTTTCCTGCTCCTGCTGATCTTCTCGCTGCCGACCGTGTTGCTGCTTCTCTTCGGAATGCTGCCCGCCATCGTCGCCTACATTATCGACCCGTCGAAGCACAAGACTTCCACGATCTGTGTCGGCGCCATGAACTTCGCCGGCGTGTTTCCGTACCTCTTGGGCCTGTGGACCGGCATTCACTCCATCGACGTCGCCCTGGGTATCCTGACCGACGTCTTCGCGTTGATGGTGATGTACAGCGCCGCCACCGCCGGCTGGATGGTGTTCGTGGCCGTCCCTCCGGTGGTCGGGGTCTTGCTGAATGTGATGGATGGGCGCCGCATCGAAGCCTTACGCGCCCGACAGAAGCGCACCCTCAAGGAGTGGGGCAAGGACGTGGCCGAAACCGCGCACCGGGCTTAGCCGGGTTCCACGCGCCGGGGGTCAGCTTGCGATGCGCTGCTCTATGAGCGCGTTTTTCACGGATTTCTGGAGCTTCTGGAAAGCCCGCACCTCGATCTGGCGCACCCTCTCGCGCGAGATGCCATAGTGCCGGCTGAGGTCCTGGAGCGTCGCCGGGGTGTCTTTCAGGCGCCGTTCGACCAGGATGTGGCGTTCGCGCTCGGACAGCACCTTCATGGCACGGCCCAACAGCTTGCGCCGGCCACCCAACTCCTGGCTCTCGGCCAGGTCCGTCTCCTGGTCTTGGGTCTCGTCGACGAGCCAGTCCTGCCACTCGCCCTCGCCGTCCCCGCGCATGGGCGCGTTCAGGGAATGCCAGGGGTAGGCCAGGCGGCGGTTCATGGTGATCACGTCGGTTTCGGAGACGCCGAGGCGGTCGGCGATCCGGGTCACGTGCTCGGGCAGCATATCGCCGTCCTCGAGGGCCTGCATCTGGCCCTTGAGCTTGCGCAGGTTGAAAAACAACTTCTTCTGCGCCGCCGTCGTCCCCATCTTCACCAGCGACCACGAGTGCAGGATATATTCCTGGATGGCGGCGCGGATCCACCACATGGCGTAGGTGGCCAGGCGGAAACCGCGGTCCGGATCGAAGCGCCGGACCGCCTGCATCATGCCCACGTTGCCTTCCGAAATGAGCTCCCCCAGCGGCAGGCCGTATCCCCGGTAGCCCATGGCGATCTTGGCCACCAGGCGCAGGTGGCTGTTCACCAGCTTGTCGGCTGCCTCGGTGTCTTTGTGCTCGCTCCAACGCCGGGCCAATTGGGACTCCTCGTCGGCGCGCAGCATGGGGAACGCGCGGATCCTTTGCAGATACCGGGACAGGTTCCCCTCGGGCGAAATCTCGATATCGAGCGAAAGGGACGCCATGCCGTGCTCTTCTCCTCGGTTCCAAACACCCAAGGCCCGCCAGCATCGTGTCTGCGCCAGCGATGATGTCGGGCCCGCCTTAAGGACGCCCATAATACCTTACCAAATTGGTCATGTATAGAAAAAAACTAAAGCGCCTCTAATAAGCCTACGAGCTCATTGATATCAGGCGGTATTTCACTCGTGAACCGGAGCCACTTTCCGCTTCCCGGATGGCGGAACCCGATCAGGCAGGCGTGCAGCGCCTGGCGGTCGAAGGCCGCCACGGCGCGCCGCGCCGCCTCCGGGGCGTCCCTGAGACGCCTCCTTGCGTCACGGCCGTACAAAGGGTCGCCGACGATGGAATGGCCCAGGCCGGCCATATGGACACGAATCTGATGGGTGCGTCCGGTGGTCAGCCGGCATTGGACCAGGCTGGCCCGGGTTCCGACGACCCTGAGCACGCGATAGCGGGTCAGGGCCGGCTTGCCGCCGCGCGCAACCACCGCCATCTTCTTGCGGTTCGCGGAGCTGCGCCCGATGTTGCCGGCGATCTCGCCCTGGCGCGGGGCGGGCACCCCCCACACCACGGCCTGGTAGGCGCGCGCGACGCTGTGTTCGCCGATCTGGGCGGCCAGATGACGGTGGGCGGCGTCGTTCTTGGCCGACACCATGAGGCCGCTGGTATCCTTGTCCAGGCGGTGCACGATGCCGGGCCGGGTGACCCCTCCGATGCCGGACAGACTGTCGCCGCAATGGGCGAGCAGGGCGTTGACCAGGGTGCCGTCGGGATGGCCCGGCGCCGGGTGGACCACCAGGCCCGCCGGTTTGTCGACGACGATCACGTCGTCGTCCTCGTAAACCACGTCCAGGGGCAGGGCCTGGGGCCGGGGCTGGGCGGGCCGCGCCGCGGGCACGGTGAGGTCGAACCGCTCGCCCGCCCGGACCCGGTGGGCGGGGTCGCGCACCGGCCCCGCACCGTCCGTGGCGCGCACCACCAGTCCGGCCAGGATCAGCGCCTTGAGCCGCGTGCGCGAGAGCGCCGGCACGGCGTCCGCCAGCAGCTTGTCCAGCCGCGTCCCGGCCTTGTGCTCGGGGACCGGAACGGTATATGAGGTTGCGGGGGCCGGGTTCTCCATCGCCAGAGACTGAAACGAAACCATGCAGGTACTCAAGGGCCTCGTTATCGGGATGGGACTCCTGATCGCCGCCGGGATGGCGCTGTTCGCCTACGGCCTGTACCAGAAGATCGCCGACCCCGAATTCACGTTCTTCCCCGCCGAGCCCGGGGACGCACCCCCGGTTCCCGCCGCGCCCCCGGTTTCCGTCGCGCCGCGGCTTCCCGCGCCCGGGGCCTTCGGCACCATCGCCGTTCCCCTGCCCGAGGGCTGCGTCCTTGCCCGGGTCATCCCCGAGGGCGACCGGCTCTACCTGCGCATCGGCCCCGCCGGGCGGTGCGAGCGCGTCGTCGTCGTCGACGTCGCCACCGGCTCGGTGCTCGGCACCATCACGGTGGGCCCGTGATCGTCCTCCCCCGCGCCGTGGCCGGGCACATCGCCGACGCCGCCGAGGCCGCCTACCCGGACGAGTGCTGCGGCCTTTTGGTCGGCCGCGCCGAAGCCTCGGGAGACCGCCTCGTCACCCGTGTCGAGGCCAGCCCCAACGTCGCCGAAGGGAACACCCGCGACAGCTTTCTCGTCGATCCGAAGATCCAGTTCGACCTCATGCGGGAGCTCGGCGACGGACCCGAATCCATCGTCGGCCATTACCATTCCCACCCCGACCACGGGGCGACGCCGTCCGAGCGCGACCGCCGGTCGGTCTTCTATCCCGACCACGTCTGGGTCATCGTCGCCGTCGACGGAGGCCGCGCCGGCGACATGACCGCCCATCTCTTCGACGCCGGCCGCGGCCGGTTCAGGGAAATCCCGTTGCGGGTTACGGGCTGACGGCCCTATCCTCGGCGCCCCAAAAGGGGGGAAGGCTCTTCCATGAATTTCTGCAGCGACAACACCACCGGCGCCGCGCCGGAGATCCTGGCGGCCCTGGCCGCCGCCAACGACGGCGCCGCCATGCCCTACGGCAACGACGATTTCACCCGCCGCGCCGAGGCCAGGATCGCCGAGGTCTTCGAGACCGAGGCCGACGTCTTCCTGGTGGCCACGGGCACGGCCGCCAACGCGCTCAGTCTCTCGGTCATGACGCCGCCCTTCGGCGCCGTGTTCTGCCACGCCCGGTCCCACATCCAGTGCAACGAGTGCGGCGCGCCCGAGTTCTACAGCGGCGGCGCCAAGCTGGTCCCGTTGCCGGGCGACGACGGCAGGATCGCCGCCGATGATCTGCTCGCCGCCCTGGCCGCCCACGACCCCGGGGTGCATCACGTCCAGCCCGCCGCGGTCAGCCTGTCCCAGTCCACCGAGGCCGGCACCGTCTACGCCGTCGACGCGGTCCGCGCCATCGCCGACGTCGCCCATGGCCACGGCCTGAAGGTGCACATGGACGGGGCGCGCTTCGCCAACGCCCTCGTCGCGCTGGGATGTTCGCCGGCCGACGCCACGTGGCGGGCCGGCGTCGACGCGCTCTGCCTGGGGGCGAGCAAGAACGGCGCCTTCGCCGCCGAGGCGGTGGTCCTGTTCGACCGCGCCCTGGCCGAAACGTTTGCCTACCGGCGCAAGCGGGGCGGCCACCTGCTGTCCAAGGGGCGCTTCCTCGCCGTCCAGTTCGAGGCCTATCTCGCCGACGGGCTGTGGCTGAAGAACGCCGCCCACGCCAACGCCATGGCGGCGCGCCTGGCCGACGGCCTTGACGGCGTGCCGGGGGCGGCGCTGCACCATCCGGTGGAGGCCAACGAGGTCTTCGTCTCCCTGCCCGAGCCGGTGATCGCCGGCCTGCTCGACGACGGATTCCAGTTCTACCGCTGGGAGAGGGAAGGCGCGGCGCTGCTCAGACTGGTCACCGCGTTCAACACGCGCGCCGAAGACGTCGACGCCCTCGCCGCCGCCGCCCGGCGCCACGCGGGCGCGGCGGCGGCCCGCCAAGGCACTTGATCGGCAACGGCGAATCCTTGTAAAGGAAGGGGCTCCGCCGGGTCCCCATCGTCTAGTGGCCTAGGACATCGGCCTCTCACGCCGAAAACGGGGGTTCGAGTCCCCCTGGGGACGCCAGTTAATTCAATGAGTTAGCCGCCTAGCATGGTGGCTTTTATCAATTATACGGCAAAGTATACGGCAAATACGCCTGGAAACATCCCCGTATAACTACGGACAGCTAAAGTGCAGTTAGCCGCGCGCTCTACCCGGCTGGGGCAACCACTGGGGGCGGCGTGGCAGCAATAAGGCAATGTGCGTCACGTGACGCTGGCGCTGGTGATTCACGCGCGAGGACTTTGGGGACCACCCCCCGCCCTCACGCATTTGCTACCCTCTAGATGGCCGCAAGGAAATTCGAAGATTTCAAAAAAAATCGAAGGACAAAATTGGCCGTAATTTAGAACCGCGAAGCATGTCCGCTTTCGGGCGTAA
>JACZQZ010000001.1:0-29896 GCA_022545455.1 Pseudomonadota bacterium
GCATCGACGTCCTCCTGCGCCATGCCAGCGCCGCCGCCCATGACCGGGAAAGCAACCAGATCGGCCTGTTCGGCGACGACGCGGCGCCGGTGCCCGCGGATTCGCTGCCGCAAACCGCCGAGTGGACGGACATCGAGCGATTGAGGCAGGAATCCGAGGCCGTCGGGTTTTACCTATCCGCCCACCCACTGGACGCCTACGCCGACCGTCTTCAGCGCCTGAACGTGCGCCGTGCCGCCGACGTGTTCGGCGAAGGCCGCTCGGGGTCCGTCAACATGGCGGGAACGGTGATCGCCAAGAAGGAACGCACCTCGGGCCAGGGTAACCGCTACGCCTTCGTGCAGTTCTCCGACACCTCCGGCGTTTTCGAGGCAACGGTGTTTTCCGAACTCCTGAGCGCGTCGCGGGACCTGCTCGAGGTCGGCACCTCCCTGTTCATCCGCGCCAACGTCCAGTTCGAAGGGAGTTCGGCCCGCTTCACCGTGCAGGCCGTGGAGCCGCTGGATGGGGCGGCCGCCCGCGCGCCGCCGGGAGCCGTCGTGGTCGTGGATTCGGCGGAACCCCTGGGCCGCCTGCACGAGGTACTGATGCGCCAGGGCAAGGGCAGGGGGCGGGTGAAGCTGGTCTCCAGGATCGATGCGGCGACCGAGGTCGAGATCGACCTGCCCGGCGGTTTCGCGGTGTCGCCGGCCGTGCTGCGCACCCTCAGGGAGATTCCCGGCATCGTGGATGTGCGGGAGATTTGAATTCAGCCCGGCCGCTTCGCCGCGCTGATCGTCGATTTACCTTGCATTTCGCCGTCCCGGACGCTAATCAAGCCGCGCATAATTCACACGCGGGCTTGCGGCCGCCGGCGCACATTCGCCGGCCGTGTCGCTCCGGTGTCCGGTCCCTGGCCGGATGGTGCCCGCGGAGGCTTAACCGGAGAAGGAACACCATCCATGGCGTTACCGTCATTTACCATACGCCAGCTTTTGGAAGCGGGCGTGCACTTCGGGCACAACACGCGGCGCTGGAACCCCAAGATGGCCCCCTATCTGTTCGGGGTCCGCAAAAAAATCCACATCATCGACCTGCAGCAGACGGTGCCCCTTTTGCACCGCGCCATGGCGGCGGTGCGCGATACCGTTGCCGCGGGAGGGAGGGTGCTGTTTGTCGGCACCAAGCGGCAGGCGAGTGACAAGATCGCCGAAGCCGCCAAGCGCTGCGGCCAGCACTACGTCAACCACCGCTGGCTCGGCGGCATGATGACCAACTGGCAGACCATCTCCAACTCGATCAAGCGCCTGCGCGAGTTGGATGAACAACTGGTCGAGGAGAGCGTAGGCCTGACCAAGAAGGAACTGCTCCACCTCACCCGCGAGCGCGACAAGCTGGACCGTGCCTTGGGCGGCATCAAGGAAATGGGCGGCCTGCCCGACGTGCTGTTCGTCATCGACACCCTCAAGGAGGCCATCGCGGTGGCCGAGGCCAAGAAGCTCGGCATCCCCGTGGTCGCCATCATCGACAGCAACAGCGATCCCGACGACATCGATTTTCCGGTGCCCGGCAACGACGATGCCATCCGTGCCATCGGCCTGTACTGCGACCTGATGGTCGGAGCGGTGCTCGACGGCATCCAGGCGGAGATGACGTCTGCCGGTGCGGATGTGGGCGAATCCGAGGCCGCGCCCGTGGAACATCTGCCCAAAGCGGAGCCGGCGGAGGCCGAGGCTGGGGCCGAGAAGCCGGCGGAAACCTCGGCCGCTCCCGAAAAGCCGGCCGCACCCGAAGCCGCTCCCAAGAAGCCGGCGGAAACCTCGGCCGCCCCCGAAAAGCCGGCGGAACCCGAGGCCGCTCCCGAGAAGCCGGCGGAAACCTCGGCCGCCCCCGAGAAGCCGGCGGAAACCGGGGCGCCTGCCGAGCAGACCGGCGAGGACGCCAAGGACACCAAGGACGCAGCCCCACCGGCCGGGTAGGGCGGGCCGTCCGACTCCGGCGACAGGGCCTTGCGGACTACCTGCTCGGTCAGTGCGCAATGGGATTCCGGAGTAATATCAAGAACTCATTACAAAATCTTATGAACGAGGATTAATATGGCAGAGATCACCGCCGCCCAGGTCAAGGAACTGCGCGCGAACACCGGCGCCGGCATGATGGACTGCAAGCACGCGCTGACGGAAACCGGCGGGGACATGGACGCGGCGGTAGCCTGGTTGCGCAAGAAGGGCCTGGCGGCGGCCGCCAAAAAGGCCGGCCGGGTGGCCTCGGAGGGTCTTGTCGGCATCGCCGTCGACGGCACCGCGGGGGTCGTCGTCGAGGTCAACGCGGAGACCGACTTCGTGGCGCGCAACGAGACTTTCCAGGACTTCGTCAGAACGGTCGCCGGCCTGGCGCTGCACACCGGCGGCGACCTGGAGGCCCTGAAAGGCGCCGTCTACCCTGAAACCGGCAAGACCGTCGAGGAGCAGTTGACCAGCCTGGTCGCAACCATCGGCGAAAACCTGAGGATTCGCCGGGCGGCGGTGCTCACCGTGGAGTCGGGCATCCTTGCATCGTACATGCACAACGCGCTGGCGCCGGGCTTGGGCAAGATCGGGGTGCTGGTGGCCGTGGAGGGCCCCGGCGGGGCCGCGAACCTGGAGACGCTCGGCAAGCGGCTGGCCATGCACGTGGCGGCGACCAATCCGCAGGCGGTTTCCCGCCAGGACATGGACCCGGCGGCGGTGGAACGCGAACGCGATATTCTCAGGGAGCAGGCGCGCGCCACCGGCAAGCCGGACGACATCGTCGAAAAAATGGCCGAGGGCCGTCTGCGCAAGTATTACGAGGACGTATGCCTGCTCGATCAGACCTATGTGATCGATGGCGAAAGAAAGGTCGGCAAGGTCCTTGAGGCGGCGGCCGAGGATGCCGGCGGGGTGGTCGCGGTCAAGGGTTTCGTGCGCTATTTGCTGGGCGAGGGCATCGAAAGGCAGGCCGGCGACCTGGCCGCCGACGTGGCGGTGGCCCTCGGCGGTTGACGTGGCGGCGGTCCTCGGTGGTTGACCGGGCGCCGGCGGCCACGGACGCCGTCCGGCGGAGATAAATCAAGGCCATTTAGGCCGCTCTGTCCTATTATGTTAGGACCAATGGTGTAACATCGCGCCGTCGATCGGGGAGGAGGATCAAGCTTCCGGGAAGTCATCGGCCCCGCGGGAGCGCCTTAGGCCATCCACCGCGATGTCCCCTCCTGCGCCGGGAAGGCTTATGCGGAGTGCGTCATGTCGCGGAATCCAAAATACCGACGCGTCCTGCTGAAACTCTCCGGCCAGGGTTTGATGGGCAAAAAGGCCTACGGGTTCGATTCGGGCACCGTGGAACGCATCGCCACGGAGATTTGCGGCGTCCACGGCATGGGCGTCCAGATCTGCCTGGTCATCGGTGGCGGCAATATTTTCCGGGGGGGCTCAGCCGGTTCCGGCATCGAACGGACGAGCGCCGACTACATGGGCATGTTGGCCACCGTGATCAACGCCCTGGCCGTGCAAAGCATGCTTGAGAGCAAAGGCGTGCAGACCCGGGTACAGTCGGCGATTCCCATGGCCACGGTGTGCGAGCCTTACGTCCGCCGCCGGGCCCTGCGCCACATGGAAAAGGGCCGTATCGTGATCTTCGCCGCGGGCACCGGAAATCCGTTCTTCACCACCGACACGGCGGCCGCCCTGCGCGCCGTTGAAATGGACTGCGACGCCTTGCTCAAGGGCACGCAGGTGGACGGCGTTTACAGCGCGGACCCCAAAAAAGTGAAGGACGCCATACGTTTCGACAGGCTTTCGTACCAAGACGTTCTGTCGCGGGACCTGAAGGTCATGGACACCTCCGCCATTGCACTGGCGCGCGAGAACGAGGTTCCCATTCTGGTCTTTTCCATTCACAATCCGGGGGCTTTTGCCGACGTCGTCACCGGCACCGGCGCTTACACGATCATTGGGTCGGACAGGACCGTGGGGTCTGATAGGACCGTGGGCTAGGATCGGAACGTGGATACACCCGACATCGAGGTCAGGAAGAAGGACATCAAGCGGCGCATGGAAGGGGCCGTGGAGGTGTTGCATAGGGAGTTCGCTGGCCTGCGCACAGGACGGGCGGCGACCGGTCTTCTGGAGCCGCTCATGGTGGATGCCTACGGAACCGAGGTGCCCATCAGCCAGGTTGGTACGATCGGCGTGCCCGAGCCCCGCATGCTGACCGTGCAGGTTTGGGACAAAAACCTGGTCAAGTCGGTGGAAAAGGCCATCCGGGAATCGGGGCTGGGCCTCAATCCCTCCCTGGACGGGCAGCTGGTTCGCGTACCCATCCCCTCGCTGACCGAGGAACGGCGCGTGGAGTTGGCCAAAATCTCCGGTAAGTACGCCGAAGAGGCGCGCATCGCGGTCCGTAACGTGCGCCGTCACGGCATGGATGACCTCAAGCACGCGCAAAAGGTGGGCAAGATTTCCGAGGACCTGCAGCACGATCACGCCAAGGAGATTCAGGACCTGACCGACACGTATGTGAAAAAGATCGACGACATCCTGGCCAACAAAGAACAAGAAATCATGCAGGTATGAGGCAATGAAGGCGATTCCCCTGCAAACCGATGCGGCGCCGTTGCCGCCGGTTCACGTGGCCATCATCATGGACGGCAACGGGCGCTGGGCGCGCACCCGCAGCCTGCCCAGGAGTGCCGGGCACAGACGGGGCGCGCAGGCCGTGAAGACCGCCGTCAAGAGCGCCGCCCACGCGGGGGTGGCGTATCTGACGCTCTACGGCTTTTCGTCCGAGAACTGGAAGCGCCCCATGGACGAGGTCAACGACCTCATGGGGCTTTTGCGCTATTACCTCAAGACCGAGATCACCTTTCTCAATAAAAACGGGGTGCGTTTCAGGGTCATCGGGGAGCGCGAACGCCTGGCGCCCGATATCGTCGCCCTGATCGAGCAGGCCGAAACGCAGACGGCCGCCAACCGCACCCTGACCCTGACCATCGCCCTAAGCTATGGCGGGCGCAGCGAGATCACCCTGGCCGCGCGCCACCTTGCGCGGGAAGTGGCCGCGGGCGCCCTCAGGGCCGACGATATCGACGAAGCCGCGTTCGCCCGCCACCTTTTCACGGCCGACATTCCCGACCCGGACCTCCTGATTCGTACCAGCGGAGAGAAACGGATCAGCAACTTCCTGCTTTGGCAGCTGGCGTACGCGGAATTTATTTTCGTCGATACCCTTTGGCCCGACTTCTCAAGGGAAGACTTCGAAGGCGCCCTCCGGCAATACCATCTCCGTGAACGGCGTTTTGGCACAAGCGGTGGCTAGATTACGTGTCCGCGTGTTGTCCGCCCTGGTGTTGGCGCCCCCAGTGCTGGGCGCCGTCGTTTACGGGCCGCCGTTTTTCGACGTGCTGGTCGCCGCCGGCGCCGTGATCCTGGCCTGGGAATGGAGCCGGCTGTGCGGCGGCCCCGCCCCCGGGGCGATGGGCCTGGTCCTGGGCGGAGCGCTTTTGACGGCCGTCGCGGCGGCGGCCCTGGAGCGGCCCGGTGTGTCGCTGGCCATTCTGCTATTGGGGTTCGCGGCCGTCTTCGGCGTGGCGGCGGCGCTGGTTCGCGGCGCGGCGCCTGAGGAGGGTACAGGTGCGCCGGACCGGCGCCTGTGGCTGGCCGCCGGGGTTCTCTACATCGGGGTGCCCTGCGTGGCCTTGGAATGGATGCGCGCCGATGCGGTCCTCGGCCGCGATATCGTTCTCTGGCTGTTTGCCGTGGTCTGGGCGGCGGACAGCGGTTCCTACGGCTTCGGGCGCCTGATCGGCGGCCCCAAACTGGCCCCCGCCATCAGCCCCAAGAAGACCTGGGCCGGCCTGTTGGGGGGGATCGCCTGCGCCGGGGCCGCGGGCGCCGCCACCGCGGCGGTACTGGGCAACAACGGGGTCGCCCCGCCGGCCGCGTTCGGCGCCGTCTTGGGCACGGTGGCGCAGGGCGGCGACTTGGCGGAATCGTGGATAAAGCGCCGTTTCGGCGTCAAGGACGCGGGCACCATCATTCCCGGCCACGGCGGGCTCCTGGACCGGGTTGACGGCCTGATGGCGGCGGCGGTTGTTACAGCGTTGATAGGTTTGCTCGGACATGGCAGTGTTCTGATATGACCGCACCCCAAACCAGCCCCCAGGCCGCGACGGCCCCGAGGAGCGTCACCATCCTGGGCTCCACCGGATCGGTCGGCTGCAACACCATCGATCTGATCCGAAGGCACCCGGACTCCTTCACGGTCGAGGCGTTGACGGCGAATAACAGCGTCGCGCTGCTGGCCGAGCAGGCACGTGCCCTTCGCCCGCGTCTGGCGGTGGTGGCCGACCCGAAGGGCTATGAGGACCTGAAGGACGCCCTGGCGGGTACCGGTATCGAGTGCGCCGCCGGGCCGGCGGCCGTGGTCGAGGCGGCGGCCCGGCCGGCGGAATGGGTGATGGCCGCCATCGTCGGCGCCGCGGGCCTGGAACCCACCCTGGCGGCGGTGCGCCGCGGCGCCATCGTGGCGTTGGCCAACAAGGAATGCCTGGTTTCCGCCGGCGACGTGATGATGGCGGAGGTTCGCGGCAACAGCGCCACGCTGTTGCCCGTGGATTCGGAGCACAGCGCCATCTTCCAGGTATTCGAATTCGATCGCGCGGATAAGGTGGATCGCATCATCCTGACCGCGTCTGGCGGCCCGTTTCTCGGGATGGACCTGGCCGACATGGCCGGCGTGACGCCGGAACAGGCCGTGGCCCACCCCAACTGGGACATGGGCGCCAAGATATCCGTGGATTCGGCGACCATGATGAACAAGGGCCTGGAGCTGATCGAGGCCTACCACCTGTTTCCGGTGCCCGAGGACCGGATCGAGATCCTGGTCCATCCGCAATCGGTCGTCCACAGCATGGTGGCCTATGTGGATGGCTCGGTATTGGCCCAGATGGGTACGCCCGACATGCGCACGCCCATCGCCTTTGCCCTCGGCTGGCCCGAGCGGATGGCGGCGCCGGCGACCCGTCTGGCCCTCGAAAAGATCGGCGACCTCACCTTCGAAGCACCCGATCCGGCCCGATTCCCCGCCCTGAGGGTGGCCCGCCATGCCTTGCAAACGGGCGGCGGCGCGCCCACCATACTGAATGCGGCCAATGAAGTGGCGGTTCAGAGTTTTCTTTCGGGAAGGATCGGATTCCTTGATATTGTGCGCATCGTGGAGCATACCCTCGAGACGGCGCCCAACGGGAAACTGGAAAACCTGGATGACGTGGGAGAGGCCGACGGCGCGGCGCGGCGGATCGCGAGAAGATTTATTTCAGATGGCCCAGCCCGACATTAGAATCGTGTAATAGGCCCAATTGGACACCGGATAATGAACTTCCTGAACTTCACGTGGTATTACATCGTCATTTTCCTGATCGTTTTGACGGTCTTGGTGTTTGTCCACGAAATGGGCCATTTCTGGGTGGCCCGGCGCAACCGCGTGCGGGTTGAGGTGTTCTCCATCGGGTTCGGCCCGGAGATCTATGGTTGGACGGACCGTTTGGGAACGCGCTGGAAAATCAGCGCCATACCGCTGGGTGGCTACGTGAAAATGTTCGGCGAGAACGCCGTGCCGGGCGATGCCGAAGAGGAACGCCCCTTGACCCCGGAGGAGCGCGCCGTCTCGTTCCACGAAAAGTCTCTTGGCCAGCGCTCGGCCATCGTGGCCGCCGGGCCCATCGCCAACTTCCTGTTGGCCATCGTGCTTTTCGCCGGGCTCTTTGCCTTTGTCGGCAAACCGGCGCCGCTGGCGGCGGTGGGCGCGGTGCAGCCGGAAAGCGCGGCGGCCGAAGCCGGCCTGCAACCGGGCGACCGGATTCTCAGCATTAATGGCGAGGCCATAACCTGGTTCGAGGATCTGCGCCGGATTGTCAGTGCCAACCCGAGTGTTCGTCTGGAATTGACCGTGCGGCGCAATGGCGCCGAGATGCTCGTGCTGGCAACGCCGAAACGTTACATGGGGGAGGAGGGTCCCGACGAGGCGCGCGAGATCGGCCGGCTTGGCGTGTCGCCGGACCCCGAACAGGTCGAATACGAACGCGTCGGGCCGCTGACCGCCGTGTGGATGGGGGTCGAGCGGACGGCAAACATGACCATGCAAATACTTGCCTACCTTGGCCAGATCATTGGCGGCTCGCGCACAACCGACGAACTCGGCGGCCCGCTCAGAATCGCCCAGCTTTCCGGGAACATTTGCCAGGGCGGGCTGGCCGATTGTATATTTTTCATGGCGGCGCTTTCCATCAACCTGGGCCTGATCAACCTGTTTCCCGTCCCCATGCTGGACGGGGGGCACCTTGCGTTTTATGCGGTGGAAGGGGTCCTTGGTCGCCCGTTGAGCCGGCGGGTTCAGGAATACAGTTTGCGGTTCGGGCTGACTCTGGTATTGCTGCTGATGATTTTCGTGACATGGAAGGATTTGGGTCACCTCTTTTTAGACAACTAATGAGCTGATCCGCAGTTTCCCGGGGGGGGAGTTACTTGCGGCGTTTCGTTTGCTTCTTCGCAATTGCTTGGTGTGTGTGGATATCGTTGCTGGCGCCTTGGCCGGCAGCGGCGCAGTCCGGGGATTTCGTGCGTGAAATCATCGTCGAGGGCGCCCAGCGGATCGAGCCCGAGACGGTGCGCTCTTACCTGCTTATCCGGGAAGGCGACCGTTTTGACGCGAAGCGCATCGACCGCTCCCTGAAGAGTCTTTTTGCCACCGGTCTGTTCGCCGACGTGACCATGCGGCGCGAGGGCGACGCCCTCGTCATCACGCTGGTCGAAAACCCGGTCATCAACCGCATTGCCTTCGAGGGCAACAAGGCACTGGACGACGAGGTCCTGAGCGCGGAGATGAGCCTGCGTCCGCGCGTGATCTACACCCGCACCAAGGTACAGAACGACGTCAAACGGATCTTGACCATCTACCGCCTGGGTGGCCGCTTTGCCGCGACCGTGGAACCGAAGGTCATCGAACTGGCCCAGAACCGGGTCGACCTCGTCTTCGAGATCGACGAGGGCGAACCGACCGATATCCAGCGCATTCGCTTCGTCGGCAACCGGGCGTTCAGCGATTCACGCCTGCGCGAGGTCATTCGTACCAAGGAATCCCGCTGGTGGCGCTTCCTTTCCAGCGACGACACCTATGACCCGGATCGGCTGACCCTCGACCGCGAACTGCTGCGCCGGTTTTATCTGAATAACGGGTATGGCGATTTCCGTGTCGTGTCCGCCGTGGCCGAGCTGACGCCGGACCGCAGGGATTTCTTCATCACTTTCACCGTTGAGGAAGCGGCGCGCTACCGGTTCGGCAAAATCGAAGTGGAGGCGCGGCTGCGCGGCCTCAAGGCGGAGGACCTGTTCGAAACGATCGACATCGAGGAAGGGGACTGGTACGCCGCCGACGAGCTGGAAAAAACCTTGGAGACCCTGACAAACGCCGTGGGGACGCTGGGCTATGCATTCGTCGACGTGCGCCCGCGCATCAACCGGGATCGCAAGGCACTGATCATCGACGTGACCTTCGAGATCAACGAAGGACCGCGGGTGTTCGTCGAGCGCATCGAAATTTCCGGGAACGTGCGCACCGCCGGCGAGGTCATCCGCCGCGAATTCCGCCTGGTCGAAGGCGACGCCTTCAATTCCGCCAAGTTGCGCCGCTCCAGGGAACGCATACAGCGCCTGGATTTCTTCGAAAAGGTGAGCGTGGAGGAAGTGCCCGGCAGCGCCCCCGACAAGACGGTGATCAATGTGGAAGTGGTGGAAAAATCCACCGGTCAGCTTTCCTTCGGCGCCGGCTTCTCGACCACCAGCGGCGGCCTTCTCGACATCTCCATCAGCGAACGCAATCTACTCGGGCGCGGCCTTGACCTGAGGGCCAACGCGCTCCTCGCGACACGCCGCAGCGAGATCGACCTGTCTTTTACCGACCCCTTCTTCCTTGATCGCGAGGTGGCGGCGGGATTCGACATCTTCCGCAGGGTCAGGGATCTGCAGGAGGAAAGTTCCTTCGATTCCGAGGTTACCGGGGGTGCCTTGCGGACCGGCTACCCGATCACCGAGCTTCTGCGGCAAAACTGGAAATATTCCTTCAGGAAGCAAAAAATCAAAGACGTCGCCGACAGCGCGTCCCGGTTCATCAAGGCCGAGGAAGGCACCGAGACCATTTCGGAGGTTTCGCATACGCTCCTCTATGACAAGCGCGACAGCGTCATCTCGCCCACCGAAGGCTATTTCCTTCGCATAATCAACGACCTTGCCGGCCTGGGGGGCTCTACCCAATATATTCGTAACCGATTGAAGGGAAGCCAGTTTTTCCCGCTCGCCGACCAGTGGGTGCTGTCTTTCACCGCGTCTGCCGGCCAGATCATCGGCCTCGGCGAGGATGTCCGCCTTCTTGATCGGTTCTTTGTCGGGGGCGACAACCTGCGGGGGTTCGCCACATCCGGTATCGGTCCCCGGGACGCGCTTACCGAGGATGCGCTGGGCAGCGAATGGATGTACACGGCGTCCGCCGAGATCTCCTTCCCGCTCGGACTGCCCGCCGAACTCGGACTGACGGGGAAGATCTTTACGGATTTGGGGAGCGCGGGGAAGATCAACCCCTCGGGGCCTGACGTCAATGATGAGATCAGTCTACGCGCTTCGGTCGGCACGGGGATTGTCTGGGCCTCGCCTTTCGGACCCGTCGGCATGGACTTCGGCGTCCCGATTCTCAAGGAAAACTTCGATGAGGTGGAGAACGTCCGCGTCAGCTTCGGCACGAAATTCTAGGAGATGGGCTTGAGACCCTCAGCGATCTCCACCCTTTGCGCACTCGTCATTTTGGCGTCCATGACGGGACCGGCGGCGGCCCAGCAGCCGGACGCCGACAAGGACGTAATAACCTTGCTCAACATGGCGGTTATCGATACCGAGGTAATCCGCCGCAACAGCATGGCGTTCAAGGACATCGGCGCGCAGATCGCCAAGTACCGCAAAGCAATCCGGGCCGATATCCAGAAGGACGAGGAGGCGCTCCGCAGCGCCAACGAGGAACTGGCCAGAAAGCGCGCCATTCTTGCGCCCGAAACCTTTGCCGAGGAGCGCCGGCAGTTCGAGGAACGTCTGTTGCAGGTTCAGCGCACGGTCCAGAAACGCAAGAAGGGTCTGGAGAGAGTGGGGTTTGAAGCGTTAAAAAAGGTGGAGGCGGTCCTTAACAAGATCATCACCGAAGTGGCGAAGGAGCAGAGCCTGGGACTGATTTTGCGCAAGAATCAGACGGTTCTCGTCGCCAAGGAACTGGATATCACTCCGTACGTGCTTAAGCGCCTGGACACGGCGTTGCCGGCCCTCAAGGTTTCCGATCCCGGAACGTAGGCGATGGCCGATCCGCGTTTTTTCTCCGTCGCTGGGCCGTTCACCCTAAAAAATCTGGCAGAGATTTCCCGGGCCCAAATCGGTGGCGACGCGGACCCCGACATCCTTTTCTCGGACGTGGCAACGCTGGCCTCGGCCGGGCCCGGCGACGTCGCCTTTCTCGACAACCGGCGTTACCTCGACGCGTTCACCACCACCAAGGCCGGCGCTTGCCTGGTCCATCCCGACCTGGCGCCGAAAGCCCCCCGGGGCATGGCCCTGCTGGTGACGCCCGAGCCCTATCATGGCTATGCGCGCGTTGCCGACGCCTTTTACCCGGCCCCGCCGCCGCAGGCCGCCGTGGCCCCGTCGGCGGTGATCGACGACACCGCGGTGCTCGGAGAAGGCTGTCGCGTGGACGCCGGCGCGGTCATCGGCGCCGGGGCGCGGGTCGGCCGGCGCTGCCACATTGGCGCCAACGCCGTGATCGGGGACGCCGTGGTTCTGGGCGACGACTGCGTTGTCGGATTCTGCGCCTCGTTGGCCTTTTGCGTCGTCGGCGCGCGCGTGGTGATTCACGCCGGAGTCCGCGTCGGCGAAGACGGTTTCGGCTTTGCCGTGGGCAAGCAGGGACACCTCAAGGTGCCGCAACTGGGGCGAGTGCGCATCGAGGATGACGTGGAGATCGGCGCCAACACCACCATCGACCGGGGCGCCGGCCCCGATACCGTCATCGGCGCCGGCACCAAAATTGATAATTTGGTCCAAATAGCCCATAACGTGCAGCTTGGTCGAAGCTGCATGGTGGTGGCACAGGTTGGGATTTCGGGCAGCGCCACGGTCGGCGATGGTGTCATGATGGGTGGACAGGCGGGGCTGACCGGCCATTTGCGGATCGGCTCGGGCGCCCGCATCGCCGCCCAAAGCGGCGTCATGCGGGACGTGGAATCCGGAGTCGCCGTCGGCGGCTCACCGGCGGCGCCGGTGCGCGAATGGCTGCGCGGCATCGCGGTCGTGGAGCGCCTGGCGCGAAAGAAAGGCGGATGAGCGATGGATTCGGACGTGGCGGTGGCAGGGAAGAACATCGACATAGAGCGGATCATGGAGATGATCCCGCACCGCTATCCCTTCCTGATGATCGACAAGGTCATCAAGGTCATACCCGGCGCCAGCGCCGTCGGGGTCAAGAACGTCACCATCGGCGAACCCTACTTCCAGGGCCACTTTCCGTCCCGTCCCGTGATGCCCGGGGTGCTGATCATCGAGGCCATGGCGCAGACGGCGGCGGTCCTTGTAATCGAGACCCTTGGCGTGGAGGCGGAAGGCAGGCTGGTCTACTTTCTGTCGGTGGACGCGGCACGCTTCCGCAAACCCGTCGTGCCGGGCGACACCTTGCATATTCACGTGGAAAAGCAATATAACCGCGGCAATGTGTGGAAGTTCAAGGCCGAGGCCCGGGTCGGCGATACCCTGATGGCGGACGCCACATACACCGCCATGATCATGGAAAACTGAATGCCGGATATCCACCCTACGGCCGTTGTCGATGGAGGTGCCCGTATCGGCGCCAACGTCACCGTCGGGCCCTACAGCATCGTCGGCACGGGGGTGGAGTTGGCCGAAGGCGTCACCGTCATGTCCCATGTGGTGGTGAACGGCCGCACCAGCATCGGCGCCAACACCAAGGTTTACCCGTTTGCCTCCGTCGGCCTGGCGCCCCAGGACCTGAAATACAAAGGCGAGCCTTCGCGGCTCGAGATCGGGTGCAACAACATCATCCGCGAGCACGTCACCATGCACGGGGGGACCGAAGGGGGCGGCATGGTGACCCGCGTCGGCAACAACGGCCTGTTCATGGTGGCCTGCCACGTGGCCCACGACTGCCGGATCGGCGATCATGTGGTCATGGTCAACAACGCCACCCTGGGCGGGCACGTGATGGTCGGCGATTGGGCCATTCTTGGCGGCCTGGCGGCGGTGCACCAGTATGTGCGTATCGGCCGCCACGCCATGGTGGGCGGCCTCTCGGGCGTGGAGAACGACGTCATTCCCTATGGCTCGGTCACCGGCAACCGCGCCCGGCTCCAGGGCCTCAACATTATCGGCCTGAAGCGCCGGGGCATTTCGCGCGACGACATCCACACCCTACGCAACGCCTATCGCCTCCTGTTCGCCCAGGAAGGCACCATGGCCGAACGCCTGGAAGACGTGGCCGAACTGTTCCACGACAACCGGGCGGTGATGGAGATCATCGACTTCATCCGCACCGAGTCCCAACGCTCCATCTGCCAACCCACACTGGAAGATGCCGCCTAAGCTCGGCATCCTGGCCGGGCGCGGCGAGTTGCCGGCGCGCCTCATCCAAGCCTGCAGGGAAACCGGACGCGACTACTTCGTCATAGCGTTCGAGGAGCAGACGGCTCCCGAGACCGTTGCCGGGGCGCCCCACGCCTGGGTACGCCTGGGCGCCGCCGGCAGTGCCTTGCAGCGCCTGCGCGACGCCGGGGTCGAGGAACTGGTCATGGCGGGGGGCGTCCGCCGTCCTTCCCTTTCCGCTCTCCGGCCGGACGCATGGGCGGTCAAGGTGTTCGCCAAGAAGGGTGGCAAGGCGCTGGGCGACGACGGGTTGTTGTCCGCCCTGATCTCGGCGCTCGAGGATGAGGGGTTTCGCATGGTCGGCGCCGACGACGTGGTGTCCGATCTTCTCGCCCCGCAAGGGCTGTTGGGCGCCATCGTGCCCGAAGCCGAGGCGAAGGCGGACATCGCCCTCGGCATCGAAGTGGCCCTCGGCCTGGGCGCCCTTGACGTGGGACAGGCCGTGGTGGTGCAGCAGGGGCTGGTCCTCGGCGTCGAAGCGGCGGAAGGAACGGATGCCCTGATCGAACGGTGCGCCGGCCTCCGCCGCTCGGGCTTCGGGGGCGTCCTCGTCAAGGTCAAGAAACCGGGACAGGAGCGCCGAGCGGACCTGCCCACCATCGGGGTTCCCACGGTCACGGCGGTAGCGGCGGCGGGCCTGAGCGGAATCGCCGTGGAGGCGGGAGGAACCCTGGTCATGGACCGGATCGCGGTGGCGGCGGCGGCCGACAGGGCGGGGGTGTTCGTCATTGGCGTGCCGGTGCCGGACGACGCGCCGGCATGAGCGCCGCCGGCCGCGATGAGGCGCCGCTGATCTTTCTCATCGCCGGCGAGCCGTCGGGCGACGTTTTGGGGGCACGCCTGATGGCGGCCCTCAAACGCCAATCCGGCGGCAAGGTGCGCTTCGCCGGCGTCGGCGGTGTCCACATGGGAGAGGAAGGACTCGACAGCCTGTTTCCCATTGGCGAACTCTCCGTCATGGGCCTGGCCGAGGTCCTGCCCCACGTGCCGCGGCTGTTGCGCCGCATCCGCGAGACGGCGGCCCGCATCCGGGCCTTGAGTCCGTCGGTCCTGATCACCATCGATTCCCCCGACTTCACCTTTCGCGTCGCCAGGCGAACCCGGGTCGGCGGTGCCACCATGCCGGCGATCCACTATGTGGCGCCGCAGGTGTGGGCGTGGCGGCCGGGCAAGGCGAAAGCGACGGCGCACCTGTTCGACCGCCTCATGGCGCTGTTGCCCTTCGAGCCCCCCTATTTCGAGGCCGTGGGGCTGCCCTGCACCTTCGTCGGCCATCCCGTGGTGGAAAGCGGCGCCGGGACGGGGGACGGACCGGCCTTCCGGCGGCGCCACGGCATCCCGGAGGGGACGCCGTTGATCTGCGTGCTGCCCGGAAGCCGGCGCACCGAGACCAAGCTCCTGTTGCCGGTCTTTGGCGAAACCCTGGCGCGGCTTACCCGGTCGTGCCCACACCTCAGGGCCGTGGTGCCGACGGTGGAGACCGTGGCCGACGCCGTGACCGCGGCCGCCGGGGAGTGGCCGGTTCCGGCCCTGGTGCTTACAGGCGAAGCGGAAAAATTCGACGCCTTCGCCGCCGCCGACACCGGGCTCGCCGCCTCGGGAACCGTGACCCTGGAAATGGCCATGGCCGATTTGCCCATGGTGGTGGCCTACAAGATGAACCCGGTCACCGGCTGGCTGGCCCGGCGCCTGATTCGCACGCGCTACGTGAACCTGATGAACCTGATCCTGGACCGGGACGCGGTGCCGGAAATGCTGCAGGACGATTGCACCCCGGACAAGCTGGCGCAGGCCCTTTTCCGTCTTCTCACCGACGGGGCGGCGCAACGGGCGCAACGCGCCGCCTTCGCCGAGGCGCTGGAGAAGCTTGGCCGCGATGGGCCGCCGCCGTCGGAACGGGCCGCCGAAGTGGTGCTGGCGGTGATCCGCGGGGCCGGCGGCCGGGCCGCCGTGTAATACCTTAGTGGCCTGTATCAGCTAAATTGTACCCATACGACGACGTCCGGAAGCCTCGCAACGCCGCCCTTCGGGTCGCTTTTCCCGTCCCCTCGGGGTGTCGGGAAGGCTTTCCGATGGGCCGCCATCGCCTGCGCCTCCCCTCCTACCGAGGAAACGGGAAAAGCGATCGTATGGGTACAATTTAGCTGATACAGGCCACTAGCATACCCCAATTTTCCTCCGTGCCATAAGCCGCCCATGGAAACGACCCACGGTCCCGTTGCCGGGAACCATGGTTCAAACCGGCGGCGGTAGGGTATAAACTGGCGGCAAGCCGGCGGTATCTTTTGGGCCGGCGAAGGGAAAGTTCCGGTGATCCCAGAGAGGTCTCATTGCGCGTCCGTGCGCCTGGCGGTCTTCGACTGCGACGGCACCCTGGTGGACAGCCAGCATTCCATCGTCGCCGCCATGCACGCGGCCTGCGACGCGCACGATATCGCCAGGCCCGGGGCGGAGGCGGTGCGCCGCATGGTCGGCCTGCCGCTCGAGGAGGCCTTTGCCCGGCTGATGCCCGACGAGGGCGCCGAGGCGCACGCCCGGCTCAGGGAAAGCTACAGGGATTTCTTCGGCGCCCTGCGCCGGGCCGGCGAGGTGAAGGAGCCCCTGTTCCCCGGGGTGATCGAGGGCTTGAGCGCGCTGGAGGACGCCGGATGGCTGCTCGGCGTCGCCACCGGCAAGGCGCGGCGCGGGCTGATGGCGACCCTGGAGAAACACGACCTCGCGGACCGCTTCGTCACCTTGCAGACCGCCGACGTCGCCCACGGCAAGCCCCATCCCGAGATGCTGCTGCGCGCCATGGCCGACACCGGGGCCGAGGCGCACAGGACGGTCATGGTCGGCGACACCACCTTCGACATGGAAATGGCCCGCAACGCCGGCACCATGTCCATCGGCGTCGCCTGGGGCTACCATGAGGCCGAGGAATTGCGCTCGGCGGGCGCCCTTGCGGTGGTCGGTGATTTCGCCGACCTGGCGCGGGCGATGGACAGCGTCGTGGAGGCCCACGGATGAAACGCGCGTGGAAGATCCTCACCGTGATCGCGGTCCTCCTGGTCGCCGTGGTGGTGGCCGGCGTCGTCGTACTCAAGTCCATGGATTTCAACGAGTACCGCGGCCTGATCGCGGAACAGGTGAAGGCCGCCACCGGCCGCGACCTGACCATCGCCGGCGACCTGCGCCTGGATATCTCGCTCACTCCCGCCGTCGCCGTGGAAGGCGTCACCTTCGCCAACGCTCCCTGGGGCTCGCGCCCCGAAATGGTCACCCTCAGGCGCCTGGAGGCGCAGGTGGAACTCTTGCCGCTGCTCACCGGCGATGTGCGCATCACCCGCATCGTCCTGATCGGCCTCGACGCGCTGGTCGAGACCGACGCCAAGGGCCGCGGCAACTGGGAATTCGCGGCTCCCGAAGAGGACGCCGGAAAGGCCGCCGCGGAGGGCGGCGAGGCGACCCCCCTGCCGGTGGTCCACGAGGTGCACATCCGGGACCTGAAGGTCGTCTACCGGGACGGGCGCACGGGCCAGAGCACGGTGATCGGCCTCGACAGCCTGGAAGCCAGCGCCGAGGGCCTGGACAGCCCCCTCCACCTGGCCCTCAAGGGCGCCTACAACGGCGCCCCCTTCGAGGCGACCGGGCGCTTCGGGTCGGTCAACCGGATGATCGAGGGCCGGCCGTTGCCCGTGTTCTTCGAGGCGAAAGCGTTTGGCGCCTCGGTGCGCGCCGAGGGCGACATCGGCCAGCCCCGGGAGGTCACGGGCCTGAACATGACCGTTTCGGTGCGCGGCGAGGAACTGGCCCGTACCGTGGAAGCGGTCCGCGCCCAGGTGCCGGCGCTCGAGGACATCGAGGTGCCGCCGGTCGGGCCCTACAGCCTGTCCGCCCGCATCAGGGGCTCGGCGGACAAGCTTTCGCTATCCGATATCGACGTTTCCATCGGCCGCACCGGGTTGGTGCTGGTCAAGGTGACCGGCGCGGTGGCGGACGCGGTCCGGGCCAGGGGCCTGAACGTGACGGTCTCGGTGCGCGGCGAGGAACTGGCCCGCGCCGTGGAGGCGGTCAGGGCCCAGGTGCCGGCGCTCGAGGACATCGAAGTGCCGCCGGTCGGTCCCTACAGCCTGTCCGCCCGCATCAAGGGCTCGGCGGACAAGCTTTCGGTTTCCGATATCGACGTTTCCGTCGGCCGCGCCGAACAGGTGCTGGTCAAGGTGACCGGCGGCGTCGAGGACGCCGTGCAGGCGACGGGCCTCGACCTGCGTGTCGCCATCGAAGGCCAGGACCTGTCGCCGCTCATCGAAGCCGCCGGCGTGACCCTGCCCAGGGTGCCCGCCTTCCGCATCGCCGGGCGCCTCACCGGCGGGGGTGGCGGCTACGCCGTCGACGACCTCACGGCGAAACTCGGGAACAGCGACCTGACGGGCCGCGTCGCGGTGTCCCTCGGCGGCCAGCGCCCGCGCCTCGAGGCCCGGTTGTCCTCGAAACAGATCGATCTCGACGAACTCCTGCCCCCCGCCGCCAGGGAGCCTGCGGCCGGCGAGGGCAAGGAAAAGAAGGAGACGGAAAAGGAAAATGGGAAAGAGGGCGGCGCACCGCGGCTCTTTTCCGCCGACCCGCTGCCCCTCGACGGCCTCAAGGCCGCCGACGCGAAGGTGGCGTTCCGCGCCGAACGGGTGAAGGTCCGGGGCCTGGTCCTGAGCGACGTCGCCGTCGAGGTCGGCCTTAGTGGCGGAAGGCTGGTGGTCAAGCCCCTCACGGCCTCGGTGGCCGGCGGGCGGGTGAGCGGCGACATCACCGTGGATGCCGGCGGGGCGACGCCCAGGCTGGCGGTGAACCTGGATGCCCGCAAGGTGGACCTGGGCCGGCTGCTCAAGGACATGGAGATCACCGACGTCCTCGAAACCCGGCTCGACGCCACCGTCAGGATAAAAGGCGGCGGCACATCGGTGCGCGCCATCATGGCCGGCCTCGACGGCGAGTTCCTGGCCACCCTGGGCGAGGGCCGGATCAACAACACGGCGGTGGACCTTGTCGGCGCCGACCTGGTGACGGAGGTGTTCACCAGCCTCAATCCGTTGGCCGAGAAGGACGACTACACGCACCTCACCTGCGCCGTCGTCCGCATGGCGATCAGCAACGGGGTGGCCACCGCCGACAAGGGCATCGCGGTGGAAACCACGAAGATGAACATCGTCGGCAGCGGGACGGTAAACCTGAAGACGGAGAAGCTGGACCTCGCCGTCCGTCCGCGGCCCAAGGAGGGCCTGGGCATCAGCCTCGGCGGGCTGGCCGGCCTGGTGCGCATCAAGGGCACCCTGGCCGAACCCCGGGTCGGCATCGACGAAATGGAAGTGGCGAAGACCGGGATCGCCGTCGGCGCGGCGCTGGCGACGGGCGGGCTGTCCCTGGTCGCCCAGGGCCTGTTCGACAAGGCCACCGAAGGCGCGCCGCCCTGCCAGGTGGCGCTGGGCGAGGTTTCCCCGGCCACGGCGTCCACGGCCCCGGCGCAACAGCCTGCGCCTCCGCCCACCGCCGGGACGGAGGAGACGGGCGTCCTCGAATCCCTCACCAAGGGAGTCAGCGAGGGCATCGGCGGCATCGTCAAGGGCGTCGGCGGGATGCTCGAGGGCCTCTTCGGCGGCAAGAAGGAATAGGAACGCGTCCCACACCATGGCCATGGCCAAGCGGTTCTACGGCGCGGTGGGCGTGGCGCCCCTCGGGGACGGCTTCACGGTCACCCTGGACGGCCGCGCCGTGCGCACGCCGGCGGGGCGGCAGGTGACCCTGCCCACCGAGGCCCTGGCGCGGGCCGTTGCCGGCGAATGGGAGGCCCAGGAGGAAAACGTCCGCCCGCATACCATGCCGATGATGCAACTGGTCAACGCCGCCATCGACCGGGTGGAGCCGCACCGCCACGAGGTCATCGAACAAGCCGTTGCCTACGCCAGGACCGACCTGCTGTGCTACCGGGCGGACTCGCCGCCCGAGCTCACGGACCGTCAGGCGGCGTCCTGGCAGCCGCTCCTCGACTGGGCGGCGGAAACCTACCGGGCGCGGCTCAACGTGACATGCGGGGTGACACCGGCGGACCAGCCCGAGGCGGCGCTGGATGCGCTCGGCGCCGCCGTCGAGGCCCTGGACGACCTGGAGCTCGCCGCCCTGGCCAGCGTCGCCGGCGCCTCGGGCTCGCTGATCGTCGCCCTGGCCCTCGCCGCCGGGCGCATCGACGCCGACGAAGCCCATGCGGTCTCGCAACTGGACGAGAGCTACCAGGTGGAGAAGTGGGGCGAGGACGCGGAAGCCCAGGCCCGCCGCCGGCGGCTCCACGCCGACATCCGCGCCGCCGCCGCCTTCCTCGCCCTGGCCCGGGGTCATACCAAGGAGCGCTGATCATGACCCATAGAGATCGCGTAGGCGGCTCGTCGGGTAGGAGGAAAGTTGCAGGCGATGCGGTGCATCGTCAAAACTTTTCGACGCCCTCCGACGGGCCGCATACGCGACCGCAACGGCGGCTTACCAAGGCTTTCGGACGGCGTCGCGCACGCTTCGCGATGCCCCGCATCGCCACGGCGCACGCTCCTGGCCGAAAACCTTGGTAAGCCGTCTCTATGGGTCATGATCAGCGCCCCTTGGTATAAAGTGAGCACGAGACGCGCATGGCCCGGCGGCGACGGCGCGATCGCCGGCCGCAGGGCCTGAGAAGGACCGCCATGGCGCACCAACGCACCAACCTGATCGGCCTCTCGCGGGAGGAACTGGCGCGGCTGGCCGCGGCCGGCGCCACGCCGTTGCGCGCCAAGCAGCTCTGGCACTGGATGTACTATCGGGGCGTCACCGATTTCGCCGCCATGACGACCCTGTCGAAGCGCTTGCGCGCGACGCTCGCCGACCGCTTCGTCATCGCCCGCCCGGAGGTCCGCCAAGCCCTGGTTTCCAAGGACCGGTCGTGCAAGTGGCTTCTGCGTTTCGCCGACGGCAACGAGGTCGAAACCGTGTTCATCCCGGAAGAGGACCGCGGCGCGCTGTGCATCTCCACCCAGGTCGGCTGCACCCTGACCTGCCCGTTCTGCCGTACCGGAACCCAGCGCCTGGTGCGCAACCTCGCCGCCGGCGAGATCGTCGGGCAGATGATGGTGGCCCGCGACGCCTGCGCCGAGTGGCCGTCTCCCGAAGGGGGCCGCATGCTGTCCAACATCGTCCTCATGGGCATGGGCGAGCCCCTGTTCAACTACGAAGCGGTGGCCACGGCGCTGCGCATCATCATGGACGGAGAGGGCATCGCGGTCTCCAAGCGGCGGATCACGCTTTCCACGTCCGGCGTCGTGCCCATGATACGGCGCTGCGGCGCCGAACTGGGGGTGAACCTGGCGGTCAGCCTGCACGCCGTCAGCGACGAGCTGCGCGACGAACTGGTGCCCATCAACAGGAAATACCCCATCGCCGAGCTGCTCGCCGCGTGCCGCGAATACCCCGGCGCCGGCAACACCCGGCGCATCACGTTCGAGTACGTGATGCTCAAAGGCGTCAACGATTCGCCCGCCGACGCCCGCGCGTTGACCCGGCTGGTGCGCGGCATTCCGGCCAAGTTCAACCTCATTCCCTTCAACCCGTGGCCGGGGGCGGTCTACCAATGCTCGCCGCCGGGGGCGATGAAGCGGTTCTCGCGGATTCTCAACGACGCCGGCTACGCGGCGCCCATCCGCGCGCCGCGGGGCCGCGACATCATGGCCGCCTGCGGCCAGCTTCGCTCGCAAAGCATGCGGGTCCGCGCGGCGGAGGCGTCGATGGCGTGTTGACGCGGCGGCGGGCGGCTTACCAGCCGGTGCAGCGGGGCCAGCGGGCGATCACCTCGGTGCCGCCGTCGATGACGTGGTAGGCGTCGTACGCGGCGGCCGTCATGCAGGCGTGGTTGGGCAGCACCCGGACCTTGGCGCCGATGGGAAGGGCGTCGAAGGGCAAGGGCGCGTCGCCGGTGACGGCGCCGTGTTCCTGGTGCACCGCGCCGACGCGCAAACCCGCGATCGGACGCGCCGTGTCCGCCTCGCAGACCAGGCCGTAGCCGCAGTCCTCGGGCAGCTTCTCCGTCGAACGGTCCTTCGACAGCGCCAGGGCGCCGGCGTCGACGAGCAAGGTGTTGTCGCCCGGGCGGTGGCCGATCACCGTGGCGAGCACGGAAACGGCGATGTCCCGGCGGCCGCAGACGCCGATGCCGGCCTGGTACAGGTCGCAGAACATGTAGACGCCGGGGCGGGTCTCGGTGACGCCGGTGAGATCGCGGGCGAAGCGGGCCGTCGGCGTCGAGCCGACGCTGACCACGGGACAGGGCAGGCCCCCGGCGCGCAGGCGCCCGGCCGCCGTGACCGCGACGGCGCGTTCCCGTTCGGCGACCGCGGCCATGGCGTCGGCGTCGCGGCAATCGTAGGACTGGCCGGCATGGGTCAGCACGCCGGCAAGGCGCACCGATGGCGCATCGTCGAGGATGCGCGCGATGTCGAGAAGCTCCGGCCCGTCCGCCGCCACGCCGCCGCGCGCATCGCCGCAGTCGACCTCGATCAAGACCTCATGGGGGGCGCCGTGGGCGGCGATGGCGCGGGCCACGTCCGGGCTGTCGGTCAGGATCTTCAGCTCGGCGCCGTTGTCCCCGAGCGCCGCCGCGGCGTCCAGCTTGCCGGGCACCATGCCGACGGCATAAGCGATATCGGCAATGCCGTGTTCCAGGAAATAGGCGGCCTCGCGCAACGTCGAAACGGTGATGCCTCCGGCGTTGCCGGCCAGGGCCAGGCGGGCCACGTCGGCCGACTTGGCGGTCTTGAGATGGGGCCGCAAGGCCACGCCGAGTGCGCGCACCCGTTCGGTCATCGCGTCGATGTTGCGGGCAAGGATGCGGCGGTCGAGAACGAGGGCGGGCGTCAAAAGGTCGTGCAGGTCCATCTTATACCAAGGAGCGCTGATCATGGCCCATAGAGATCGCGTAGGCGGCTCGTCGGGTAGGAGGAAAGGTGCAGGCGATGCGGTGCATGGTCAAAACTTTTCGACGCCCCCCGACGGGCCGCATACGCGACCGCAACGGCGGCTTACCAAGGCTTTCGGACGGCGTCGCGCACCCTTTGCGATGCCCCGCATCGCCACGGCGCACGCTTAGGGCCGAAAACCTTGGTAAGCCGGCTCGTCGGGTCATGATCAGCGCCCCTTGGTATTATACGCTCCCTTCCCGGGCTGGTCTCCTGGGCGGGCCCGGATTGTACGCGCCCCGTGGGTGGGCGCAAGTACGCCGGGGAGGAGCGCGGCGGCGGGCGGCTAATATTCTTGAACCATCGTTCAAAAAACGATACCGTGTCCGCGCAACGGAGCATGTGCCATGGCAAGACCACGGGAATTCGACCGCGACCAGGTGGTGGACCGGGCGGTGGAGGTTTTCTGGCGCCAGGGCTTCGAGGCCACGTCCATCCAGGATTTGGTCGAGGCGACGGGCCTCAACCGCGGCAGCCTGTACAACACGTTCGGCGACAAGGCCGGCCTCTTCGAAGCGGCGTTGGAGCGCTACATGGCGGGCGCCCCACCGCAGCATGTCGTGGCCGCCGCCGACACCGGCCCGCCGCGCCAGGTGATCGGGGAGTTTTTCGCCCGGCTGGTGGAGCTCGGCGCCTCCGACACGGAGCGCCGCGGATGCCTGATGACCAACACGGCGGCCGAACTGGCGGCCCGGGACGAACGGGTCGCGGCGCAGGTGGCGGAAGCGATGCAGGGGCTGGAGGAGGCCCTGTTCCGGCTGATCGAGCGGGGGCAGGAGACCGGCGAGATCGCGCCCTGGCGGGACCCCCGCGCCCTCGCCCGATTCCTGGTGGCGTCGGCCCAGGGCCTGCGGATCACGGCCAAGCTCAATCGCGATCGCGGCGCGCTCGAGGCCATCGCCGACATCGCCCTTTCCAACCTGGACTGACCATGGGGCCGGAAAATCGTAGTGTTTTAAACGATCGTTCAAATTGGCCGTTGACACATGCCGGTGTGCCTGTTACATCCTTCCGGAGTTATAGAACGAACGTTCTATATTGCGCCCACCCAACGGATCAGGAGTATGCACCATGAGCAGGTACGCACCCCACACGGCCGAATCGGCGCCCGAGGCGTCCCGCCCCGGCCTGGAGAAGGCGGCACGGAAGTTCGGCCGCCTGCCCAACCTTATCGCCGTCATGGCCGAATCACCGGCGACGCTGGACGGCTATCTGGCCCTGCACGGGAATTTCGAGCAGAGCGCGTTCAGCCCCGGCGAACGGCAGGTCCTGTTGCTCACCATCAGCACGATGAACGGCTGCGCCTACTGCGTGGCGGCCCACACCATGGGCGGCAAGATGGCGGGCCTGTCCGACGCCGTCGTCGAGGCGATGCGCGACGGCAACCCCATCCCCGATGTGCGGCTGGCGGCGCTCAGCGGGTTCGCCACGGCGATGGTCGAAAAGCGCGGCTGGGTGTCCGACGCCCAGATCGCCGCCTTCCTCGACGCCGGCTTCACCAAGGCGCACGTGCTCGAGGTCGTGCTCGCGGTGTCCTTGAAGACGCTCAGCAACTACATCAACCACATCGCCGACACGCCGCTGGACGCGGCCATGGAGGCGCACCGCTGGACCAAGGCCGCCTGAGCGCCCCGGGTTGCGGCCCGAGGCGCGCGCGGCGCCCACGGTTCAGGCCCTTGGAGGGTATCGTATGAGTCGGGAGATCCTCTTCTTCGGCGATCCCATGTGTTCCTGGTGCTGGGGGTTTTCGCCGGTGCTCGACGCCATCGGCGAACACTTCGGCGACCAGGCGCCCGTATCCCTGGTCGTCGGCGGCCTCAGGCCCGGCACCACCGAGGTCATGAGCGACCCTATGAAGGCGTCCATCCGCCATCACTGGGAGGAAGTGGGCCGGACCACGGGCCAGCCGTTCTCGTTTGCGTTCTTCGAGCGGGACGGGTTCGTCTACGACACCGAACCCGCCTGCCGGGCCGCGGTGACGGTCAGGAACCTGAAGCCGGAAGCGGCGTTGGCCTATTTCCAGGCGCTGCACCGCGGCTTCTACGTCGACAACGAAAACATCACGAAGCCGGGACCCCTGGCCGAACTGGCCCGGCATGTCGGCATCGAGCCCAAGGCCTTTACCGACGCCTTCACCTCGGCCCAAATGATCGACGAGACGATCAACGATTTCCGCTACGCCCGCGGCCTCGGCATCACCGGGTTCCCGGCGCTGGTGGCGAAGGATGACGGAGGCCTTGCCGCCCTGGCGCTCGGTTACCGGCCCTTCGACGCGCTGAAGCCGGTGATCGAGTCCTGGCTGGACGGCACATCGACCCGCGCCTAGGGGCGCCCCTGGGAGGGCGCCTGCGCGCCTCCCCCGGAGCGGCGCCGACAGGCCCGGCCGCTTGCCCCGGCGGGGCATTTGCCTATACTGCGCCGCCTGTCCGTCCCCGCACCTGCAAAAGGTCCTGGAGAACCCATGAGCGGCGATGTGAAAAAGGTCGTGCTGGCCTATTCGGGCGGTCTCGACACCTCCGTCATCCTGCGCTGGCTCGGCGACACCTATGGCTGCGAGGTGGTCACGTTCACCGCCGACATCGGCCAGGGCGAGGAGCTGGAGCCGGCCCGCGAAAGGGCCGAGAGCCTGGGCATCCGGGAGATCTTCGTCGAGGACCTGCGCGAGGAGTTCGTGCGCGATTACGTCTTCCCCATGTTCCGCGCCAACGCGCTGTACGAGGGGACGTACCTGCTGGGGACCGCCATCGCCCGGCCCCTGATCGCCAAGCGCCAGATCGAGATCGCCGACGCCGTCGGCGCCGACGCCGTCGCCCACGGCGCCACCGGCAAGGGCAACGACCAGGTGCGCTTCGAGCTCGCCTATCACGCGCTCAACCCCGCCATCACCATCATCGCCCCGTGGCGGGAATGGGACCTGGATTCCCGCACCAAGCTGATCGAGTACGCGGAAAAGCACGGCATCCCGACGCCCAAGGACAGCCGCGGCGAGCCGCCCTATTCCACGGACGCCAACGTCTTGCACATCTCGTACGAGGGCAAGGCGCTGGAGGACCCCTGGGTGGAGCCCGACGAGAGCCTGTTCCAGCGCACCGTCGCGCCCGAAGACGCGCCCGATTCGCCCACCTATCTGGAGATCGGGTTCGACACCGGCGACCCGGTGGCGGTGGACGGCGAGCGCCTGTCGCCCGCCGCCCTGCTGGAACGGCTCAACGACGTGGCCGGAGCCAACGGGGTGGGGCGCGTCGACATGGTGGAGAACCGCTTCGTCGGCATGAAGGCGCGCGGCGTCTACGAGACCCCCGGCGGCACCGTGCTGCTCGCCGCCCGGCGGGCCATGGAAAGCATCACGCTGGACCGCGGCGCCCAGCACCTGAAGGACGAGGTGATGCCGCGCTACGCGGAGATGGTCTACAACGGGTTCTGGTTTTCGCCCGAGCGCGAGATGCTCCAGGCGGCCATCGACCAGACCCAGGCCAACGTCACCGGCACGGTGCGAGTGAAGCTCTACAAGGGCAACGTGACCGTGGTCGGGCGCAAGGCGCCGAACAGCCTGTACGACCAGGAGACGGCCACCTTCGAGGCGGATTCGGTGTACGACCAGCGCGACGCCGAGGGGTTCATCAAACTCAACGCCCTCAGGCTCAGGCTGGGCAGGAAATCACGCGACTAGGGCATGGACTCATTAACCGGGGTTGCGAGTGGCGATGTCCGCTCACAGGTCCACACCGGTCATGCGTAACGAACTCGGCGATGCCCGTTCATGACCCATAGCGGAAGTCGTTGGCGTTGATCGCTCACTGGGAATTGCCTGTTCAGCCGGTCGCGGACCTCATCGCAATGCTTGTGCAGCGCGGAATATCCGACTGGCGTATCCTAATCAGCATCTCTGGTGCTACGATTTTGTTTTTTCGTAACGTCAAAGTCACGGCGAAGCGACGTCTGCCGGTGGGAGAAGGTTGGTGTGCCTGAAAGTGCGCTCGCGAAACTAAGAAAGACCCATGATGTATCCCGTACCAGACAATGAGGTCGAACGCGTTGCGGCGGTCGAAACCTATCATGTCACTGATACACTGCCCGAGTTGTCTTACGACGACATCGCCGAGCTAGCAGCACAGATTTGCCAGTGCCCTGTTGGCTTGATCAACATCATCGCCGACACGCGCGAGTGGCTGAAGGCAAAATACGGGCTGCCGCCGGACCTCACGTATTTACCGCGGGGTACAGCATGCTCGACCGCGATCTGTCAAAGCGATCTCCTGACCGTGCCTGACCTCGCAAAGGATGAACGCTTCGCCGACCAAGCGGCCGTCAAGGGTGAGCCACACTTCCGTTTCTACTGCGGCATGCCGCTGATCAATACCGAAGGCTATGCCCTCGGAACGGTCTGCGTGTTCGATTTCGAACCGCGGAAGTTGACCTTCGAGCAGTCGGAATCCTTACGCCGCCTCTCGCGTCAGACCATGGCGCAGCTCGAATTGCGTCGGAAACTCATCGAGTTGAGTGGCGCACGGCAAGCGTTGGAGTCCGAGAAGACGAGATCAGACGAACTGCTGCTCAATATCCTTCCTGCGAAGATCGCGGACGAATTGAAAACCCGGAATGAGGTCGAACCCAGACACTACGATTCGGTGACGATCATGTTCACCGACTTCAAGGGGTTTACACGCATCGCGGAGGCGTCGGAGCCGCGTACCCTGGTCAACGACCTTAATCAGTATTTTTCCGCCTTTGACGAAATTATCGAGCACCACAATCTGGAGAAGCTCAAGACCATCGGCGACGCCTACATGTGCGCTGGAGGGTTGCCCGAGGAAAATCGTACCCATTCCGTCGACGCCTGTCGCGCGGCCCTCGAGATTCAGGAGTTCATGACTCGGGCAAACAGGCAGCGGGAGAAAATGCGCCTGCAGCCCTGGGAGCTGCGAATTGGACTAAACACCGGTCCAGTCATGGCCGGGGTCGTTGGGAAAAAGAAGTTCACCTACGACATATGGGGTGATGCTGTGAACGTCGCGGCGAGGATCGAATCAAACGGAGAGGCGGGCCGGATCGCGCTATCCGAAAGCACATATCACCGTGTCAAGGACCAGTTCGAGTGCGAGCATCGCGGCCTGATCGAAGCCAAGAACAAGGGTCTCCTGGACATGTACTTTCTCAATCGAATCAACTCCGAATCTTCCCGAGACTAGACAGGGCACCCTCGCCCCTTTGCTGAGCCTGAGGCTGCTGTGCAGACCCTAATCGTCTCGAATCGAATATGTATGGTCGGATGTCCGCTTATGGCTAAAAGCGGAAGTGCCCGAATGGGCGGATTTGCGACCGGTGTTGGCTCTGAAGCCGACATCGGCGCCCCGCCGCTGACCCAACTCTCGTCTATGAGAACACGCCCTGGGGCCGCTCCCGGCGACGCGCCGCCCGCCGTTCCCTATCCGAGGACCCCCCGCACCCGTTGCCGCAGCTCCGGCACCACGTCCGCCTCGAACCAGGGGTTTTTCTTGAGCCAGCCGGTGGTGCGCCAGCTCGGGTGCGGCGTCGGCAGGAACTCCGGCAGGTAGGCGCGCCAGGCCTTCACCGTTTCCGTCATGGTCCTCTTGCGCCGTCCGCCCAGGTAGAAGGCCTGGGCGTACGTCCCCACCAGCAACGTGAGCGCGATCTTCGGCAGGGCGGCCCGCAGCGGCGGATGCCACAGCGGCGCGCACTCGGGCCGGGGCGGGTTGTCGCCGCCGTTCTCCGCCCGGCCCGGATAGCAGAACCCGGTGGGGATGATGGCGATGCGCCGGGCGTCGTAAAATGTGTCCCGGTCCATGTCCAGCCAGGCGCGCAGGCGGTCGCCCGAGGGATCGTCCCAGGGGATTCCGCTCTCGTGCACCTTAGTCCCCGGCGCCTGGCCGACGATCATCAGCCTGGCGCCGGCCGCCGCCCTGAGGACCGGACGCGGCCCCAGCGGCAGATGGGCGGCGCAGACCCGGCAGGCGCGCACGTCGCCGAGCAGGGTGTCCAGATCATTCATAAATTGTTGGGTCTTTCCGATCATAATCGGCGCCCCGTACGAACGCTTGAATCCAATCCCGACCGAGGACCATGACTATAATTGCGGCAACCCGGAAAATCGCGCCTCTCGTGCGCGCCGCCCGTCGCCGGTGGACGGCCCGGGCGTGGACGACGCGTACACCGCTCCCGGCCAAACTGGCCCTTGCCGGCGTCCTCGCCGCCGTTGTCATCCTTGGCGTCCGCCTCATCGTACCGACGCCGCCCGCCCCCGGCCCCGGCCTCGCCGAGATCGCAGCCTACGACCTCGAAGGCGTGCGGGCGGGTGGGCCGGTGGACGCGGTTTTCGTCGACAGCGTGGGAACCGGCCTTCGGGACATCGCCGACACCGCCCGGCGCAAGCGCCTGTTCCTGCGCCTGATGCTTCCTTTGATCCTGCGCGAAAACCGACACATTCTGGAGGACCGCAAGCGGGTGTGGCGCTCACCCACGGCACGCATTGGGGATTTGTACGCCCATTACGGGGTCCGCGAGGGCGACGTGGCGACCCTGGGCCGCCGGGTGGACGCGGTGCCGCCGTCGCTGGCCCTCGCCCAGGCGGCCATCGAGAGCGGCTGGGGCGCTTCGCGTTTCGTCGACGAGGCCAACAACTTCTTCGGCCAGCACACCTACGACGACGCCGTCGGCGGCCTGTTGCCCGCGGGCGGCGACGGTTCTTTCAAGGTCAGGCATTTTCACACCATCGCCGAGTCCGTGCGATCCTATCTCCACAATCTCAACACCCATCGCGCCTACGCCGCCTTACGCCGCGCCCGGGCAGCCGGGCGCCGCGACGACCTGATGATGCCCGCGGGACTGGCCCTGGCCCGCCACCTGACGTCCTATTCGGAACGGCGCGAGGACTACGTTCGGGCGATCGAGGAGGTCATCCGGACCAACCGCCTGGACGACTTCGACGCCGCCCGCCTGGCAATTCCGTGATCGACCGGGAGACGGTTTCCCGATTGGGCCCGATCGACGCGCCAAAAGCGTACGTGACAAGCCCCTAGTGGCCTTTATCAGCTAAATAGCACCCATACGACGGCGTTGCGAGGTTTCCGGCTAGGAGCGCGTCGCGCCTTGGTGTGCGTGCACCACAAGCGGCGCGCGACGACGTCCGGAAGCCTCGCA
>JACZQZ010000001.1:29906-83857 GCA_022545455.1 Pseudomonadota bacterium
TACGGTGTCGGGGGGACACCCCCCGGTGGCCCCCCGGGGCGTCGGGAAGGCTTGCCGATGGGCCGCCATCGCCCGCGCCTCCCCTCCTGCCGAGGAAACGGGAAAAGCGATCGTATGAGTGCAATTTAGCTGATAAAGGCCACTCAGGCCGGCCCCCGGCTACCACCCCTGTTCGAGGATCCTGTCCACATAGGCCGGCACCACTTCCGTCGCCGGGCCGTAGACGGCCTCGGCGAACAGGCTGGCGCCCACCGACGGCTCCAGGTTGAGCTCCACCGTGTGGGCGTCGCCGGACAGGCCGACGTGCTCGACGAAGCCGGCCGCCGGATAGACGTTGCCCGACGTGCCCACGGACATGAACAGCGCGCACGCCGACAGCGCATCGTAAATGCGCTCCATCTCCATCGGCATCTCGCCGAACCACACCACGTGGGGCCTCAGCGTTCCCGTGGCCGCGCAGGCCGCGCAGGCGTCCCCGACGCCGAGGTCCGAGGTCCCCGGGAAAACATGGGCGCACGCGGCGCAGCGCACCTTCAGCAGCTCGCCGTGCATGTGCACCAGGTTGCGGCTGCCCGCCCTCTCATGCAGGTCGTCGATGTTCTGGGTCACCACCAGCACCCGGCCCGGCCATTCGCCGGCGAGGCGCGCCAGCGCCTCGTGGGCGGCGTTGGGGTGCACGGCGCCGCCGGCCAGCCTGCTGCGCCGGGCGTTGTAAAACGCGTGCACGGCCACCGGATCGCGGGCGAAGGCCTCGGGCGTGGCCACGTCCTCGACGCGCACCTTGGCCCAGATGCCGTCGGCGTCGCGGAAGGTGTCGAGGCCGGACTCCTTCGAAATGCCGGCGCCCGTGAGGACGACGATGTGCCGCTCGGATGTCGCGCTCATTGAGGCCCTTGCCCGTGGCGTGTAGGGTCATGATAATCCACCCCGGCTTCGGAAAACCACGGAGAAGTCCCCATTGGTCAACGTGATGTTCGTGTGCCTGGGCAACATCTGCCGTTCGCCCACCGCCGAGGGCGTGTTCCGGGCGCTGGTCGAGCGCGAGGGCTTAAGCGAGGCCATCGGCGTCGATTCCGCGGGCCTCGGCGACTGGCACGTGGGCGATGCGCCCGACCCCAGGGCCCAGGCCGCGGCCCGGCGGCGCGGCATCAGCCTGAGCGGACAACGGGCCCGCACGATCAGGCGCGAGGACTTCACGGCCTTCGACTACGTGCTGGCCATGGACACCAGGAACCACGCCGATCTGTCGCGCATGTGCCCGCCCGGCGAGGAGCACCGGCTCGGCCTGTTCTTGGATTTCGCGCCGGACGCGGGACGGCGCGACGTGCCCGACCCCTATTACGGAGACGCCCACGGGTTCGACCTGGTGCTGGACCTGGCCGAGAAGGCGGCGCAAGGGCTGCTCGCCCACATCCGCGAGAACCACTTGTGACCAGGGACCGGCTACGCCGGGTGGTGTTGCACCCGCGAAGGGGAACCGTGGCCCCCGGTGGGGCCGCGTAAGTCCCCCGAGCCGCCGCTTTTCTTTAGGGCCGTAGGCCCTAAGCCTGAGGGGTGCGGGGCCGTCGGCCCCGCGAGAGCCCGCGCGGCAGCGCTCGGCGCAAGCCGCTTCCGGTGCCACGACAAAGCGTATCCGGGATTTTTGATCCAACCGATGGCAAGGCACTGAAATCCCATGGACCGCGACATCGCCGAGACCATCGCCCGCCTCGCCGGCTCGCGCCCGGTCCGCTTTTCCCCCCTCGGCGGGGGCTGCATCGGCGAGGTCCACCGGGTCGGCCTGGAGAACGGCGAGGCCCTGGTCGCCAAGACCGGCGGCGCCGGCAGCGGCCTCGCCCTGGAAGGGTTCATGCTGCGCTACCTGGCGGACCACAGCACGCTCCCGGTGCCCACGGTCGTGCACGCCGACGACCGGCTGTTGCTGATGACCTTCATCGAGACCCGGGGCGGCCTGACGGCGGACGCGCAAATCCACGCCGCGGACCTGCTCGCCGACCTGCACGGGGTTGGCGCGGAGGCCTTCGGCTTCGAGCGGGACACGGTGATCGGGGGCCTGCACCAGCCCAACCCGCGCAGCGAAAGCTGGATCGCCTTCTTCCGCGACCACCGCCTGCTCCACATGGGGCGCCAGGCGCTGGACGCCGGGCGCCTGCCCGGGCCCCTGATGACCCGCCTGGAGGCGCTCGCCGGCCGCCTGGAGACCTGGCTGGACGACGGTGCCAAGCCGTCCCTCGTTCACGGAGACATGTGGACCGGCAACGTCCTGTGCCGGGACGGGCGCATCGCCGGTTTCGTCGACCCGGCCGTCTATCACGCCGATGCCGAGATCGAGCTCGCCTTCGGCACCCTGTTCGGCACCTTCGGCGAGCCCTTCTTCGAGCGCTACCGGGAGCGCGCGCCGCTTAAGCCCGGGTTCTTCGAAGACCGCCGCGATCTCTACAACCTGTATCCGCTGCTTGTGCACGTGCGCCTGTTCGGCGGCTCCTACGTGGCCTCGGTGGAGCGCACCCTGGCCCGCTTCGGGGTCTAGCACGCCACGGCGGACGCGTCCGGTGGCCTGTACTCATAAAGGGATTTCAGGGTTGAGCGGCAGATGTCCGCTCATAGCCATAAGCGGACATCCGAGTTTGTCTGAGTGGTCAAATCTGGCCCGATTTTCCTTGTTCCAAAAACCAGTGAGGCTGTTGAAAAACTATTTGGAGCCCTGAAATTGCGCCCTTTCGGGAACGAACGAAAATTCGACTCCAATAAAATCAATAGCTTAGGAATTCAGCACTTTGGCAATGCTCGCCGATTTCGGCTGAAAACGGGTTTTTCAGGAGTTTTTCAACAGCCTCCAGTGATTTTCGTACCCTCCAAGCACACCGCTGAAAGCGCCTCGCAGGCGGCTTTCGCCATCTGGGCGTGGCAACAAGACCGTCTGGGAACTCCAATAATTTTGAATTTCCAACGTGCGCCGCTCCAATAACCCATACGCGAGGCTCTCACCACGACCGGCGGTCACCAATCATGGCGGCGCCGATTTGTGCTGGCGTGGCGGCAGCCTGCCCCTTGGTTTGGAAAATATCGAATGAATGGAGCGTATTATGGTTCGATATCTGACCGCCGTTTTTAGCGCTCTGCTCATTGGTTGGAGCGTTTTTCCATCGGCCGCGCAAGCACAAACCGTCTGCGGCGAGCGCAAGGCGATTGTGGCGAGCCTGGAAAAGACCTATTCCGAGGCGCCCGTCTCCATGGGCCTTGGGAGCAACGGCGCCATTATCGAGGTCTTCGCCTCGCCGTTCCGCACCTTCACCATCGTCCTGACGCGGCCGAATGGTCTCAGCTGCGTGATGGCGGCGGGCGAGAACTGGGAAGATCTGCCGAAGCGGCTGGCCGGCGCCAAGATCTGATCGCCGTTCCGCGGCCAACCTGGACTCACGCCTGATACTCGCGGTGTCGGACCAGCATCACCGGATTAGAAATCAGCCGCTAAGACGCGGACGGCAACGTGGTCTTGAACCTGGGCAACGGCTCCACGGTGACGCTCCCCACGGCGGACTGACCCACACCACCCGTACACCACGAGAGATCGCCGGGTGCCAAGGCCGGCGTTGATACCCCCCCTCGCTCTCACCACGTCCAACCACAGGCCCATCCTGGTCCCTCTGCGGAGTCCGGGGACGGAGAACCCGTGCGTCTTGGCGTTGAGAGCGAGGGGGGCCACCCTCCTGATCGGAAGGAACCGACTTGTCTTCTACAAAGCTGCTCGCCCAATCGGGCCTGCTCTCCACCATCTTAGTCACGCCGGTCATCCAGGCGTCCCCGGACTATTCCACTGGAGACCTGGTCGGCGGCAAGCTCGAGCTTCTGAACGCCGTGAAGTTCTCGGGCGGGGGTGGACGGATCCAGTCCGTCATCATCACCGACAAGGCGAAGGTCAGCGTCAACAAGGACGTGATCTTCTTCACGGCGGACCCGGAGAACACCACGTTCACCGAGAACGGGGCGCTCACCGTCGATGACGACGACCTGACCAAGATCATCGGTGTCGCACAGATCACCACTTGGGCCACCGTCGCCAACAACGGGATGGGCTCCGCCCTAGACCTCGCCATGCCCTTCGTCCTACCCTCCGACAAGACCTCCCTGTTCTGCGCCATCGTGGAGCGAGGCACTACCGACTACGTCAGCACCGCCGATCTGACGCTCAAGGTTGGAATTATGGCCGCGTGATCCTCGTGTATGTGTGAGACGGAGAACCTGTACGACCAGGTCATGGACTCATTAACCGGTGTTGCGAGTGGCGATGTCCGCTCACAGGTCCACACCGGTCAACCGTTACGTACTCGGCGAACTACCACTTTTGACCCATTGACCTCGCCGGAATGATTGCCGACGCTGTATCCGGAACTTCGCGTTTGTATCTTCCGAGTAATTGGTCGGGAAGGCCGTCCTTTTCACCCAATTGCCTGTAGAGACAGTGTGAAGTGTATCGCCTCTACGGAAGCGATTGGGCCAAAAATTGGAAAGGGACGAGCATACCGACCGGAACCGTGAAGTGGTTCAAGGTCGTTCAGCGGTACGGATCCATAGCACCCGACGACGGTTCGAGGGACGCCTTCGTTCATATCTCTTCGGTCGAGCGGGCCGGGTTCACCGAACTCCGCGAAGGACAAAAGGTGGAGTACAAGTTGGTCCCCGGACGCAACGGACGCAAAGCCGCCGACAATCTGAAACTACTTGACTGACCACGGCGCAAGAAGCACTGCACGAGAGTTCAGGCGCCGCGATCCGGTCTGCTCGTTTCTACGAGGAGACCTTCATGATGTCCATCTACCAACGATACGCCGGCATAGCGACGTTCGTCGGCTTTTGCATGCTGTTTGCCGCACAGGTCGCTGCACAACCCGAGATTTCCGACGCAAAGCTGCAAGCGTTCGGGCAAGCCGCAATCCAGGTCGAGAAAACCATCGCTTTTTTTATGCCACAGATTAACGCGGCGAAGACCGAGGACGAGGCGAAGGGTCTCGTTGACAAGGCGAACAGCGTAAACGAAGCGGCCATCGTCAACACGGAAGGCGTCACGCTGGAGGAGTACCGCCAGATCAACGACGCGCTGCGGACCGATGTTGTTCTGCTGGCCCGGGTGCGCAAGATTATTGACTCAATGTCGCGCCAGTAACCTCCGATTCCATTTTCTTCGCGGGCCTTCAACTTAGGAGGTTCTCATGACCAATCCCAGTCACGGCGACACGGTGACAGTGCATTTAACCCTCCGTCTCGCTACCGGTTCCAATGTCCGTTCCTGGCTATGAGCGGACGTTCTGAGGGCCGTTGATCTTCGTCCGCTTCACCCTTGAAAGCAGACATACCGAGACCCAATGTCCGCTCCTGAGGCTATAGCGGACCATTTGCAGTCGGGTGATCGACGTCGGCTTGTGACCCTCTGCAGACATTCATCGCGTCGAGCACCCGACAGCATCTTCATGGTACTGTGTCGCCTCGATCGACTGTTGAGTTGGGTGAATTACGGTAAACGTCGAAGGCTGGTTGAAGGATCTTGGGCTGGAGCAATACGCCGAGGCGTTTGCCGAGATCGACGTCGACGGCGACACACTAACCGGGGGGAGCCATCTGGGGAATCCCGGCTAAGGGTTGCTTGGGGAAAGGCCTGATCCGCGTGTAGCAATCTTTTGGGCGGAGGGTGCTGGAGCATGTATTGCGTTTCTGGGACCGGCCATTGATCAGGGAGCTTATCCCACGTGTTCTTTCCCTATCGAGACGACAACCCACGCCACCACGGGCCACCGCTGGCAACGCTCGCCATCATCGGCATCTGCACGGCGGTTTATCTGCTGGTGCAACTCCCGCTGGGACCGCATGAAGGCCAAGCCTATGCGCTGAGCTTCGGCTTCATTCCAGCTGTGTTTTTCGGACAGACCGAGTTGGTCAGCGACCTGGCGCGGGTCCCCTCTACGGCCACGCTGGTCACCAGTATGTTCTCGCACGGCGGGTTGATGCATCTAGTGGGCAACATGTGGTTCCTCTGGCTTTACGGCGACAACGTCGAGGACGCCATGGGGCGGTTCCGCTATCTGCTCTTCTACTTGATATGCGGCGTTGTTGGCACGCTCGCCCATGCGGCGGTGGATCCAGCCAGCCGGGTGCCCCTGGTCGGCGCCTCCGGTGCGATCAGCGGCGTGATCGCTGCCTATCTCCTGATCTGGCCCCGCGCCAACATCCGCGTCTTCTATTGGTTGTTCATCTTCGTCGGCACGATCAATGTGCCCGCCTTCCTGGTGCTCGGCTTTTGGATCGTCGAGCAGTTGTTTGCCCTGCCGGCGGCGATGCAGGCCCAGGGTGGCATCGCCATCGTTGCCCATCTGGGCGGCTTCGCCGCCGGGCTTGCCCTGACGCCGTTTTTGAAACGGCGCGGCGTCACGCTGTTTCAGTTGCCGCACAGCGCCGCATTCGCCCGCAATCGGGCCCGAGCCATCTGGCGCCGCGGCGGGTCGGCGCACGAGGTGCGACGAAAGCGAGACTGAGCCGGCATCGTCAAACCGTCGCCACAATTACCGACAAGGGTCGGGGCATGATCGCGTCGAGGGACGTTTACGACGTTGCCCGTTACATCCTGGACCGGCACGGACCCCAAGCCTGCCGATACGTTGCCGAATGCGTAGAATCCTGCGCCCAGGACGCCGAACTTCAGCTTTTCTACGGGGCCGTCGCCCGCGCCGTCGATGATCTCGCATCAGCGACCCCGCCGGGAGTTCCGCACTAGCCGTTATTCCTACCGCTATAAAAGATGAAGCGATTCCACGGGTCTGACCTGCCCCCACGAACGATACCACTTTTTAAGTTAGACCGGACACCGATGGAGGGAAGGGCCGATACGGCTGTAGCCTCCATGTCGCGGAGGCCGGATCGGAAAGGTCCGGTTATGGCTATGAGCGGACATCCAGCGCGGGTCTACCGAACGTCCGGTGTTGGCGTAGAAGCCGACATCGGCGCGCCGCCGCCGACCAAACTCTCGTTTATGAGTACACGACCTAACCGGGTTCCAAGGGCCGCCGGCCCTTGGTCGGGATCAAAAGGGGCAACGCCCCTTTAATTAAGGTGTTACCCGGCGGAGCCGACGCGCGAACACGCGGCGACGATCGCCTCGGCATCGATGCCGTATTCCCGGTACAGCCCGGGCACGGTGCCGCACTGGCCGAAGCGGTCGACGCCTAGCGGCACCACGCGGTGGCCGTCGACCGAGCCCAGCCACGAAAGCGTCAGCGGATGGCCGTCGAGCACGGTCACCAGCGTTGCCGACGGCGCCAGGGGCGCCAGCAGGGCCTCGATGTGGGATGCCGGCTCCGGGTCTCCGGCGCCGGCGGCCCGCCAGCCCCCATGAAGCCGGTCCGCAGACGTCACCGCCAGCAGCCCGGCGTCGGGGACCGTCTCGCGCACCCGGTCGAACGCATCGTGCGCCTCGCCGGCGACGGCGCCGGAATAGACGATGGCGAGCCCGGCCCCGTCGCCGGGCGCCGTCGGCCAATAGGCGCCGGCGATGATGTCGTCCCCGAGCGTCCCGGAGATCGTGCGTTCGGGCTGCACCAGGGGGTGGGACGACAGGCGCAGGTACACCGACCCGCCGTCCTTCTTCTGCATGTGGCGGAAGCCCCAGCACATGATGTGCGCCACCTCGTCCGCGAAGGCCGGCTCGAAGGCCGCCAGTCCGGGCTGGCCGACGCCGATCAGCGGCGTGCCGATGGACTGGTGCGCCCCGCCCTCGGGGGCCAGCGTGATGCCCGACGGCGTGGCCACCATCATCAACCGGGCGTCCTGGTAGCAGGCATAGTTCAACGCGTCCAGGCCGCGCCCGATGAACGTGTCGTAGAGGGTGCCGATGGGCAGCAGCCGCCGGCCGAACAGGGGCCCGGCCAGTCCCAGCGCCGCCAGCAGCAGGAACAGGTTGTTCTCGGCGATGCCGAGCTCGATGTGCTGGCCGCTGCGCGCCATCTCCCACCTCTGGGCCGAGACCACGTGTTCGTCGCGGAACACGTCGGCCTGGCGGAAGCGGCTGAACAGCCCGCGCTGGTTGACCCAGCCGCCGAGATTGGTGGAGACGGTAACGTCGGGCGAGGTGGTGACGATGCTGTCGGCCAGCGCCGTGTCGCCGCGCCCGAGGTCATTGAGGATGCGCCCGAAGGCCTCCTGGGTCGACATGCGCTCCGAGGCGCGGAATTCCAGCCGCCGGGGCACGGGAACCGCGGCGCTGGCGTGGCGGCGCCCGGCGGCGCGGTTGAACGGCACCGAGGCGAGGAAGTCCTTGAGGCGTTCGGGCGCCAGCGCGAGGCCGGCGAACGGGTCCCATTCGGCGCCCTTGGGCACGTTCATCCCGGCCTGGAAGGCCTCCATCTGGTCGGGGCTGAGCAGGCCCGCGTGGTTGTCCTTGTGGCCCGCCAGGGGCAGGCCGTAGCCCTTGATGGTGTACGCGATGAAACACGTCGGCGCGTCGTCGTCGACGCTGTCGAAGGCCTCGAGCACGGTCTCCATGTCGTGACCGGCGAGGTTGGTCATCACCTCCGACAACGCCGCGTCGTCGTAGCGCGCCAGCAGCGCCGGCACGTCCGCCTCGCCGGCGAGATCCTCGACAAGCCGCTTGCGCCACGCCGGGCCGCCCTGGAAGGTCAGCGCGCTGTACAGCGAATTGGGGCAGTCGTCGATCCAGCGCTTGAGCGCCTTGCCGCCGGGCAGCGCGAACGCTTCGCGCATCTTCTTGCCGTATTTCAGGGTGATCACGTTCCACCCGGTCATGCGGAACATGCGCTCGATGCGGTAGAACAGGCGGTCGCTGACGATGCTGTCCAGGCTCTGGCGGTTGTAATCGATGATCCACCAGGTGTTGCGGAGGTCGTGCTTCCAGCCTTCCAGCAGGGCCTCGAAGACGTTGCCCTCGTCGATCTCGGCGTCGCCGAGGACGGCCACCATGCGGCCCGGCGTGTCGCTCCGGGGGATGAACTCGCGGGCCCTGAGGTAGTCCTGGGTCAGCGAGGCGAAGACGGTGACCGCCGCGCCCAGGCCGACGGACCCGGTGGAGAAGTCCACGTCGTCGCCGTCCTTGGTCCGCGAGGGATAGGACTGGGCCCCGCCCATGGTGCGGAACCCCTCCAGCATGGCGCGGCTCTGGCGGCCGAGCAGGTACTGGATGGCGTGGAAGACCGGGCTCGCATGGGGCTTCACGGCGACCCGGTCCCGGGGCCGGAGCGCGTGCATGTACAGCGCCGTCATCAATGTCGCCACCGAGGCGCACGACGCCTGGTGGCCGCCCACCTTCAACGGGTCCGGGCGCGGCCGCACGTGGTTGGCGTGATGGACCATCCACGCCGACAGCCACAGCACCTTGCGCTCGACTGCGCGCAGGCAGGCGATGCGTTCGGCGTCGGAAAAAGGCACAGGCTCCGCGCCGGCCAGGGTCTGGGTTGCGGTCATGACGAACGCCGTCCTGTGGCGGAAACGTCCGGAATTATAATTCCAAACTGTCTGGAATTTCTTGCGAAATCGCCTTCTAGAGGCTAAGAAATAACAAGAATTTGTCGAAATTATGGGATTTTAAGGCAGATTATGCCTCACCGGCAGCTCGACGCCATCGACCGCCGCATCCTCGAGCACCTGCAGGGCAACGCCCGCATCTCGAACGTGGATCTGGCCGCCCGGGTCGGCATCTCGGCCTCGCCGTGCTGGCGCCGGGTGCGGGAACTGGAGGAAAGCGGGGTGATCTCCAACTACGTCACCCTGATCGACGCCGCCAGTGTCGGCCTGACGGTCAGCGTCTTCGTCAACGTCAGCCTGGAGCGACAGGTGGAACGGGAGCTGGACGTGTTCCAGAACGCCATCCGGGAACGCCCGGAAGTCATGGAGTGCTACCTGATGACCGGCGAGGCCGATTTCCTGCTGCGCGTCGTGGTCCCCGACCTGATGGCCTATGAACGGTTCCTCATGGACCACCTGACCCGGGTGCCGGGGATCGCGTCCATCAGGTCGAGCTTCGCGCTCAAGCAGGTGAAGTACCGCACGGCCCTGCCGCTCGACCGCGGCGGCGCTGAAGGGGAGGAGTGAATGAACGGAGAACCGAAGATGACGGGACCCTTCCGCACGTTCCTGTTCGCGCCCGGCAACCATCCGCGCCGGCGCGTCAAGGTCTTCGAGGTCGGCGCCGACGCGGTGATCCTGGACCTGGAGGACGCCGTCCCGGTCGCCGAGAAGGTGGAAACCCGGGGCGCGGTGACAGACGCTTTGAAACGTCCCCGCGACTGCCCGGGCTACGTGCGGGTGAACGGCTACGGGACCGAGTTCTGCTACGGCGACGTCCTCGCCGTCGCCGGGCCGTGGCTCGACGGCATCGTGCTGCCCATGGTGGAGACGCCGGCCCAGCTCCAGTCCGTGGACTGGCTGCTGGCGCAGATCGAGCGGGACCGCGGCATGGCGCCGGGCACCATCGACCTCATGCCCATCATCGAGACCGGCCGCGGCCTGGACGCGGTGACGGAAATCGCCGGCGCCGGCACGCGCACCCGGCGCATGTCCTTCGGCGCCGCCGACTACACCCTCGATGTGGGCATGCGGTGGACGGTGGACGAGGGCGAGCTGGCCCACGCCCGGGCGGCCATCGTGCTGGCGTCGCGCGTCGCCGGGATCGAGCCCCCCGTCGACACGGTCTTCGTCCACATCCGCGACGACGCAAACCTAAGGCGCTCGGCCGGGACGGCCCGCGACTTCGGCTTCCAGGGCAAGCTGTGCATCCACCCGGACCAGATCGCGCCGGTGAACGGGATCTTCACGCCCGGCGCCGAAGAGGTGGCCGAGGCCGAAAAGATCGTCGCCGCGTTCGAAGCAGCGGAAGCCGCCGGCTCGGCGTCGATCCAGGTGGACGGCCGGTTCGTCGACTACCCCGTCGTCGACAAGGCCCGGCGTATCCTGGCCCTGATCGAACGCATCCGCGGCTGAGGGGCCGCCCGGCCCCACCATCGGCGCCGTGCCTACACCCCAAGCCGAACCAGGCCCCGCCGCCCGGCCTTGGGTGGTGTTAGGGATCGAGGGTCCGGGCGACGCGGAAGCCGATGTCGACGTTCCGCCGGAACGGGTTGAAACGGCTCCGGCGGGAAGGGCGGACCGGCTGCGGCCCGGAATACGGGGACGCGCCGCGCAGGACCCCGTCGTTGCACCGGCCCTTCGCCGTCCACACGCTGCCGTCGCTGGGCGCGCCGTCGTAGGTGTCGTGCCAGCAGTCCCTCAGCCACTCGCCGACGCCGCCAAACATTTCGTGCACGCCGAACCCGTTGGGCCGGTCCCTTGCGTCCGCCGTCGTCATCGTCTCGGAGCGCGCCACGTACTCCCACTCGGCCTCGGACAGCAGCCGATATCGTTTCCCGGTCTTCAGGCTCAGCCAATACGCATACGCCCGCGCGTCATGCCAGCTCACGCACACCACCGGGTCACGGTCGGTCTGCGCGAACCCGGGATCACGCCAGTCCGCGCCCATGGCCAAGGCCAACCGGCGGCCCGTCCAGCGGTAGCAGGCCTCGATGTCGCCGTACCCCGTCTCCCGCACGAAGGCGGCATAATCCGCCCGCGTCACCTTGAACGTGCCAAGGGCGAACGGGCGGTCCATGGTCACCGTGTGCCGGGGCCGCTCCCACTCCCACTTCACATGGTGTCGGGCGCCGGCCGTCATGCCTTCGGCCTCGCCCTCGGACGCCCCCATCATGAAGCTGCCGGCCGGCACCACGATCATCTCCGGGCACTCCGGGCAGTCGCGGAAACTGGTCCCCGGCTTCATCGGAGGGATCGTCTGCGCACAGGCGGCCACGAGGAGCCCGAGCGCCACGGGGATGACGGCTGCGAACCTCCGCATGGGGTCCTCCAGGACGGCTCCTGCCGGCCGCGCCGGGCAGGCCATCCGCGATTAACTACCCTCACTGCCGCGGTACCGGTGGAGTCGCCCGGTGGCCGCGGATTTCCGTTTCCGGGTCTCCTCCTTGGCACAGGGTTTCCGGCCACCACGGCGCGGACACCCCCCCTTGACCGGCCGGTTCTGCCCGGCATCCATTTTCCGAGCCGATGAGGCGATAGCTGCAAGTCCTTATAGACAATGCCGTACCGGTTGTTTTGTACAATTCTTATTCGCGATGACTTAATATATTCCGGCTATGGCCGGTCCCGGAGTGTGGAAATTTGCACCCGATGCGTCCGGTGGAGTATCCTGCGCCGGGCCTGAATGCCGGCAGGGCGCGGGCGCAGCGGAAAGCAGGGTGTTCCTGGGGCTTGGCGCCGCATCGTCTCGGTCTATCGCCTCATAAAAACCTTTGACTTTACCTCTTGCCGCCATTTCCGGATGTTTTCCGGCGAGATCGTGACCGATGGGCGGCGCGATCTGTCCGAAGCCCGCCGTCGATATCGCGCGCCCGCCCACCGGGCCGGCACAGAGAACTGGAAGGATTGAAAGAACCCGATGCCGAAGAATGACATGACGCCGAAGAGCGACATAGAGATAGCCCGGATGGCGGATATGCTGCCGATCGCGGAGGTGGGCGCCAAGCTTGGGATTCCCGGTGAGGCGCTCATCCAGTACGGGCCGCACAAGGGAAAGGTATCGTTCGCGTTCATCGACGGCCTGGCGGGGCGGCCGGACGGCAAGCTGGTCCTGGTGACCGCGATCACGCCGACGCCGGCGGGCGAGGGCAAGACGACGACGACGGTGGGCTTGGGGGACGCACTGAACCGGCTGGGCAAGCGGGCGACGATCTGCCTGCGCGAGCCCTCGCTCGGCCCCTGTTTCGGGGTCAAGGGAGGGGCGGCCGGGGGCGGCTATGCGCAGGTGGTCCCCATGGAGGACATCAACCTGCATTTCACCGGCGACTTTCACGCCGTCGGGGTGGCGAACAACCTGCTCTCGGCCTTGATCGACAACCACATCTACTGGGGCAACGGGCTCGGCTTCGATCTGCGGCGGATATCGTGGCGCCGGGTGGTGGACATGAACGACCGGGCCTTGCGCTCGATCACGTGCGGCCTGGGCGGGGTGGCCAACGGCTTTACGCGCGAGGACGGCTTCGACATCACCGTGGCCTCGGAGGTGATGGCCATTTTCTGCCTGGCCGCCGATCTCAAGGACCTGGAGGCGCGCCTGGGCAAGATCGTGGTCGGGCAGACGCGGGGGCGGGAACCGATCCACGCCCGCGATCTGAAGGCGCCGGGTCCGATGAGCGTGTTGTTGAAGGACGCGCTGCCGCCCAACCTGGTGCAGACCCTGGAGAACAACCCGGCATTCATCCACGGCGGGCCCTTTGCCAACATCGCGCACGGGTGCAACTCGGTGATCGCCACCAGGACGGCGCTCAAACTGGCCGACTACGTGGTCACCGAGGCCGGCTTCGGGGCGGATCTCGGGGCCGAGAAGTTCTTCGACATCAAGTGCCGCAAGGCGGGTCTGAAGCCGGATGCGACGGTGATCGTGGCCACGGTGCGGGCGCTCAAGATGCACGGCGGCGTGGGCAAGGACGAATTGGGCCGCGAGAACGTGGCGGCGGTCACGGCGGGCTGCGCCAATCTGGCGCGCCACCTCGAGAACGTCACGGCCTTCGGGGTTCCCGTCGTGGTCGCGATCAACCGGTTTATCAATGACACCGACGCCGAGCTGGAGGCGATCGGGGCGAGCGCCCGGGAGCACGGCGCGGCGGCGGTCGTATGCACCCACTGGGCCGATGGCGGGGCGGGGGCGCAGGAGCTGGCCGAACAGGTGATCGAGCTGGCCGAGTCCGGTGCGGCGGACTTCAAGCCGCTTTACGAGGACTCCCTTCCCCTGTGGGACAAGGCGGAGCGTATCGCGACCCGCATGTACGGGGCCTCGGGGATCGCCGCCGACGCCCGGGTGCGCAAGACCTTCGACGAGTTGCAGGGGACCTATGGGCACTTCCCGGTGTGCATGGCCAAGACCCAGTACAGCCTGTCCGCCGATCCGGCCCTGAAGGGGGCCCCCAGCGGCCACGTGGTGCCGATCCGCGACGTGCGGGTGTCGGCCGGGGCCGGGTTCGTGGTCGTCGTCACCGGCGCGGTCATGACCATGCCCGGCCTGCCGCGCGCGCCGGCGGCCGACAACATCTGCCTCGACGACCAGGGCCGGATCGAAGGCCTGTTCTGAACGGCCCGGGTCCAAAACCGGCGGGTGCGGGCGATCGGGGCGACCCGAGGCCGGCGCAGGATCGGGTGCGTTGTTGCCGTGTCACGGCCCACACGGCCCGCCCGCGGGGTGGATCGAATGGCCATTTAACGATCCATAGGATTGTTTGCCCAAAAATATGAGGGCCACATGATTGCGGACGGGCTCGTCCCCGCCGGAAAGGTCGCCACCCGGCCAACGCGCCGCCAGGGACGCCACCGACGGCGCCCGGGAAGGGTCCCCATCGGCGTAGCGCGCCACCGCGATGGCGGCCCAGCGATGGACGACGATGGCGCCGATGACGGCCAGGCAGTCCCAGAACAGAAACCGATCCATATGGCGGCACCAGGGTCATGTCTCGGCCGGCCGGCGGGGCGGGGGCAGGCGTGAACGGGGTGTTTCCGCCAACCGCCCCGGCGGCCACGGGTTCAGGCCGCGGCTTCAGCGGCGAGCGTTTCGAGTTCGTGCAGCAGGTCCGTCTCGATCGGGATCCCCTCTTCGAGGCGGTTGCTCCGGCATTCCATCTCCGGTTCGCCGGGCAGATAGATCCGGGCAACGCCGGGCGCCGTCCTGCTGGCGCGGACGTCCGCCTTGAGGTCCTCGACCCGGTCCAGGAACGCCTCCGGGTCGGCGACGGCGCCGGGATCGATGGCCAGGAACAGATCGCCCTTGGTCGCCTCCTCGTCCATCCGGAAGGTGCCGCGCACGGCCTTGGTGACGGCGCCGCCGGACAGCGCCCCGGCCAGGAGATCGACCATGATCGACAACCCGAAACCCTTTGCGCCCGCAACCGGCAGCAGGGCGCCCAGCAAGGCGGCAGCGGGGTCCCGCGTCGGCCGGCCCTGGTCGTCGATGGCCCAGCCTTCGGGGATCTGTTCGTCCCGGTTCCTGGCGGCGACGATCTTTCCCCGCGCCACGTGGCTGGTCGACATGTCGAGCACGATCGGACCGCTGCGCCCGGGGACGCCGATGGACAGGGGATTGGTCCCCAAAACCTTGTCGATGCCTCCATACGGGGCGACGCCGGGCTCGGTATTGGACATGACCACGCCGATCAGTCCCTGGGCCGCGAGCACCTCCGGATAGTATTGGAGCATGGCGATGTGGGAGGCCCGTCGCACGCTGACCATGGCGATCCCGGCGCCCCGCGCCTTTTCCGCGACAAGCGCGGTGGCGACCTTGGCGACGACGGGCCCGAGCCCGCGGTCGCCGTCGACAAGGGCCGCGTTCGCGGTTTCCCGGATCACCCGGGGGGCGCACCGGGCGTTGATGGCGCCCGATTCGAGGCCGATGACCCACTTGGGGACCCGCACCACCCCGTGGGAGTCGTGGCCGCGGAGGTTCGCCTCGACAAGCACGTCGGTGACGAACCGGGCGTCCGCGGTGCTCACGCCCCGCGCCCCGAACACCCGTTCCGTCACGGCGCGCAGGTGTTCGGCCGCGACCGTGGTCTTCGTCTGTCCGTCGCCGCTTGCCGTCATCCGCTATCCACCCGTCTAATTCCGCGCCTTGGTATTATCCATGCGCGCCGGCGCTAGTGGCCTGTATCGACATGACAAAGCGTATCGCGGATGCAGAACCGTTGGTACCGTGGAACGCCGCGAATGACTTAGCGTGCGTGGGTAACAGGTATAACGTTCCCCGTTCTATTCGTCCTCGCCCGCGTACACGCAGCCCGCGCTGCAGGTCTCGTGCAGGACCACCTTGCTCAGGCCCGGGAGCTTCGGTTTCACCCGCTTCCAGATCCAGCGGGCAAGGACCTCGCTGGTGGGATTTTCCAGGCCCTCGATGTCGTTGAGATAGGTGTGGTCGAGCTCACCCAGGGTAGGCTGGAAGGCGGCCTCGACCTCGGCGAAGTCCATCACCCACCCGCTGTCCGCACCGGCCTTCCCGCGCAGGTATAACCCGACACGGAAGGAATGGCCGTGCAGGCGCCGGCATTTGTGGCCCTCGGGCGTGTTGGGCAACAGGTGCGCCGCCTCGAAGGTGAATTCCTTGAAAATCTCCACGCCGTTCCGCCCCGCCCCCGGCCTTTCACGGTGTCCACGGTCCCCGGCGCCCCCTGGGCCCGCCGCGCCGGATTGGAACCCAGTGTATCCGCGCCGGGCCGGCGGTTTAAGGGAAATCCTGGCCGGCGGCGCCAGTGGCCTGTCGTGCGCCGCGCCCCCTGAATAAAATCCTTCCGGGTTAAGGGATTGCTAACCTTTTGTTCCTTAAGAGTTGCACTGTGGCGCGGTCTCCGAACGGTGCGGGCAGGTGGTCCGCCGGGAGGGACAAGGATGGCCAACCGCGAAACCATGGATGCCCTTGGGTATGCCCTGCAGGCGGACTCCCTGTTCGCGCGCCTGCCGGCCCGGGTCATGGACACCCTGACCGCGGAGCAGAGAGACGCCATCCACCAGGCGGTGTGCGATCCGTCGCTGCGCCATCCCCCCATCAACATCCGCTTCAGCCTGCCGGCGTTCGGCCGGCGCTATTTTCTCACCATCATCGGCGGCGCGGAACGGCGCGGCGCCCGGCGCCGGACCCAGGAACAGACAAAATTTCCGCTGCGTACCGTCGCCAACTTCCTGTTTTTCATTTTCCTGGGCGCGCTGATCTACGCCCTTTCCATCGCCAGCATCCTCGTGCACCGCTCCCTCACCGGTTTCTAGGCGCCGCGGCGCGACACCATCCGGTACCGGCGGCCCGCCCCGGCGCCTTGTGCCGGCGCCGGGCCACGATTACCTTGCGAACCCCACGCAAGGAGGATCGTATGCAGGTCCAGTTCCTCGGCTCGGGCGATGCGTTCGGCAGCGGCGGGCGTTTCAATTCGTGTTTCCTGGTCACCGGCAACGAAAGCCGGTTCCTGATCGAGTGCGGCGCCACGTCCCTGGTCGCCATGCGCCGCTTCGGCGTCGATCCCAATACGCTGCAAACCATCCTCATCAGCCACCTGCACGGGGACCATTTCGGTGGCCTCCCGGTTTTTCTGCTCGATGCGCAGTTCGTCAGCCGCCGCGAAACCCCGCTCGTCATCGCCGGGCCGCCGGGCCTGGGCCGGCGCCTGGGCGAGGCCCAGGAGTGCCTGTTCCCGGGCTCGTCCAAGAACTCCTGGCGTTTCGACTGGCGCGTCGAGGAGCTGGAGCCCGGCCGGCGGTGGACCCACGGGGACATCGCCGTCACCCCGTATGAAGTGGTGCATGCCTGCGGCGCGACGCCGTTCGCGCTGCGCGTCGAGGTGGACGGCAAGGTGGTGACGTACTCCGGCGATACCGAGTGGACCGATGCCCTGATCACCGCGGCCCGGGGGGCCGACCTGTTCATCGCCGAGGCCTATTTCTTCGAGAAAAAGGTGCCGTTTCACCTGGACTACGCCACGCTTCTCAGCCATGTGGACGAAATCCGCCCCAAACGCCTGATCCTCACCCACATGAGCCGGGACATGCTGGACCGGGTGGACGGCGTGGCGTGCGAGTGCGCCGACGACGGCATGGTCATCACCCTGGACTGAAAAGGGGACCTCCGGCGTCCCTCCTTGTCTGTGCGGTGGCGGCGGCGACTCCGGGCGGGCGCCCCGGCCGACCGCACGGGGAAGACATCGACACCGGATAGACGCCGGGGAACGGTGGAGCGGCCGCGGACGAAAGGCCGATCGGGCCGCCGCTCACGGCAGGGATGCGACGATGTCCCGGTACTCGGCTTCGGTGAAGGCCTTGACGGTGGTCGTCCGCACGTTGCCGCGCGCGCACAGCGAAAGCGCGAACTTGGCCGCCGCGTCGTCGCCGGGCAGGTCGAGAACGATGACGATGTCGTAGGCGCCCATGGTCAGGTAGAACTGCTTGAGCTCCCCGCCCAGGTCCTTGGCCAGGTCTTTCGCCGCGTCCAGGCGCTTGGGCGAATCCTTGACGTTGCGTATCCCCTGGTCGGTGTAGCTGGCGAAGCCGATGTATGTGGGCATGGGTTCCCTCCCTTTGCGGTCCGTGGATGGAGGCGGGCGCGAGAGGATTTCGCGTCCGCGCACCCGGGTCTTGGCAGAAAGTTTTCCGGAAGTAGCCTAATCCCGCCCCCGGGCCGGTACCAGCGCCAAGACCTGGGGTGCGCTGGGCGGCCGGCGATGGGGAAGAGCTCCGCCGCCCCTCACCCGGCAAGCGGAACCGGCTTGAAGGGGCTCCGGCACGGATGCGGCGCGCCGGTCATCCAGTGGGCGTCCCCGCCCCCGCCCGCGAGCCGCGACACCATGGAGGCGGTCGTCTGCACCTCTCCGTGCATGCAGATGCCGCTCTCGTGGTGGCGCAGGATGTCCATCATGGTCTCGGGCGTGAAGCGGCCGGGAGGGTTCTTCAGCAGCCGGCGTCCCCACGCCTCCCGCGAGCCGGGCGCCGGTTCCCCCTCGGCGCCGCCGAACGCGGCGGCGAAATCGAACGCGCCGGTCCCCCCATACAGCCCCTTTTCCGCCGCCCGTTGGGCCAGGTTTTCCGAGGCCAGATCGAAGCGTGCGCGAATGGAAAGCGCGTTGGAGATGTTGCGCACGCCCGTCGTGATCCGCTCGGCGGCCCAGAACCCGGCGGCCGTCTCCAGGACCCAGGCTTCCCGCCGGTCGGCGATGAGGAAGGAATTGTGATAGGCGAACCCGGGGTCGTTCTCGGCGCAGGCGCCGCCCTGGCCGTACTCCTCCAAAAGGCCGGTGATGATCTCGAGCGCCCGCAACGCCGAGTCCGCCCGTTCCAGGCCCAGGCGCACCAGGTCCATGCCCAGCAGCGCCGGCGGCCCCAGGTCCTCCCGCGTCCACACCGCCTCGTTGCCGATGACGACGCCATGCTCGTTGGCGCCCATCTCGGCCCCCCACATCCAGTCGGGCCGGGACAGCAGGACGGCGAAGGTGACCGGGGCCTCGGCGATCTCGATGTAGGTGCAGCGCACCCTCGCGCCCGCATCGTGCCGGCGTCCCGGATAGCGGACGACGGTCTGCGCCTCGCCCCGGGGCCGGTCGCTGTTCTTGCCGAAAATGACGCACCCGTCGGCGGTCACCGGCGGCAGCGCGACGAAGGTGTCACACATTTCCCTTGCCGTATCTCCGCCTCAGAACTCCCGGCCGATCCTGGCGTCCACCGAAAGGCGTCCGCCGCCGCGGATGAAAATGGCGATGCACAGGCAGGCCCACATCAGCGGATACTCGTAGCCGCCCTTGTTCCAGAAGAACCCGTTGACCAGGTGGACCTTGAACACGGCGACGCACATCAGGACGAACAGCGCCGCCGCCGCCGGCCGGGTCCACAGGCCGATGACCAGAGCCAGGCCGCCGAAGAACTCGGTCACGCCCACCAGGTAGGCCAGCGGCAAGGCCGGTTCGAGTCCGATCTTGGCGAAGAAGCCGGCGGTGCCGTCGATGTTGCCGCCGAACCACCCGAACAGCTTTCCCGCCCCGTGGGGCATCGCCCACAGGCCGGTGACGACACGGATAAAGGGGTACGCCAGCCCGGAAAGGCCGTCGTACAGACCCGCCATGGCGGGGACGTAAAGATTGGTCGATGACGTCCGGTCGTTGCCCATGACTGTACCTCCAATGCGAACGCCCTTTTCCTCCGCAATGCCCCACCAGGGCGCCATCCCATGCTGGCAGAAAGGGCGGACGGATTCCACACCGGCGCACCCCTGATTACCGGCCCTCGCGATACCACGCCGCCATCATGCCGCCGACGACGAGGACGAGGACCAGGAATCCCGGCAGCAGGGGCACCCCGGTCACGCCGGTGACCACGTACGAGCCGTTGCGGACGAAACCCATCCAGCCGCGGCCCGACGTGGTGCGGCCCGGCCGGGTGCGCCGGAGGTCGGGGACGCCGTCGGCGATCCAGGCGATGCCGCCGCCGGTCGCCTTGGCCGCGGGGGCCAGGCGTTCCGCCGTCGCCCGCAGGTCCGACAGCTCGACGGGGTTGACCGCGCCGGAGGCCACGAGCACCGTATTCGTGCCGTCGTCAAGCCGGTACAGGCCGGTTTCGTCGGTCTCCACCGTGGCCTTGGAGAGCCCGCCGCCGGCCGCCCGCAATTCCACCGTCCGGGTCGCGCCCGAAGGCGCGCTCACCGTCACCCGCGGACGGCCCAGGCTCAGGCTGCGGCGTTCGATGACCAGGCGTCCGTCCCGGATGCGGCCGCGCAGGCCCTCCTCCTCCAGGTCCGGCTCCTTCATCAGCCAGTGGGCGAGCCGGCGCAGAAGCTCGGCCTGGGGGCCGCCGCCCTCGAAGCCGCGGGCCCACAGCCAGATGTGGTCGCTCATCAACTGGGCGACGCGCCCCTTCCCGACCCGGTCCAGGATCAGCAACGGTCTTTCGTCCAGGCCCTGCATGAGCACGACCCCGGTGCCCGGACCCGCCTCCACCTGCCGGAACCAGCGGCCCCACCTCGGAGTATCCGCCTTGCCGTTGACCAGGGCGGCGGTCACCGGATGGCGCCGCCCCACGTCGGTGAGCGCCGGCACGAAGCCCCGCTCCAGCACCCTGCCCGTCGGCTTGGCCGGCATCACCCGGCCCAGGGGGCTTTGGAACAGGCTGCGCACGCCGGCGAACTCGGGCCCCACGGCGAACAGGATGGCGCCGCCCTCACGCAGGTATTCCGCGATGTTGCGCAAATACGACGGCGGCACCACGTCGCGCAGCACGTAGCGGTCGAACACAATGAGGTCGAATCCCTTGAGCTTGATCTCAAACAGTTCCTGGACCGGGAAGACGATCAGGGAGAGCTCGTTCAGCGGCGTGAAGTCGTCCTTCTCCGGCGGGCGCAGGATGGTGAAGTGAACAAGGTCCACCGAGGGGTCCGACTTGAGCAGGTTGCGCCACGTGCGCTCGCCCGCATGGGGCTGCCCGGAGATCAGCAGAACCCTGAGCCGGTCGCGCACCCCGTTGATGTTGACCACCGCCCGGTTGTTCAGGGTCGAAAGCTCGTCCGGGACCGGCGACACCTCCAGCTCGAGGACCGTCGGGCCGGCGTGCTCGAGGACGAACGAGAACCGCTCGCTCCTGCCGACGGGGACGAGGGCGGACTCCATCTCGACGCCGTCGCGGCGCAGGCTGACCCGCGCCATCTTCCGCCTGACCCCGGTCCCCTGGCGGGCGTCGTGGTCCTCGATGCGGTAGGCGACGCCGACTTCCTTGCCGACGATGCCGTAACTGGGCGCCTTCTCGATGACCAGGCGGCGGTCCGTCTCGCCGCGGGCCCCGGTCAGCAGCACGTGCAGCGGCCCGGCCGGCAGCGCCGCCGGATCGGCGGGAACGTCGTGGACCTGCCCGTCGGTGATCAGGATGGCGCCGGCGAAGCGTTGGCGGGGGACCTGGGCCAGGGTCTGGGCGAGGGCGGCGAACAGGCGGGTGCCGCGCTCGGCGTCGTCGGCGCTGGCGCCGCCCGTGCGGACGATCCTCAGCTCCAGATCGTCGAAACGCGAAAGCGCCCCGCGCACGGCGTCCAGCGCCGCTTCGCTTTGCGCCCCGCGCTCGCCCACCGCCTGGCTGTCCGATTGGTCGAGCACGACCACGGCCACGTCCGGCTGGGGCTCGCGGTTCTCGCGCACCGCGCGCGGATTGATCAGAGCCAGCACCAGAACGGCCAGGGCGGCGGCGCGCAGCGCCACGCCCCGCCCGCCGCGCACGGCGGCGACGGCGAGAAGCACCGCCGCCGGAACCCCGAGCAGGGCGATGGTGGCCCAGGGGAGAAGCGGGGCGAAGCCGAGGCCGTTGCTCATTGCGTAAGCCTCTTCAGGATCGCCGGCAGGTGGACCTGGTCGGACTTGTAGTTCCCGGTCAGCGTATACATCACCAGGTTGATGCCGAACCGGTAGGCCATCTCACGTTGCCGTTCGCCCCCCGGGACGACGGCGAAAAGCGGACGCTGCGCCTCATCCATGGCCCACGCGGCGGCCCAGTCGTGGCCGCCGACGATGACCGGAGACACCCCGTCGTTGATGCGCTCGCCGGTGCGTTCGACCCACACCGTGCCGCCGGCCCAGCGCCCCGGAAATGCCCGCATCAGGTAAAAGGACCGGGTCAGCACGTGGTCCGGCGCCACCGGCACCAGTGGCGGGATGTCGAGCTGCCGGACCAGCCTGTTCAAGACATCGGACCGCCGCGAGACATCCACCTGCGCCCCGCCGGCCCTCTCGTGGGTGTCGAACAGGATGGTGCCGCCATTGCGCAAATACGCGTTCACCTTGGCCGCGGCCTGGGCCGAAAGCGGCGGCTGGCCGGGCGTTATCGGCCAGTAGAGCAGCGGGAAGAAGACCAGTTCGTCGGTTTCCGGATCGACGCCGACCGGTTCACCGAGTTCGGCCGCCGTGCGCCGTCTGACGATGACGCTGAGGCCCCTCAACCCGGCGCCGGCGGTCTCGTCCACCTGTGCATCGCCGGTGAGCACGTAGCCCAGGCGCGTCGTCAGGCTGGCGGGGGGCGCGAAATCGTCCGCCGCCTGCGCCCTGGCCGTGCCGGGGGCCGCCAGCACCGCCACGACCATGCCCGCGGCGGCGCCCAGGCGCAGCAATCCGCGCAGGACAAGGCTGACCGCCAGGTCGACGACCGCCAGCAGCAGGGCGGCGCCCAACGACCACGCCCTCAGGTCCACCTCGGAGGCCCGTCCGTAAGCGGCGCGGGAAACGCCGGAGAGGGCGGAGAGGGCGGGCGCCAGGGAACGCACATCGGAGAGATTGGCGGTCAGGTTCAGCGCCCGCCGCGCCGTCTTGTCCCCGTAGTACCCTGGCGGATGTTCCGGCGCCGCGGCCGTGCTCTCGAAAGCGCTCCCGGCAATGGCCAGGGCGCTCGCCGGCGCCGGTCTGAGCCGCCCGAAGCCGTCCAGCACGTCCAATGGCGGCAGGGGCGCCGCGCCCTCGGTCGCCACCACGCCCTGGCTCAGCCCCACGAGGCGCCGCAACATCTCCACGAACAACCCGGACAGGGGGAGGTTTGACCAGGACGTGTTGCCGGTGGTGTGCACCAGGACCAGCCAGCCCTTTCCCCGCTTCTCGGCGGTCACCAGGGGTGTCCCGTCGCTGAGGCGCGCCCAGGTCCTGTCGCCCAGGTCGAGAGCGGGCCGTGCCAGGACCTGGCGCTGGATGGTGACGTCGGCGGGTATGGCCAGGCCGTAAAACGGGCTGCCCTCGTGGAACGCCGCCAATGTGGCCGGCTTGTCCCAGGACATGGTGCCCCCCATCACCCGGTCACCGGCGCGCAGGCGCACCGGCAGCAGGGCCTGGGAGTCCTGGGCCAGGCGTGGTCCGGCGAAGCGCACGGCCACGCCGCCCACCTCGATCCACCGTTCCAGCGTCCGCCGGGACACGTTGTCCAGCCGGCCGGGATCGACGAGCACGAGGACCGCCAGTTCCCGGCGCAGGAGCTCCGCGACGGTGCCGCGGCGCACCTCGGTAAAGGGCTCGAGGGCCCTGTCCAGGTAGTACAGGTCGCTCAAAAGGGGCTGATCGGCGATGGTCCCTTCGCCCGTGACCAAACCCACCGGGCGGCGGCGCCACCGCTCGTCCATCAGCACGACGGCCCCGGCCGTGTTTTCGTTTTCGATCTCCAGGCGGGCGAGACGGTTCCTCAGTTCCGTGGGCAGGGTGAGGGACGTCTCCGCCTGGCGTTCGCCGTCGGCGAAGTGCAGGGTCTCGCGTGCGAGCAGCCGGCCGTCCTCGCCCAGCGCCCGCACCCATCGCTGGGTCGCGCCGCCCGCCGCCGCCCTGACGGCGCTGATGTTCAAGGCATCCCCCTCGGCGATGGGCGGGCGCAGCGCCGTGGCCAGCCGTTCGGGCGGATCGGCGACCACCGTGACCGTGCCCAGACGCCTCAGCGCCGCCACGAACGCCGCCGTGTCCCCGTCCTCCAGCCCGTCGCTCAACCACATCACCGGCCCGGGCTGGGAAATGGCGAGGCCGCTCAGGCGTTCCTGCGCCGCCGCGCGGTCGGTGGGCCACGGTTTGGGCTGCAAGGCCTCGATGACCGTCCGCGCCTCGCCGGCGCCAAGCATCCGGGCGTGCGGACTGAAAGCGCTTGTCTCGGCGGGCGCCGTGGTGACGATGATCACGGCGCGTTCGTCGCGCTCGGCGCGGTCGATGAGGCCGGACAGCATCTCGCGGCGTCCCGTCCAGTCGCGGGCCGCGGCCCAGCCGTCGTCGATAACGAGGACCAAAGGCCCGTCGCCGCGCAAGCTCGCGGTGGCGTTGAGCAGCGGATGGGCGGCCCCGAGGATGACCGCGATGACCAGCGCCATGCGCAGGATCAACAGCCACGGGGGCGACTTGGCCGGGGTTTCCTCCCGCGATGTCAGGCCGAACAGCAGGCGCACCGGTGGGAACGCGATGCGAACCGGCTGCGGCGGCGTGACCCTGAGCAGCCACCAAAGCACCGGCAGCACAAGGAACGCGGCCAGGGCCCACGGCGCGGCAAAGGAAATGGGGCCGAGCGTCAGCACTCTTCTATTCCTTTGCCGTCTGGGACAACACCAGGAACAGGGCAAGCAATGCCGTCGCCGGCGGCCGGTCCGTGTGGTGGGCGGCGAAGGTCCACCCCGCCGAGCGCGCCAGGGCCTTCAGCCCCCGGCGGTGGTTTGTCATGTTGGCGTGGTAGTACTTGCGCATCGCCTCCACCTTGCCGACCAGGACGTCGCCCTCGTTCTCAAGCCCCTCGAAGCGGACCCGGCCCGAGAACGGAAGCGCCTCCTCCGCCGGGTCGAGTATCTGTACCATGTGGCCGCGCACGCCGCGGCTGGCAAAGGCGCCGACGTTCGACTTGACGTCTTCCAACGGGGACAGGAAATCGCCGATCACGACCAGGCGGGCGTACCGGGGCAGAATCTCGAAGGCGGGTAAATTCTGTTCATGGGCCGTATCGTGCCGGATCAAGGCGGCCAGGGATCCCGCTCCCTCGTCCACGATGGCCGCGAGCGGGCCCACCTCTTCCTGGAGCACGGCCGCGAGGCGGTTCAGCGCCGCCCGGCCCGCCGCCGGCGCCCTGCCGGTGCCGAGCAGGGCCACGTGTTCTCCGCCGCGCACCAGGAGGGACGCCAGGGCGAGCAGCAGAAGGTCGGCCCGCTCGGCCTTGGTCGGCAACGCGTCCGTGGAGCGGTAGTGCATGGACGGCGACGCGTCCCGCCACAGCCACACGCTTTGCGCCGCCTCCCACTCGGTTTCGCGGACGTAAACGGGCTGGGACTTGGCCGACTGGCGCCAGTCGATGAGCTGGGTGGAATCCCCGGGCTGGTATCGGCGGAACTGCCAGAACGTCTCGCCCTGACCGACCCGGCGGCGGCCGTGGACGCCCTGGGATACCGTGCTCGCCACCCGCTCTGCGGCAACCAGAAGGGGCGGCAGTCCGGCCGCCAAATCTTCTGCCTTGCGGTGAATATCGGGCCGCGGCGGCGCCATGGTATCGGCGCCTTCTCAGGCGATGCCCTCGCACAGCCGGTCGATGACCTGACCAATCTGGACGCCCTCGGCCTGGGCGGCGAAGGTGAGGGCCATGCGGTGGCGCAGGATGGGATGGGCGAGGGCGAGGACGTCGTCGATGGACGGCGCCAGGCGCCCCTCGATCACGGCGCGGGCGCGCACCGCCAGCATGAGCGCCTGGCTGGCCCGCGGCCCCGGCCCCCAGAAGACGTGATTCCGCACCTCGGGCAGGGGACTGGATTGCGGCCGCCCGGCGCGCACCAGCGCTAAGATGGCCTCGGCCACGCTCTCGCCCACGGGCACATGACGGAGCAACCGCTGTGCCTGGATAAGCTCCTCGGCATCCATCACCTGTTCGGGCTGTTGCTCGGTGGCGCCGGTGGTGGCCACCACGATCTGCCGTTCGGCGTCCAGGTCCGGGTGCCCGATGTCCACCTGCATGAAGAAACGGTCGAGCTGGGCCTCGGGCAGCGGGTACGTGCCCTCCAGCTCCAGGGGATTCTGGGTCGCCAGCACGTGGAACGGCGTCGGCAGCGCGTGATACTGGCCGGCCATGGAGATACGGTGTTCCTGCATGGCCTGCAACAGGGCCGACTGGGTGCGCGGGCTGGCCCGGTTGATCTCGTCGGCGAGCAGCAGCTGGCAGAACACCGGCCCCTTGATGAAGCGGAAAGACCGCCTCCCGGTCTCCGATTCCTCCAGCACCTCGGAGCCCAGGATGTCGGCGGGCATGAGGTCCGGGGTGAACTGCACCCGCCTGGCGACGAGGCCGAAGACCTCGCCCAGGGTTTCGACCAGGAGCGTCTTGCCCAAACCGGGCACCCCGATGAGCAGAAGGTGACCGCCCGCCAGCAGGGTAATCAGGGTCTCTTCGATGACCTGGGCCTGCCCGAAGATCACCCGGCCGATACCGTCGCGGGCGGCCGCGATCTGCCGCCCCAGGTCTTCGATGGCGTCGACGAGTTGCGTGGAGCTGTCTAAATTCGCATTATCTTTGGCCGTGGCTTTCACGTGCACGTCTCCGCGCTCTGTTGCCTGTTATCATGCATGATTAAGAACACACACGATACCCGTGTTTTCCGGTTCCCCGTCGGTGTGGACGGCAGGACGCCGGCGCCGCCCACGGCGTCCCGCGGCCCGGCGGCCCGCGGCGATTCTCCCATACCCATCGACGGGAAAGGAGTTTGGTATTACCACGCATCATCCATTGGCCGCAAAGGGCTCGTCCGCCTGTTCGCCCCGCCGCCGACCCGGGACGAAACCGGCGGGCCGTCCCCCGACGCGACCGTGGGCGAGCGCAGGGAAGCGCCGACCGGGCGCCCCGTTTGTTATGGTAGAGGGTACTAGACGTGGAGGGGTCAGTTGGTCACGATACCGTGTTCGGTATGCGGAGCGGCCGGGTGTTTTTCGCCAACGGCAAGCCGGACGGAAATCCGTGACTCCGATCACCAGCCGCACCCTGACCCGGCAATGGATCAGCCGGCGATTCGCGCGCCACACGGTGCGCGCCGCGGGCGCGGTGCGCGGAGATCACGATCTCAATCCGGGCACCCCTCCGCGTGCACCGTTGACGCCCGCCGCGGTGCTGGTGCCCCTGATCGACCGCGCCCAGGGGCTGACCGTGCTGTTGACCCGGCGCACCGAGGATCTGGCCGACCACGCCGGGCAGATCAGCTTTCCCGGCGGCCACATAGAGCCCGGGGACGGCGTTGCGGAGGAGGCGGCGTTGAGGGAGACCGAGGAGGAAATCGGACTGCAGCGCCGGCATGTGGAAATCCTCGGCCGGCTGGACGATTATATCACGGGCACGGGCTTCAGGGTCACGCCGGTGGTGGCGGTGGTGGAGGTCCCCTTTGACCTGGCCCCGGACGCGGAAGAGGTGGCCGAGGTGTTCGAGGTGCCGTTGGCATTCGTTCTCGACCCCGCAAACCACCAGCGGCACAGCCGCCGATACGACGGGAAGGACCGCCATTTTTACGCCATGACCTACGGTGGGAAATTCATTTGGGGCGCCACCGCGGGCATGTTGGTCAACCTCTATGAGCGTCTGGTCCACCGATGAGTCGACTCCTGCTCCAATACCTGTTGCCCCTGCTGCTCCCCGCCGCCATCTACTTCGGCTGGGTATGGCTGGCGAATCGTACCGGCAAGGGCCGGGCGGACGGGTCCACGGGGCTGCAGGAGGGCTCGTGGTTCTGGCTCGTCACCGCGGGATTGGCGCTGATGGTGGCGGGGCTGGTGTTTACGGCGCTGATGGGCCAGGGCCAAATGGAGGGGACGTATGAGCCGCCCCGCTTCGAAGGCGGCCGGGTCGTCCCCGGCACGGTCAAATGATCGCGCCCGGCGGACGAGACGCGGGCGACAACAAGTGCGTCCCCGAGCCCACCGGCAAGGTCGCGCCCCAGCCGTGGATCGCGGCGCCGGAAACCGTTGCCGTGGTCGAGGCCCTGGCGGCGGAGGGGGCGGAGGTCCGTTTCGTCGGCGGCTGCGTGCGCGACGCCGTGCTCCAGCGCCCGGTCGAGGACATCGACATCGCCACCCCGGAGCCGCCGGAAAGGGTCATCGCGCTGCTCGAGAAGGCCGGCATCAAGGCCATTCCCACGGGCATCGAACACGGAACGGTTACCGCCGTGATCGGCGAGGCCCGCTTCGAGGTCACCACGCTGCGCGTCGACGTGGAAACCGACGGCCGCCGCGCCAAGGTGGCCTTCACCGACGACTGGAGGGCGGACGCGGCGCGGCGCGACTTCACCATCAACACCCTTTCCTGCACGCTGGCGGGCGACATCTACGATCCCATGGGCGGTCTCGACGACCTGGGCCATCACCGGGTGCGTTTCGTCGGCAACGCCGAGAAGCGCATCGAGGAGGATGTGTTGAGACTGCTCCGCTTCTTTCGCATGTACGCCGTCTATGGCCGGCCGCCGCCGGACATCGAAGCCCTTGCGGCCTGCCGGGCGTTGGCGCTCCGGCTTTCCGGGTTGTCGGGCGAGCGCGTGCGCGACGAGATGTTGCGCATCCTGATGGCGCCCGACGCCGCGGACACCATAGTGCTGATGCGGGGCGAAGGGGTGCTCGAACACGTCCTCCCCGAGGCCGGGGACGTGGGCAGGCTGCGCATGCTGACCTGGCTGGAGACCAGCGCCATCAAGGTCGCCTCGGTGGCTCCCGATCCCCTGCGGCGGCTGGCGGCCCTGCTCGATGTGGACGCCGCCAGGGCCGGGTCGGTGGCGGCGCGCCTCAGGCTGTCGAACCAGCAGACGGAACGGCTGGTGAGGATGGCGCCGCCGCCCCATGACGTGACCCCGGACGTGGACGAACGTTCCCTCCGGCGCGCCCTCAACCGGGCGGGCGCCGACGTGGTCAGGGACCTCGTGCTGCTCGCCTGGGCCGGGGAGTTGGCCGTCACCCCACGCCGGCGGGGCGAGCGGACCCAGGCGTGGCTCGACACCCTCGCCGCGGCCGACGCCTGGACGCCGGTGGACTTCCCGCTGAAGGGCCGCGACGTGACGGCCCTGGGCGTGCCCGCGGGCCCCCGCATCGGCGAACTGCTGGGCGCCGTGGAGGCGTGGTGGGAAGACGGCGACTACCGGGCCGACCACAAGGCCTGTCTGGAAAAGCTGGGCGCCCTGGCCGGCGGCGCCCGGTGAGGGCGCCGGCCATGCGCCTTAAGGCCACAGGACCACGGGCGGCAGCGACATGAGGATGGCGTCGGTGTGGCCGCCGGTCTGCAGCCCGAACAGGGTGCCCCGGTCGTAGAGCAGGTTGAACTCCACGTAGCGGCCGCGTTTGATCAACTGCCGGCGGCGTTGCTCGTCGGTCCACGGCGTGTCCATGTGGCGGCGGGCGAGTTCCGGATAGACCTCCAGGAAGGCGCGGCCCACGTCGCGGGTGAAGGCGAAGTCCTTTTCCCAGTCCCCCGACGCGAGCTCGTCGTAGAAGATGCCGCCCACGCCGCGCGTTTCGTCCCGGTGGGGCAGGAAGAAGTATTCGTCGCACCACGCCTTGAACCGGGCGTAGTCGGCGCAGTCATGGGCGTCGCAGGCGCGCTTTAGCGCCCCGTGGAATGCCCCGGTGTCGTCGGCGTCGGGGAAAACCGGGGTCAGGTCGGCGCCGCCGGCGAACCAGCCCCTGGTGGTGACGATCATGCGGGTGTTCATGTGCGCCGCCGGCACCAGGGGCGAGCACGGATGAAACACCACCGAGACGCCGGAGGCCCAGAACCGGGGGTCCTTTTCGGCGCCGGGGATTTTTTCGCGGAACTGGTCCGAGAATTCGCCGCTGACCGTAGAGACGTTGACTCCCGCTTTTTCGAAGACGCGGCCCCTGAGGACCGACATGGCCCCGCCGCCGCCGCCCTCGCGCCGCCACGCCGTGCGCTCGAAGCGGCCGGGCGGGCTGGCTTCGCCGGCGCCGGCAAACGCGTCCTCCAGATCCTCCAGCGCCGCGCACAGATCGTCGCGCAGGCTGTCGAACCAGGCGGCGGCGCGCTGTTTCTGGTCGTCCGTGGGCAGGGTCATGGCGCCTCCTCCGGAAAGCCGCCGGTCTGGCGCAGGGCCTCGCCCAGTACCATGGCCGCGGCGACGGCCACGTTGAGGGAACGCATGCCCGCGGCCATGGGAACGTGCACGCGGGCGTCGGCGGCCGCGTGGACGGTGTCGGGCACGCCGGCGCTCTCGCGTCCCACCAGTAGCACGTCGTCGGCGTGGAAGCGGAATGCCACGTAGGGCGTCTCCGCGCCGGTGGTGAGAAGCACCAGCCGTCCCATACCGTCGCCCCGTGCCGCCAGAAAGGCCGGCCACGAGACGTGGCGCCGGAGCGCCACCCGGTCCAGGTAATCCATGCCGGCGCGGCGCAGCCGCCGGTCCGAGAAGACGAAGCCGCAGGGCTCGATCACGTCCACGGGCACCTCCAGGCACGCCGCCAGGCGCAACATGGCGCCGGCGTTCTGGGGAATGTCCGGTTCGAAAAGGGCGAGGCGCATGGGGCCAACCGGTGACGGTGCGTTTCCACGACAATCGGATTGAATATACACCGGAATCCCCCCATGTTCCCCCTTTCCAAGGCGGCGTATTTCATTATATTGTGCGCCCGCATCGTATCCACGGCAGGTTGCCCCGTGGGGGTGTTTGGCACCCCGTCCTCCGGTCCGGGTCGCTGCCTGAAGCGTTCGAAGTGTGGGACCGGCTCCACCGTGCGGGCAAAGAAGAGGCTTTTCCATGACAGATGCCCCAACCGCCGCGGCCGGCGCGCCCCATGAGGGCGAAACCCGGCGCGACTTCCTGCTGATCGCAACGAGTGTGGTGGGCGCGGTGGGCACCGCGCTCGCCGTCTGGCCCCTCATCGACCAAATGAATCCGGCGGCGGACGTGCTGGCGCTGTCGTCGACCGAGGTCGACCTTTCCCCCATCGAGGTCGGCCAAAGCATCACCGTGGTGTGGCGCGGCAAGCCGGTCTTCATCCGCCGCCGCACGGCCAAGGAGATCACTAGGGCCAAGGCGGACGACACCTCCGATTTGCCCGATCCCCAGGCCGACGCCGACCGGGTGCAAAAGCCCGAATGGCTGATCCTGGTCGGCGTGTGCACCCATCTGGGCTGCATTCCGCTGGGCCAGAGGACGACCGAGCCCAGGGGTGATTTCGGCGGCTGGTTCTGTCCCTGTCACGGGTCCCACTACGACACGTCGGGGCGCATCCGCAAGGGGCCGGCGCCGGAGAACCTGGCGGTGCCCAAGTACGTGTTCGTGACCGACACCAAGATCAAGATCGGGTAGGCGCCGGCCATGACCTCACCGACCTGGAACAACCCCGTCGTCAAGTGGATCGAATACCGCCTGCCGGTCTTCTCGTTCACGCAGGAACATCTGATCGACTACCCGACGCCGAAGAACCTGAACTACTGGTGGAACTTCGGCTCGCTGGCCGGAATCACGCTGACCATCATGATCGTCACCGGGATCGTCCTGGCCATGCACTACACGCCGCATGTGGACTACGCCTTCGAAAGCGTCGAGCGCATCATGCGCGACGTCAACTACGGCTGGCTGATACGCTACGTGCACATGAACGGCGGGTCCATGTTCTTCGCCGTCGTCTACATCCACATCTTCCGCGGCCTCTATTACGGCTCTTACAAGGCCCCGCGCGAGATGCTGTGGATCATCGGCATTATCATCCTCCTGACCATGATGGCGACGGCCTTCTTGGGCTATGTGCTGCCGTGGGGGCAGATGAGCTTCTGGGCCGCCACCGTGATCACCAACATGTTCTCCGCCTTTCCGTTGATCGGCGAGCCGATCGTGAGCTGGTTGTGGGGCGGGTTCTCGGTGGACAACCCGACGCTCAACCGCTTCTTCTCGCTGCACTACCTGCTGCCCTTCGTGATCTTCGGCCTGGTGTTCGTGCACCTGTGGGCGCTCCATGTGCACCATTCCAACAACCCGCTGGGGATCGACACCAAGGGACCGCAGGACATCCTTCCGTTCCATCCCTACTACACGATCAAGGACCTGTTCGGGCTCGGCGTGTTCATGCTGGTCTTCCTCGGTTTCGTGTTTTTCGCGCCCAACTTTTTCGTTGAGCCGGACAACTACATCAAGGCCAACCCCATGCAGACGCCGACCCACATCGTGCCCGAATGGTACCTGACGCCGTTCTACGCGATCCTCAGGGCGATCACGTTCGACATCTGGTTCATCCCGGCCAAGCTGATCGGGGTGATGGCCATGTTCGGCTCCGTCCTGATCCTCGTGCTCGTGCCCTGGCTGGACACCTCGAAGGTGCGCAGCGCCCGGTACCGGCCCATCTACAAGCAGGTGTACTGGTTCTTTGTCATCGACTGCATTGTCCTGGGCTGGGTCGGTTTCAACAGTCCCGATGCCATGTTCATGGGCGCGGTCTCGTTTCTCAGGATCGGGCAGGTGGCCACGGCGTACTATTTCCTTCATCTGCTGGTCGTGATGCCCGTGCTCGGCAAGCTGGAGCGGCCACGGTCCCCGCCGGAAAGCATCAGCGCGGCGGTCACCAAAGAAACCGACACGGTCACGGAGGCGGCCTGATGCGCAAATTCGTTCTTGGCGCGGCCCTGGCGCTGACCCTCGGCGCCGGCACGGCGTTCGCCGCCGAGGCCCCGAAACCGCCCGCCCAGGCGTGGTCGTTCAACGGCGTCTTCGGCACCTTCGACCGCGCCGCGCTCAGACGCGGCCTGCAGGTCTACACGGAGGTCTGCGCCGCCTGTCATTCCCTGGGACTTGTCTACTACCGTCACCTGCAATCGATCGGCTTCAGCGAAGAGGAGATCAAGGCCGTCGCCCGCGAGTTCGAGGTCGAGGACGGCCCCAATGACGATGGCGAAATGTTTACCCGGCCGGCCAAGCCGACCGATCCGTTCGCCTCACCGTTCCCCAACGACCAGGCGGCGCGGGCGGCCAACGCCGGGGCGTTTCCGCCGGACCTGTCGGTGATGACCAAGGCCCGCAAGGGCGGGGAGGACTACCTGCATGCCGTGCTCGTCGGTTACAGGGACGAGGCGCCGGCGGGCGTCGAGGTGATGGAGGGATTGTTCTTCAACGAATACTTCCCCGGCCATCAGATCGCCATGCCGCCGCCGCTGGCGGACGACGCGGTGGAGTACGCCGACGGCACCAAGGCCACCGTGCAACAGATGTCCATGGACGTTACCACCTTCCTCGCCTGGGCGGCGGAGCCGACGATGGAGGACCGCAAGCGTCTGGGGATCAAGACGCTGCTCTTCCTCCTCGTGCTGACGGCCATGCTCTACGCGCTCAAGCGAAAGGTCTGGTCCGACGTGCACTAGGGTCCGCCCGCCGCCGCCCCGGCGCGGGCCGTCCGTTACCCGGTTTCCCCCTGTCCCCGGGCGTCCTGGCCGTAGGCCTTGAATTTCTCCAGCACCCCATCCATCTCGGCGTCGTCGAGCAGGGTGGGCTCGCCCACCTGCAGGACGCGCCAGTACTGTTCGGCCAGGGCCTCCACCTCCACGGCCAGGGCCAGGGCCGCCTTCAGGGCCGGTCCCACCGCGATCATGCCGTGGTTGGCGAGCAGGCAGGCGCGGCGGCCCTCCAGCGCCGTCACCGCCGCGTCGGACAGTGCCTGGGTGCCGAAGGTGGCGTAGGGAGCGCAGCGGATGTCCCTGCCGCCGGCGACGGCGATCATGTAGTGGAACGCCGGGATCCCGCGGCCCAGGCAGGCGAGCGTCGTGGCGAAGGTGGAGTGGGCGTGGACGACGGCGCCGACCTCGGGACGGGCGGCCAGGATGTCGCGGTGGAAACGCCACTCGCTGGACGGCCGGCGCCGGTCGTCGGAGGCGCCGTCCATCCCCATCTCGACGATGTCGCCGGGGCGGCATTCCTCATACGGGATGCCCGAAGGGGTGATGAGCAGCCCTCCGTCGACGCGCGCGCTGATGTTGCCCGATGTGCCGCGGTTGAGGCCGAGCGCGTTCATCCTGCGCGCCGTCTCGATGATTTCCCGGCGCCGGCGCTGGTGCCTCATGGCGCCCGGGCCTTGTGCTCGGGAAACAGGGCCGCCAGGCCCTCGGCGGAGGCCCCGCACACCCCGCGCTCGGTGATCAACCCGGTCACCAGGCGGGCCGGCGTGACGTCGAAGGCGTAGTTGGCCGCCGGGCTGCCCTCGGGGGTGATGGTCACCGAGGCCTCGGCGCCGTCGGCGGTGCGCCCGGTCATGCACGTCACCTCGCCGGCGTCGCGCTCCTCGATGGGGATGTCGCGGGCGCCGTCGCGGATGGTCCAGTCGATGGTCGGGCTGGGAAGGGCGACATAGAACGGCACGCCGTTGTCGAAGGCGGCGAGGGCCTGCAAATAGGTCCCGATCTTGTTGCACACGTCGCCCGAGGCCGTGGTGCGGTCGGTCCCGGTGATGCACAGGTCCACCATGCCTTGCTGCATGAGGTGCCCGCCCGCGTTGTCGACGACCACCGTGTGGGCGACCCCGTGCTGCCCCAGCTCCCACGCCGTCAGGCGCGCGCCTTGATTGCGCGGGCGGGTCTCGTCCACCCACACGTGGATGGGGAGGCTCAGGTCGTGGGCCTTGTAGACGGGCGCCAGCGCCGTGCCCCAGTCCACCGTCGCCAGCCAGCCGGCGTTGCAGTGGGTGAGCACGTTGACGCGGCCGGTTTTGCCTTTCCCTTCCCACGCCTGTTCGATCAGCGCCAGTCCGTGGTCGCCGATGGCGGCGCAGATCTCCACGTCCTCGTCGCAGATCTCGGCGGCCCGCCGGTAGGCGGCCTCGGCCCGGCGCCCGGGCGGCAACTGCCTGAGGACGCCCATCATGTCGTCCAGCGCCCAGCGCAAATTCACGCCCGTGGGGCGGGTCCCGAGCAGGAGCTCGAAGGCCGAGTTGAGGGCGCGGTCGGAGGGGTCCCGCCGCACCGCCAGGCACAGGCCGTAGGCGGCCGTGGCGCCGATCAGGGGGGCGCCGCGCACCTGCATGTCGGTGATGGCGCGGGCCGCGTCGGCGACGGTTTCCAGGCGCACGGTGACGAAGGCGTGGGGCAGCCGCGTCTGGTCGATGACCTCCACCGCCCAGCCGTCCGCGGCCGGCCAGATGGTGCGGTAGTGGGTGCCCTCGACTATCATCGGCTGGTCACTTCAACACCCGCCCGGCGACGGCGTCGAGCTTTTCGACCATGGCCGGATCGCGGGCCTCGGGCGCGGTGATGACGGCGTTCTCCAGCGCCCTGTGGCAGCCCTCGGGGCAGGCCCCGTCCCGGCCCTTCAGCGTCGCCGCCACCCGTTTGACCAGGGCCCGCCCCTTATCGGCGTTCTCGTGCAGGATATGGATGATGGAGTCCACGCTCACGTGGTCGTGGTCCGGGTGCCAGCAGTCGTAATCGGTGACCATGGCGACGGTGGCGTAGCACAGCTCGGCCTCGCGGGCGAGCCGGGCCTCGGGCATGTTGGTCATGCCGATGACGTCGCAGCCCCAACCGCGGTAGAGCTCGGATTCGGCGAGGGTCGAGAACTGCGGACCTTCCATGGCCAGGTAGGTGCCGCCGCGCGCCACCTTGATGCCGAGCCCGTTCGCCGCTTCCTCCAGGGCGTCGCCGAGCCGCGCGCAGACGGGATGCCCCAGCCCCACGTGGGCGACCAGGCCGGTCCCGAAGAAGCTTTTTTCGCGGGCGACCGTGCGGTCGATGAACTGATCGACGATGACGAAGGTGCCGGGGTCCAGGGACTCCTTCAGGGACCCGCAGGCGCTGATCGAGATGACCTCGGTGACGCCGGCGCGCTTGAGGGCGTCGATGTTGGCGCGGAAGTTGATCTCGCCGGGGGGAATGGGGTGCCCGCGGCCGTGGCGGGGCAGGAAAACCATGGGCTGCCCGTCCAGGTCGCCGAACAGCAGGGCGTCCGACGGCTCGCCGAACGCAGACGGGACACGTTCCCACCGCGCATTCGAAAGACCGTCCATATCGGAGACGCCGCTGCCGCCGATGACGCCGATGACCGGCGGCGTGCCCGGTTCCGCCATGAATAAGACCCTCCGTCCCGGTGGGCCACAGTTTTCCAGCTTCCCGCCGGCGCTTCAACCGGTATCGGGGTTTTACGCGGCGGCGGGGCGGGCCGGAGAGATCGCAGCCGCCTTTCCGCGCCCATCCCGGGTGTCGGCGTTGAAAAATAAATTAACGCAGAGGACGCGGAGGAACGCCGAGGATTCCGCCACCGAGCGCACAAGGGACACAGGGCGCGCCGCAAGAAAATTTACACCACCAGGACACCAGGAACACCAAGGCGCAATGGGCGCCCGACCGGTGTGCCAGAAAACTGGTGCACTATGCGCCTTGTTCGGTGACGTGTTCTTTAACTTTTCCTCCGCGTCCCTTTGCGTCCTCCGCGTTGAAATTAAAAATGCCGGGAAAGGGGAGGGACTACCCTAGTGGCCTTTATCAGCTAAATTGCGCCCATACGACGGCGTTGCGAGGTTTCCGGCTAGGAGCGCGTCGCGCCCTGGTGTGCGTGCACCACAAGCGGCGCGCGACGACGTCCGGAAGCCTCGCAACGCCGCCCTTCGGGTCGCTTTTCCCGTCCCCTCGGGGGTCGCGGGGGCGCCCCCCGCATAACGTAGCCGGGGGGACACCCCCCGGTGTGGCCCCTCGGGGCGTCGGGAAGGCTTGCCGATGGCCCCGCATCGCCGGCGCCTCCCCTCCTGCCGAGGAAACGGGAAAAGCGATCGTAGGGGTGCACTTTAGCTGATACAGGCCGCCAGGGGGCCATGCCGCGGCGCGGGAATCACGCGTGCCGGCGCACTTTTTTCACCCTTTTGCGCAATTCGGCGAGGAGGCCTTCGACCTTTCCGCCGTTCTCGCGGATGACCGAGGCGAACTCCGAGCGCTGGGTCTGGCTTATGCTCACGCCTTTGACCATCACGTCGGTGATCTTGTACTGGCCGGCGCCGGTGCGCGCCCGCCAGTCAACCCGCACCCGCCAGTCGACCGGCAACGGGGTTTCGCCGTCGCGGCCGATGATTTGCGAAGACACGATGACGTCCCCGGTTCCCTTGGTGACCGTCCTGGTGACCGACAGGCGCATGCCTGCGTACCTGGCGAAGCGATCGACGTAGGTGGCGACCAACAGGTCCTCGAACAGGGCCAGGAACTCGGTCCGTTCGGCCGCCGTCGCCTGCCGCCAGTAGCGCCCGAGGACCCATTGCGCGATGGCCTGTACCGCAAAGTGATCGTTGAAAAGGGCGCGAAACCGTGCCACCCGCCGCGGCCGGGGCAGGTCGGGAACCGTCAGGGCGGCAATCGTCCTGTCGGCGAGGGACTCGATGAAACGCTGTGCCCCCTCCGCGAATTCGTCCGCCCGGGCGGGGAACCCCGAAACGGCGAGCGCCAGGGCCACACAGGCCGTCAGGAATTCCCGTCGCCTCGGCATCGCCCGCCTACCGGCGCCATGTCTTCGGGACGGGAGGGCGAACCGCCGTCTTGCCGCCCGGCCCGGTGTCAGCCCTGGAATACATAGCGTCCCGCCTGGATGAACTTCATCGGGTTCTTGGCCTTACGCTTGAACAGCACCTCGTAATGCAGGTGTGCGCCGGTGCTGCGGCCGGTGTTGCCGAGGAGGCCGATCTTCTGGCGGAATTTCACCTTCTGCCCCTTCTTGACCAGGGTCTTGTGAAGATGCCCGTAGCGGGTCTTGATCCCGGCCCCGTGATCGATTTCGATCATCTTTCCGTATTTGCCGTTCCAGCCCACAGAGGTGACCACGCCGGGCGCCGTGACGTAGACCGGCGATCTTAGGGTACCGCCCATATCCAGCCCGTAATGGGAGGCCCATCTCTTGTTGATGGGGTCGCGCCGCTTGCCGAAGCTGCTGGTGATGTAAAAGGAATTGAGCGGCGCCGTCAGGGGCAGTTTGCGCATCACCGCCTCAAGGGCCTTGGAATGCTGGAGGCGGGCGTCCAGGGTCGTGAGGTTGGCTTTCAGGCGGTCGGCGGGAAGGGCATCGGGCTCGGCCTCGATGAAGGGTCCCCCTTGTCCCTTGGGCAGGCCGGCGTCCGCCTTGAGAAGCTGGTCCACCGCCAGCCCGGCCAGGGCGACCACCCTTTCCATGGAATCGATGTAGGCGATGGCCCGGTCGGTCAGTTTCTGCACCGATGCCAGCTCCGCTTCCTGGAGGTCGCCGAGCCGGGTCTCCAGATCCTTGATGTGGCGGCGCATCCGGTTGCCTTCGAACAGGGCCCGGTTGCGTTCCACCATTGCGGTCTGCAGATCTCCCTCGACCGCGCCCAGGTTGTCCTTGAGGGCGAAGTTGCGGCCGGCCAGGGCGCTCATCCTGTCTTCGATCTCGCGCAACTGCCCATTCAGGTTTTCGCGCACGGCGATCACGTGTTCCCGTTCCTCCTCGGTCCTGGTGAGCTGGCCTTCCACGGACCTCAGATTTTGCTGCAGGGCCGCGTTGCGCACCACCAGGTTCAGCATCAGGGCGTGGTTTTCCTCCAGATCCAGGGTGATGGAGGCGAATTTCTTCTGATACTCGGAAACCTCGTGGAGCAGGCTCCGGTACGCAAGGCGGCCGCTGGCGATCTGGTTGTCCTTGAGGGCGAGCACCTGGTGGTGGAGCACATAGCTGACCGAGGTGAAGGCCGACCACGTGCCGGCCAGCACGAGCACGGCCACTAGCATGATCTGCGCCCGGCGGGAGAAGCGTATGAAGGAGGCCCGCCCCCCGGTACGAAGCAGAAGCTGCCGTTCGGGGAAAAGCCGGTGAAGGATATCGCGGGAGCGTTCCCGCCAAACCGATTTTTGCTGCCGCCTTGCTGCGGTGCCCATTACACGGCTGCGTCCTTTTTGCCGGGCGCTGCGATCGCGCGCCAAGGGGGGCCGGGCGGCCGCCCCGGGGGAATCACGCCTGGTCCGAAGTATGGACCTGGTAACCTTTCCAACTCGTAAATCCATTGCCCTTATTTCGGCTCCCCTCGGGCCATGTGATAGTGGGCGGCCGGCACTTCCGTTCGGCCCGCCGCGCCTTCAAAATTCGCCGCGCCCCTTGTGCCCGGACTGGCGCAAGTTCGCCTGGGCCGGGAACGCGATGGCCGGGAACGACCCGGCGGCAAGGAAGAAGCGTCTGGTGACGGTCCCTTGCGGTGACGAAGCACGGCAGGAAAACTGGGCTCGAACGACCACTTCCGACCTTCCATAATCGTGCCTTGACGGTGTATCAGGCCCTCATCTTCATGGCCGCGGAGGAGGGGCGGGATTGCGCTCCCGCCTCCGCGAATGTCAACACTACCGGATGTCCCGGAAGCGGGCGCCGACCAGGTACAGGATGTTGTCATCCATGCGCAGGGCGTAGTCGTACGCCGACAGGATCTTGCTGTCGGACGCCCGTATAAGCCGCACGTTCACATAGACCGAATCCGCGCCCACGGCGTAGGTGCCGGCGATGACCGCCTGGGCGCCCCGTGAGCGGCTGATTTCCCGCACATCCCGGGAAAGGATGAACTCTCCCTTGCCCTCCTCGATCAGAATCGAGTTGCGCAACTTCAACTCGGCGACCGTATAGCCGGAGGACACCAGCCGCGAAGAAATCTGCTCGGCTATGAGCCGCCCCAGTCCCGAAGACCTCTCGAGGCGGTTGATGCTGACCAGGCTCGTGACGAGGACCGGCTTTGTGCGATCCAGCCCGCCTTGGGGCGTCTGCACCAGACGGTCGGCGGCCGCATAGCTCGAGAAAATCATGTCGTTGGCGGCCGTCGGTTCGACCATCCGGGGCGGCGGGTTGGAGCACGCCGGCAGAACCAGCAGCGCCACGACGGCCAAGGTTGCCTTTACGCGTTTCATATCCTGATTCCCAGCTTTGTCCCAACCAATGGGTTCTGTTTCCACTATCGCAAATAGATTTCGACCCGGCGGTTTTCCGGCCGGCGTTCACCGTCGCCCGTGGGGACGGCGGGTCGGTTTTCGCCGAAGAATTCGATCACCATGTTGTCCCGCGATACGTCGGCCCCGTTCAGGGCCCGGGCCACCGCTTCGGCGCGCCTTCTGGACAGCACCGTGTTGTAGCCCGCGGAGCCGGCGCGGTCGGTGTGACCGGCGGTGATCACGACGCTGGCGCTGGTTCGGCGCTGGCTGTCGGCGATCTTGGCCACCACCTTGGCGGCCGCATCATCAAGGTCGATACTGTCGAAGGCGAAGTAAACGGTAAACGGTCCAGCCTTCACGTCCGGCGGCGGCGCCGCCTGGACCGTCAGGGTGATGGAGTCCGGCGCCGCCTGGTTGTACGCCAGCGTCGTTTCGCCATCGACCACGGCGAACGGCCGCACCGGCAGCGAGACCCGACCGACGGAATCGTAACGGCTTATCGGCAGGGGAGGTACCGTCGCCAGGTACTGGAAGAACTCGTCGTCATCGACATAGTACACTTGGGACTGCCGCATCAGGAGTTTGCCGCCATCCAGAAGGGAGACCGTGATCATGACCTCGGAAAAGGCACCCAGGGACACGGTACCGGTATTGTCATGGCGTACCGGCTGGACGGCGTAGTGGACGACGTAGGCGTCTTCCTTGTGGAGGACCACGTTGGCGCCGTTTTGCACCAGATTCGTCATCAGCAGCTCATGGAACGCCCGACCGAACGGCATCACCGGATCGAGCGGTTCGACATAGAAGGAAACATTGTCGGCGAGCGCGAAGTCGGGCTCGATGAACGGTTCACCGGCGATCTCCGCCAGCCTGGCCGCCTCGTTGATCGCGCTGTCGCGCAGGCCGGTTATCCGCTTGGCGGTGTCGGCGGCGAGCGTCTGCCAATGGCTGGCCGTGTAAATGGTGGATTGCGCGGTTATCGGGTACCCCACGGGGGCCGGCGCGCACGCGAGTACGCCGAGCACCAGAACCGCCATCGGGAAAGTTCGGAATTGGAACATGATCATACGTCCTCAGGGCCTGGCGTCGGCGCCGACAGGCCACTCCGGCAAGGTTACGCCCCGTGTCGCCGGCGCCCACGCCGGGCCACCGGCGGGCAATCGGGATGCGTGGACGGATAGGGTAGGCAATAATGGTGGCGCATATCAACACTTTTATTTGCATATATAATGTATACAATTTGCATATAATTTTTTAATACAATTAAAAAGTATTTTATATTTATCCAATTAATTGACTTACAAAGAAAAAGGTGGTTTTATTAAACACCGGTTAGGGATTCGGCGGGATACTCTTTTCGGACGGCCGACGCGCCGGCCCCGGAGACTTGAACCGCCCGCCGGTGTTCCTGCGAACGCCCCTCGGCGGCGAAGGGAAAAGGGTGCGAATCGGGGAGCCGGTTTGGGAGTTGATGTGACGAGGCTGTAGGGCATGCAAGACCGGCACGACACGGTGGGGCTCCAGGGGACGGGTGCCATGAATTCGGTTCTTCCGGCGATGGAACGCCGGTTGGTCCGGCGTCTGACGCAATACTGGCTGCAGCAGTGCGGGGAACGGGAATTCCCATGCCTGGACGACATCGACCACGATGCGATCAGAGATATCTGGCCCTCCTGTTTCCTCCTCGACACCGCGAGTAACCACAATTTTCCCTATTTCCACTACCTGGGCCCGTCCCTCGGCAGGTACGCCGGCGTCCTCCTTTGCGGACAAACCGATTGGACGCTGACGCTCCTGGACAAGGCCGTGCGCAAGTACCGCGAGGCGCTTGCGCAACGCACCCCGGTCCTGACCGAGGAAGAGCTCATCCTTTGCAACGGCGGCACCCTGCTTTTTCGCAGCGTCCTGCTGCCCCTCAGCGACGACCAGGTGACGATCAACTTTCTCCTCGGAGCCGCCAACGGCATGGTCAGGCACGACTAATGCACACCGGTGGCCGCGACGCCTGCGCGCACGGGCGGCCTTCCCGGTGGCGGCACCGGGGCCTTTGGGGGGCAGGAATGGGTTGTTACTGGGCGATCATTTCGTACCACGGCGCCAACCAGCCGTGGCGAACCCAACCGTCGACAATGCCGAGCACGGAATTTACGTCGATCACGACATTGAGCAACCATCCTGTCAAAAATATCGATAGTATGCCAAATCTTCGCATCGTTCCGTTTCTCTGGGGCATTCAGCCCAATGCAACTACATAATTATCATTACGGAAAGTTGTCCCGTCAAGTAAGAAATCATAAACAACGAGAAACTAACGACATTTATATTAACGTAAATCTTTAATAGAATTTTCGTTTATTTATTTTTATTAACGAAATCTCTATAGATCACAAGAAAATCGGGTCCGTCCATCCGGAAAGCCGGGTGCCCGCTTGCGGCGGGGGCCGAATTCGGGGCAGGCTGATGGGATGGGGTTCTACGAAAAGCACGTCCTGCCCTGGGTGATCCACCTGGCCATGAAAAACAGGGAGGTGACCCGGTACCGAAAGCGGGTCATCCCGGCGGCGCGTGGCCGGGTGCTGGAGGTGGGAATCGGTTCGGGCCTGAACCTGCCCTTCTATTCCTCCGAGGTCGAGGCGGTGTACGCACTGGACCCCTCCGAGCGGCTCCTGGCCATGGCCCGGAAGGCGGCGCGCAAGGCGCCCTTTGGCATCGAGCTGGTAGCCCGGTCGGCGGAGGAGATTCCGTGCGACGACAAGACCTTCGACAGCGTGGTCGTCACCTGGTCGCTGTGTTCCATTGCCGATGCGCCGAAGGCGCTGGGCGAAATGCGGCGGGTCCTCAGGCCCGACGGCGAGTTGATCTTCATCGAGCACGGGCTGTCGTCCGAGCCGCGCATCGCGGCCTGGCAGAACCGCTTGAACCCCCTGTGGAAGCGCTGCGCCGGCGGGTGCAACCTGAACCGCCCGATGGATGTGCTGATCCGCGCCGCGGGCTTCCGCATCACCCGCCTGGAGACCGGATATCTGCTCAAGGGCCCGCGTCCCCTCACCTATCACTACGAAGGCCGGGCACGGCGCGGGTGAATCGCGCGCGGGGCCGCCCTCCCGACTGCCGCCCGGATCCGCCGGACGGCGGTCAGGGGCGCGCGTCGGCGGCGACGATCTTGCCGTATCCGGGCGAAAACTGCACGCTGGCCGGAAACAGCGCCCGCAACGCCTCGGGCGTCCCGACCACGGTGCGGTCGGGCCCGGCGCCGCCGGTCCCCGGGCCCGACCCGGGGCCGTCGCCGATGACGATGCGTCCCCGGTCGACGGCTACGGTGCGGTACACGGGTCCGCCGAACCCGGAATGGATGCCGTGGAAGCCCGTGGCGTCAAAGCGCAGGCACCCGGCCTTCGCCGTGTCGTCGAGCCGGAACAGGCCCAGTTCGCGCCGCGCCGGTTCCCCGGAGCCGGCACGCGGCGCCGCGTGGGCGTGGACGGACCTGTAGGCTTCGCGGCGCCGGGGCGAGGGCGTGTAGACGTAGCTTCCCGGGTCGGCCAGCCAATCGACGCCGTCCACGTTCAGTTCCACGGCCAACTGGTCATGGTGGGCGTGGCCGCCGTTTCCGTTCTGGCCGATGGGTCCGCAGCGCACCGACAGGAACAGGCGTGGCGAGCGCCAGATGAACAGGCCGAAGTCCAAATATGCAACAGCCGTCAGGCCGTCGAGCACGGAGGGGTCGGGGAGCTCGACGACGATCTCGCGCGCCGGCACCGTCTCCGCCGGCCCATTGTCCGCCGGCGCTCCGCCGGCCCGGGATACGCGGCTTTCCCCGGCCCCGGGCGGCTCCCCCTCGCCCAGGTAGCTGGCGATCGTCCGCCCGCCCGCCAGGCCGGCCGCCACCGCCGTCTCCACCGCCCCGCGCCGGCCGGCGAAGGCGGCGAAATCGCTCCTCGCGAACAGGCCGTTGATGGCCCCCACGACACCCCGGTGATCGAGGGGCTCCTCGTCCCAGTAGGGCTGGTCGTCCGAAAGATCGTCGTACCCCGCCAGGTTGGCCAGGGTTCGCCGGGCCTCGCCCGCCGTCATCCGCCGGTAGAGGGGGCAAAGCTTGAAGAAACGGCCGCTGTCGGTGTCTCCGATCTGGACCGGCCGGCCGTCGGGCTTGGTCACGTGAATGGAGAACTCGGCCATGCGTTCCAGGCGCTCGAAGTACCAGGGAGGGAAGGGCGACCGCGGCGCCTCCGCGCCGGGCGCGTCCCCGGCCCCGGGCAGGGGGTGCATTTCCACCGGGGCGGGGGGCAATGCCGGGTGGTGGCGCCAGGGCCGGCTGTCGTATTCGGCCAGGGCCGCCGTCTTGTCCCGGGGCAGGCCGAGGACCAGGGCCGTGGCATAGATCGCCATCTCGGCGGATAAACGGTGGTACCCGGTGGAGGCCTCGAAGTTGGCGCCGTCGGGGGTGAACTGCCGTTCCACCTCGGCGATCAACTGGCGCACGGCGAAGGCGAGCCAACGGTCGGTTTCCGGGGTGCGCGGCAGATAGGCGGCGACGAACAGAAGCCCCGCGATCCCGGCCAGATAGTGGTTCGCCCGGTGCGCCTCGCTCCCTTCCGGATTGTTCACGATGTGGCGCCCGTGCGCCTCCACCGCGGCGGTGAATTCGCCCATGAAGGCGGCATCGAAGCGGGCGCCGTGGCGCCGGAACAGGTCCAACGCCAGCAACAGGTTGGCGGCGCGGATCGCCACCTCCATGGTCGAGTACCAGTTGACGCCGAACCGGGGCGGATTGGCGGCGAGAAAATCGAGGACCTGGTTGCGGAACTCCGACGCATACGTCTCCGGCGCCTCGAAGCCGGCCTCCTTCGCCCGTGCCCCGATGTAGGCCCAGGCCAGTTGGACCAGGTGCTGGAGACGGGCCAGTTCCCAGGGCGCCTTGACGTCGACGCCGGGCTCGTGGCCGAAGCGGATGGTTCTGTACCAGCGGCGCGCCGACCAGCGGTAGCCGGACTTGAAGTCGATCTGCCAGTCGATGGGCCGGTAGTCCGGGTCCGTCAGGCGCCGAATGGCGCGGGCCCGGGCGCGGTTGCCCGGCGATACGGCCGAGGCCGACGGCGCCCCGCCGTCCTCCGCCGAGGCCGACGGCGCCCCGCCGTCCTCCGCCGAGGCCGATGGCGCGACGGGAGGATAGCGGTGCCCCTCGAAACCACGGCACCGCATCCCGTGCTCGACCCGCACCCAGCCCGAGCCGAGCAGGTCGAAGCGGTGGTCCAGGTACTGCCCGGTGACGGCGGCGATGGGTTCCCACTGGGGGGCGAGCACCGCCGCCGCCATCTCCGGCGCGTAGCCGCCGAGCGCCCGCGGCTGGCCGTCCTTCGCCGGCTCGTAGGTGGAGCGGAAGTACGCCCCCGCCTGGCGTCCGTACGCACCCAGCAGCCGCCGTCCGAGCCGCCAGCCGTGGACGGCGGCGGCACCGGGCGCCAGGGTGCGCGCGTACCTGAACAGATGACCCAGGCTCATGGACAACGCTCCCGGAAAGAACCGCGCGGTCCCGGCCAGGGCCGGTCCTTTCCCGTCACCACGGGGCGCGTCCCTTTTCCATGCTCCCCACGTCCGTGGAGTGCCGCGGCGGCCCGGGCTCAGCCCAGATTGGCCTTCAGGAACTCCACCGTCCGACCGTTGGCGAGGTCGGCCGTGGCCTTGTCGTAGTGCTCGCCGCCGACCCGGGCGAAGGCGTGGCCATGGCCCTCGTAGTCGTGGAGGGTGACCTTCGGGTTGCCCTCCAGCGCCGCCCGCACCTTGGCCTGGCTTTCCTTCGACGAAAACTCGTCCTCGCTGGCCACGTGCAGCATCAGCGGGCTCGTGATGGTCTCGTCCACGTGCTCATCCAGGGCGACGCCGTAATAGCCGACCGCGGCGTCCGCATGGGTGCGTGTCGCCGTCAGATAGGCGAGCCGCCCGCCCAGGCAAAACCCCACCGTGCCCACCTTGCCCGAACAGCCCTCGAGGCCGCGCAGGGTTTCGATCGTGCTGTCGAGGTCGGCGACGCCTTTTTCCAGGTCGAAGCCCTGGAACAGCTCGAACGCCCGCGCCCACTCCTCGTCGGTCTGGTCGGTGATCTGGATGCCCGGCTCCTGGCGCCAGAAGAGATCGGGACACAACGCCATGAACCCTTCGCCGGCCAGCCCGTCGGTGAGGCCGCGCATGACCGCGTTGACGCCGAAGATTTCCTGGATCACCACGACTCCGGCATCGCCGCCCGAGGCCGGGGCCGCGAGATAGCCCATGAACTCCCCGCCGTCGGCCGCCGTGATGGTGATTTCCTTGCCGCTCATGGAACAGTCCTCCCCTGGGTGTCGTCGTGGCGCCGGTACCGGTACGACCGGCGCTTTCCCGGTGAATGCCTCGGCCGGGGCGATGGTAACATGATTTCGCCGCTGCCTGTCATGCCCGGGGGCCGCGGGGGCGTCCCCCGCAAAATGTATCCGGGGGGACACCCCCCGTTTCCCCCCGGGGGCCGCGGGGGCGTCCCCCGCAAAATGTATCCGGGGGGACACCCCCCGTTTCCCCCCGGGGCCCGGTGCCGGGCCGCCCCTCGGTGCGCCGCAGCACGCCGCGCCATTCCTCCCGGCCGAGCCAGCGGAAGCGCCTGAGCGTCACGCCGCCCATTGCCCAAAGCCCGCAGAACGTCACCACCACGGCCGTCAGCTCGCGAAGGTAGAGCGCCGCGGCGCCGCTGCCCTTCAGCACCAGGACGACGGAAACCAGGTGGGCGGCGATGACGCCCGAGGTTTCCACGACCCCGAGTTTCACGTAGCGCATATGCCGTTCGTAGAACGCCCTGTTGGGGCCGATCCAGTGCTGGCAGCAGACGACGGCGACGAGAAGCATGGACCACGACCGTCGGCCAGGCATAGGCCACCCACGCCAGCCCGAGGACCAGGGCGAGTACGGTCTCGATGGCCAACACGTTGAAATAGCGCTCCTGGAGCGCCTGGGTGAACGCCTTGGCCGGGGTGCGTATGATGAGCGTGCCGACGCGCAGCGAAACGATCGACAGCACCAGGGACGCGCCGGCGTAGACGACGGCGAAGCGCCCGAACTCCGCCGGCGCCATATGGCGCACGAGCACCAGGTTCGCCGCGAACGCGACCAGGGCCTGGATGACCTGTCCGGTCACCATCACCGTGGCGCCGGCCTTCGAACCGCGGGTATCGACCAATGCCTTTCGCCGCATTTCCCTGTACAATCATGCCGTATATTCCGATCAACTCTCGGTCACCGTCTTGAAGCAGTCGATCAGCGCGCGCATGTGGCGTTCCCAGGTGAAGCGCTCCTTGACCCGCGCCTTGCCGCGCTCCCTGCACCGGGCCCTGAGGTCGGCCCCGGCGTCCAGTTCCAGGAGCCGCGCGCACACGTCTTCCGGATTTCCAGGTTCGAAGTATAGCGCCGCGTCACCGCAGATCTCCCGGTGGATGGGGATGTCCGCGGCGACGACCGGGACGCCGACGGCCATGGCTTCGACCAGGGGAAAACCGAAGGTTTCCGTCAGCGACGGGAACACCAGAACGTCATGATCCGCCAACGCCGTCCCCACGTCGGTGTGGGCAAGGCGTCCGAGGGTCAGGTATCCGGTCCGTTGGTCCTGGCGCAGGACGCCGATGTCCTCGTGCCCGGTCGACCAGATGGCGAAGTCCTCGGGCTCCATGGTGATCCGCGCATGGGCCGCGACCCCTTTTTGGTTGAGGAGTTCCGTGGCCCTGGCCAGGGTATGGGGGTCCTTGTGGGGATAGTAAATGGAAAGGTAAATGATCTTGAGGGTCCCGTCCCCGCGCCATGGCCGCGCGCGGGCGACCTTGAACAGCTCGTCGTCGGCACCCAGGTGGTTGACCGTCGACTTGACGGCGATGGAGGGGTCATACCGGGAAACGGACTCGAGGGACGTGCGCGACGGGAAAATCACCAGATCGGAATTCCGCGCCGACCACAGGACGAGGCGCCGTCTGAGCGCGAACGCCCGCCTCTCGGCATGGCTGAGCCGGGGCAGAATGTGCCGCTGGTACAACGGATCGAAGCTGGTCTCGCCCTGCACCAGCAGGACCTGGCGGATGGGCGGGCGCAGCAACCCATAGTTGGCCGTCGAGAACAGAATCTCGGCGCCGCTCTGTTCGACGAGGCGGCGCCAGATCAGCTGCTCCCATAGAAACCTGCGCAGCGCGCCGTAATGGGTGGCCCGCATGCTGCGCAGCTTGATCGTCGAGGCCTCGCCGCCGTCCGGCCGGGCCGAGAACCACTCGGGCAAGAAAATGGTTCCCTGCTCGCCAAATTTGGACAAGTAATGGATGACGTTGGTCGTGTAGGTGACGATGCCTCCGGTGTGGGCGGAAATCGCGTTGACGATCAGGCGCATCGGAGAGGTGTATTCGACGGACCGGGGGTTGTCCACGCCGTTTTCCCCCTTGTCCGGGCGATGGATGCGTCGCGGGGAAATGGGAATCATGGGTCGCGCCGCGGGTCCGTCAATCCAATTTTGAAGCCGCGCAGCAGTGCGCCGGACCATGACGCCGGCCAATCGGATATCCATGCATCAGCAGCTCAAGGTCCTGTGCATTGCCGATATGAACGTGTACGCGAAGGGGCGGGCGCGGGCCCGCGCCCGCACCGAGAGGTCCAGGCGCTGCTTGCTGCGCGCGGTCTTGCCAATGTGCGGCTCGAGATGCGCGGCTCGAGATGCGCGGCCCAGAAACGTACGCCGCCCTCACCGGGTACCCGGACGCCCATTTCGACTTCGCCCTCGTCGACGGCGCCGACCGCGCGGGGTGCGTGGCCAGCGTGTTGCCCAAGCTGCGTCCGGGGGGATGGATCTATCTGGACAACTCGGACAAGGACATGACCCTCGCCGACGGGAATTTGCGCCGCGCCGAGGCCCTGCTCGTCGAGGCCGCCCGGCGGTGCGGCGGGCCGGTCCGCTATTTCGTCGATTTCTCGCCGACCAACTTTTTCGTCGAGCAGGGAATGCTGGTGCGCATCACCGCGCACTCCTGACCGGCGCCGGCGGTTCGGTTAGTACCTACCGCGCCAGGTGCAGCCACCTGCGGGCGAGTACGGGTTCCCGGGGCAGGGTGCGGATCGGTTTGACGAAGTGTTCCCACCAGGCTTCGGCGATGAAGGGCCGCCACAGGACCCAGGCCAGGTGCGACTCCCCGTTCTCGAAGCGCCGCACCGCGTTGCGCCACCATTTCACGTTCCACCAGCCCCGGTTGGAGAACACGGGGTCGTGGAACAGGTCCTTCACCGGGGCCAGGAGGGCTTCGCGGAACCAGGCGTCCTGGGGCGGCAGGAAGCCCTGTTTGCCCCACCGTGAAAGGATGCCGTCGGGAACGATGCCGCGCATGGCCCGGCGCAGGAGACGCTTCGTCTGCGCCTCGCCCATAAGGTACTGGGGCGGCAGCGACAGCACGAGCTCGGCCAGCCGGTGGTCGCAGAAGGGCAGCCTCACCTCGCGCGAATGGGCCATGGAGTTGCGGTCGCCGTAGCGCAGCAGGGTGGGCAGATGGGCGACGAACGAATCCTCGCACAGGGTCCTGGCCAGGCCATGGTACGACGAGTCGGGGGTGCGCGCCGGGGGCGAATCGCCGGTGACCGATGCCCCGTCCATCAGGCCGAAGGCGAAGTCGCTCCCCACGCCGAGCAGGCGCGCGACGGCGGCGCGCGCGCTCTCCGGCATGGCGCGCTTCGCCGTCTGCGCCAGGCCGGGCAGGGCCAGGGGGTAGCGCGCCCGGATCGCTTTGCGTTCCCTCCGCGCCCGGCGGTGCTGGCCGGATTGGCGCAACGCCGTCAGGTAGTCGGGAAAGTACTGTTCGTAGCCGCCGAGGAGCTCGTCCCCGCCCTGGCCGTCGAGGAGCACGGTCACGTTTTCCTCCTTGGCCCGTTCGAAGACGCACCACTGGGCGTACTGGCTGGTGCTGCCGACCGGCAGCTCGTTCATCCAGACGAAGGTCTCGATCTGGCCGAGCAGGTCGCCGGGCCGGGGCTCGACGACGTGGGCGACCACGTGGGTCTTGTCCACCACCTGCTCGGCGAACCGCCACTCGTCGTCGGCGCTCCCCGGGAAGCGGCCGCAGAACACGTGATAGGGCCTGTCGTCCCCGATCAGGTCGCGGGCGATGCACACCAGGGCGCTCGAACCGAGGCCGCCGGAGAGGCACGAGCCCACCTCGACGTCGCTGCGCAGGCGCAGGCGCACGGAATCGACCAGAAGCTCGCGGACGCGCTCCACCGCCTCCTCTTCGCCGAGACGGGCGAGGTCCGCATCCGGGGCCGGCGTCCAGTACGGCGTGATCTGGAACTCGAGCGTGTCGGTGTCCAGAACCAGCTTCTCGCCGCCCAGGAGCTGGCACACGTCGGAGAACACCGTCGCCCGCTCGTCGTCCAGCCCGCGCCGCGGCTGGTGGAGGAAGCGCATCATGCGAACGTCGTCGGTTTCGTCGGAGACCTCGGCCAGGGCGTGGAGCGCCTTGTACTCGGACGCGAAGGCGAAGAATTCGCGGCCCCTGGCGAAGAGCAGGGGCTTTTCGGCGAAGCGGTCGCGGGCGAACAGCATCCGGCCCCTGGCGGCGTCGAACAGGGCGAAGGCGAACATGCCGTTGAGTTCCCTGAGCACGTCGTCGCCCCAGTGGAGGTAGCCCTGCAAAAGGACCTCGGTGTCCGTGCCCGATTCGAACTGGGCGCCCTCGGCGCGCAGCCGCGCGGCAAGCTCCACGTAGTTGTAGATTTCGCCGTTGAAGTTGACGACCGCCCGGCCCTCGGGATCGCACATGGGCTGGCGGCCCCGCGGAGACGGATCGAGGATGGCCAGGCGGCGGTGGCCAAGGACGACGCGGCCGTCCAGGCCCGTCCACAGCCCGTCGCTGTCCGGCCCGCGGTGGACGAGGCGCTCGGTCATGGCCTCGACCGCTCGCGGATTCACCCGCGCCAAGCCTATGATTCCGGCAATTCCGCCCATCTAGGGTAAGTACCCTCTATCACAATAGGATGGTACGTGTGATCGTCTTTTCGCGTCTTTTGGGCAGGAAGCGTCGCGCCGGCGATGCGCGACATCGTCAAGCGGCGCTGACGCCCCCAAAAGGCGCGAAAAGCGACCCTTCGGGCGGCCATGGGTGGCCATCGGACGTCGTCGCGCGGCTCTCATGATGGGCCCCCATCACGTCGAGGCGCGCTCCTCGCCGAATGACCACCCATGACCGTCACACGTGTCATCCTATTGTGATAGAGGGTACCGGGCCGATCCCTCAGCGCGACAAGGCGGTTGTCCGCAAAGCGGTAATTCCCTTAAATATCGCCGTTTGGCGTTCGTATCCAGTATCGGTTTCGCACCGCCGCCTCCCGATCCTCCCGTCCCGGCGGCCCAAGGCGACGTTTGGCGGCATGATGGCAGCCACGAACCTGTTTGAGCGCAGCCCCTTTGCCCGGGTCATGGCGGACGTGCCGGTGACCGTCTATGACGTAGGCGCGCGGGGCGGCGTGGACCTGGATCTCCTGCCCCTCGCCTTCGCCGTCGACGCCGTCGCCTTCGAGCCCCATCCCGAGGAATACAAGCGACTCGTGGACGGCGTGACCGGCTTCCTCACCGGCTTCGACGCCGCCCAGATCGCGGCAAGGATCACCCAGGTGGTCACCGACCGCCCGTTGCGGGACACCCTTGCGGCCAACGCCCGCGCCATGGCCGAAGCGGAGTACGCGACGGGCGTGTTCGCCCGGACCCTGGACGGGGAATGGCGCCGCAACTGGGACGAAGGCGTGGAAGGCGCCTGACGGAAACTGCTTGCCCGAATGGCCTGTTGACGGGGTCCGGCAGATGGTTTCCCCTTTGCCGGTAGACCACCGGGGGGAAATCCGAAATAACCGGTTCCATGGACGCCCGTAATTGCGTCGTCACCTACGACCCGTTGAGCCTGCGCTATGTCGACAGGTTGCGCAGGCGCCTCGGGTGTGCGTTCGAACAGGTCGTCGTCTCCGACGTCGGCGGGGCCGTCGCCGCCCTCAGGCTTTTCCGGGGGCTGGCGGCGGACACCCTCTACGTGCCCGTCGTCGACGAGACGGCCCGCGGCCATCTGCCGTTGTTGAAGTGTCTTTGCCTGCTTGCCCGGGGCGGGAAACGTTGCGTCGTCAACCCCGATTTCCTGGTCTGGGAATTCGGGCCGCTGGATTGCCTGTACGACGCCCTGCGCCTTGGCGGCGGCGTCCTTGGCGGCTGCGTGGCGCTGGTCGGCGAGTGGTTCCGGCTCGGCGCCCTTCTCCGGGCGCCGCGGATCGCGGTGCACGACACCGATTCCGGGTGCGTCCTTTACCTGGAGACCGGCCCCTGGCCCGGCGCGCAAGGGGCGGAGTCGGCGGCGCACAGGCGCGACGTGGTAGGCGCGCTCCTGCAACGGGGCCGCGCCGTGGACTTCGCCACGGCGGAGATGCCTCAGGGGCTGCCGCGCAGCAAGGGGCTCGGCATCCGTCTGATGGAGCCGCTGTACGGCTACGTGTTCCCCTGGGCGCTGAATTCCTATCGGCATACGGCGAAATTGACCGCCGCCGTCCGCCGGCTGCGGCCGGCCCGGTACGCCTTCATCTACCAGCGCCTGGCTCCGGGGACCGTCGCCGGCGTGGTCCTGTCCCGCCTCAGGCGGCTGCCGCTGGTCGTGGAATACGGGGAATCCCCCGGCTCCCGCGCCGCGGACCCGGGACCGTCATTCAGACGCCTGGGCGCGAGGGCGCAGGCCGTGTGCCTGCGTCACGCGCACCGGATCGTCGCCGTCTCCGATGGCGCGCGCGCCGAACTGATCGCCGCGGGGGTCGAGCCCGGCCGCATCGTCCTTTACCGGAGGGGCGGCGCCTTCTTCGATCCCGCACGGATCCTGCCGGAACGGATCGTGCGGGCGCCCGTTGCCGAGCCGGTTCCGCCCCGGCCGGTCAGGATCCTGGTCAACGGGCTGCATGCCAAGACCGGCGGCGGGGTGACCTATTTGCGCAACGTGCTGCCGCTGCTGGCCGGCGATCCCGAGGTCAAGGTGCACCTGTGCGTGCACGAGGACCAGCGGCCCCTGCTGCCCGAGGACCTGGGCGGCGTGACCGTCCACTTCCTGTCGTTCAGATCGGGTTTCTGGCGGCTCCAGTTTCGCGAGCAGATCGAGGTGCCCCGGCTGGCCCGCCGGATCGGCGCCCACGTCACCTTCTCGCCGGCCAACTATGCGCCGCTGGCGGCGCCCAATTCCGTCATCCTGCTGCGCAACGCGCTCAGCGTCGCCTTCGTCGAACGGCGCCCGGTCAAGCTCGCCTACTGGGCCGCGGTGTACCTGGGCACGGCCCTTTCCCTGATGGTCTGCCGGCGGGCCATCGCCGTTTCGGACTACGCCCGGCGCTCGGCCGGCGGCGCCCTGCTGCGCCTTGTGGGGGGACGCATCATCGTCGTGCCCCATGGGGTCGGCCCCATCTTCTCGCCGCCGGAGGGGGCCTCCCGGCGGGAGAAATTCCTGCTCTCGGTGTCGGACATCTACGTGCAGAAAAACCTGAAGAACCTGCTCTACGCGGTGGCCAGGCTGCGCGCCAGCCACCCGGACATCACCCTCAAGATCGCCGGCCGGCCCATCGACGCCCACTACTTCGCGTCCCTCAAGCGCCGGGTCAGGCGCGACGGGCTGGAGGGATGCGTGGAGTTCCTGGGGTACGTCCCGCCGGAGGACCTTGTGGATCTGTACCGCCGCTGCGCCGTCTTCGTCTTTCCCTCCAGCGTCGAGACGTTCGGCAATCCCCTGGTCGAGGCCATGGCCTGCGGGGCGCCCATCGCCAGCTCGAACACCGCGGCCATGCCGGAGGTCCTGGGCGACGCCGCCGCCTATTTCGATCCCGCGGATGTGAAGGATATGGCCGGCGTGCTGGACGGCCTGCTGAACGATGCGGGCTGGCGCCGCGACCTCGGCGAAAAAGCGCTGGTCCGCTCCCGGGAATTCTCCTGGCAACAAACCGCGGCCCGCACCCTGGAGGTCCTGAAGCAGGCC
>JACZQZ010000057.1 GCA_022545455.1 Pseudomonadota bacterium
GCGCCGGACCGATGGCCTCGCAGATCGCCTTCTCCCGGGCGCTGAGGGTCGGCTTGGCCGCCTTGCCGCCGACGTGGAAATTGGCCCGCGCCTCGCCTTCCGCCGGAACCCGGTTGACGGCGCCGGCGGCGATGCCGTCGATGAGGATGATGCGCTTGTCGCCTTCGCGCACCTGGGGCACGTAGGCCTGGGCGATGACGGGCTCGCGGCTGCGCTCTCCGAACATCTCCAGAAGCGCATTCAGGTTGTCGTCTTCGCGGTCGACGTGGAACACGCCGGCGCCGCCGTTGCCGAACAACGGCTTGATGATGATGTCCCCGTGTTCGGCCCGGAAGGCGGCGATCCGGTCCCGGTCCCCGGTGATCAGGGTAGGCGGCATGAGGTCGGGAAACTGGGTGACGAGCAGCTTTTCCGGCGCGTTGCGCACCTGGGCCGGGTCGTTGACCACCAGGGTCGCCGGGTGGATGTGCTCGAGCAGGTGGGTGGTGGTGATATAGGCCAGGTCGAAGGGCGGGTCCTGGCGCATGAGCACGATGTCCATGTCGGCCAGGTCGACGGTCTGTTTCGTTCCGAGATCGTAATGATCTCCCTTCCTGCGGCGCACCTCCAGGGTGCGCGCCCCTGCCGTCACCCGGCCCGCGGCGAACGCCAGGTCCTGGGGCAGGTAATGGACCAGGGCGTGGCCGCGCCGTTGCGCCTCGAGCGCCAGGACGAAGGTGCTGTCGGCGTCGATGTCGATGGACTCGATGGGGTCCATCTGGATGGCCACCCGGAGGCCCATGCCGCATTTCCTCGTCTTTCGCGCCCGCTGCGCGCCCGCCCGAGGGGCGCACTATAAACCCGCGCCTTCCGCCGGCCATAGGGGAAATCGGCCGCCCCCGGCGCACCGGCTGCGCCGGGTGGGTTGCACCCGCGCAGGGGAACCGTGGCCCCGGTGGGGCCGCGTAAGTCCCCTGAGCCCCCGCTTAGGGCCGCGGGCCCTGAAAGCCTGAGGGGTGCGGAACCGGCGGCGCCTTAGAATGCCGGCGCGGCAGCGCTTGGCATACGCAGCCTCTGTCCGGATGGCAAAATGTACCCGGAATTTGTGATTCCTGATACCTGGGGGTCGCCGTCTCAGCTGAGCCGGCCGCGCAGCTCCTGGAGGAGGACGGAGGTGCGGTAACGGGCCGGATCGCCGGTGCCGTGGCGCAGGTATTCCTCGAGCGCCGCCACCGCGGCGGGCACGTTGTCCAGCCGCGCATGGAGAAGCCCGGCTTCGCGCCACAGCGCCGCCCTCTCCGGGGCGAACAGCAACATGGTCTCCACGGTCTCGACGGCCTCTTCCAGGTTCCCCGCGCGCAACAGGCGCACCTTGATGTTGTTTTGAAGGCGGACCAGGACATCCCGGGTTTCCAACGCCCGATAATGGGCGGGCGTCAGTTCGGCGTGGTTGCCGGCGACGGCCTTGAACAGGTCGCGCATGTCTTTCGCCGAGAGCAGGCGGCCGCCGTCGAAGGGGTCGAGGATGACGCGGTTGCCGTCGTCTTCCAGGCGCACCAGGAAACGCGCCGGGAAATCGATCCCGCAAATGGGCCAGCCCAGCGCCCGGGCCACGTGGATGTAGATAATGCCGAGCGCCACGGGCAGCCCGCGGCGGCGGTCGATCACCCGCATCAGGTTGGCGCTGTCGGGGTCGTCGTAGGCGTCCTCGGCGCCGCCGTACCCGTACCGCCTGGCGATGACCTGGGCCAGGGTCTCGACCCGCAGACCCAGGCCGCCGGGGCCGTCGGCGCCGTCGGCATACGCCGCGGCCTCGGCGGCCAGCCGCTCCAGGTGCCGCCGGTAGGGCGCCATGGAGACGCCGGGGCGCTCCACCGAGGCCAGGACCAGGGCGGTTTCCGCCGGGTCGACCCGTCCGTCGTCCAGGGCGCCGACGCGGACCAGCCGGGCGCGGATGTCCGGCGGCGGTTTTACCATGTCCTCCTCGGGCTCATCGGATCCGATCCACGCTGCGCGGCTCCCCACAGCGGATATGGTCGGTGTGCCGGGATTGGCAACCTTGGTGCTCCGGCGGTCATTCTAGCAGACTAGCAGACGCCGTGAAGTTGCCGCAGATCCGCCCGGCGGACCACCTAACCCTCGCTTCGCCAGGCGTCGGTGAGGTGCACCGGAAGCCTCCACGGGAGCACCACCATCATGTCGAAGCGCACGTCGAGGCCGGCGCAGCCGGGGCGCGCCTTGAGGAAGGCGGCGGCGGCGCGGGCGATGCGCCTTTGCTGACGCGGGCCCAAGGCTTCCACCGCCGTGGCGAAAGTGTCCCGGGCCTTGACCTCGATCATGGCAAGGGTGCGTCCGCGCCGGGCGACGATGTCGATCTCGCCCACGGGCACGCGAAAGCCGCGGGCAAGGATGCGATACCCGCGGAGCCTGAGGTGCCAGGCGCACAGGGTCTCGGCCACGTGCCCGAACCGCCAGGCGCGCCGTTTCTTCTTCTCCCTGCGCCGCCGGGCTTGCGAGGCGCCACCGGTCATCGCCGCTTCCGCGTCAGCGCCAGGGCGCGGGCGTAGATGTGCCGCCGCGCCACGCCGGTGGCGGCGGCAACCCGTGTCGCGGCGTCGCGCACGGAGACCGTCTCGAGGGCCGCCGTGAGTTGCCGGTCCACGTCTTTCTCGCTGGGCGCCTTTTCGTCTCCGGGCGGCGCCACGACCACGGTCACTTCGCCCCTGGGCGGCCCGCGGTCCCGGTAATGGCGTGCCAGATCGGGCAGCGGGCCGCGCCGCACCTCTTCGAACATCTTGGTGAGTTCGCGGCCGACCGCCGCTTCGCGCCGGCCGAGGGTCTCCGCCATGTCGGCCAGCGCCGCCGCCAGGCGGCGCGCCGATTCCATGAACACCAGGCTCGCCCGCACCCCGGCCAGCTCGGCCAGGGCCCGGCGCCGGGCGGCCTTGCGCGGCGGCAGGAACCCGGCGAACAGGAAACGGTCCGTGGGCAGCCCGGAAAGCACAAGCGCGGCGAGGACGGCCGACGGGCCGGGCAGGACCGTGACCGGCACGTCCTCGGCAATGCAGGCCCTGACCAGCCGGTAGCCCGGATCGGATACCAGCGGCGTCCCCGCATCCGATACCAGCGCCACGGTTTCGCCTTTTTTCAGCCGTCTGATGAGGGCCGGCCGCGCCCGCTCGGCGTTGTGGTCGTGATAGGGGACGAGCGGCGTGGCGATGCCGTGGATGGCCAGCAGCCGGGACGTCACCCGGGTGTCCTCGCAGGCGATGACGTCGGCGGTCTTCAGGACCTCGAGCGCCCTGAGCGTAATGTCGGCGGCGTTGCCGATGGGGGTGGCGACCAGGCAAAGACCCGCCGCCGGCGCGCGCCGGGGCGGTTTACTCGCGCCCCTGCTGTGGGTAGGCTCGGACCTGGCCCGGGCATCCGACCCTGAAGGAGGTTTCGCTCCGCCGGATGATCGACTCCCTGTCTTTGTGGTCGCGCTGCGCTTTCGCGCCATGGCTGGCCGCCGTGGGGCTGTTGCTGTGGGCGTGCGAGTCTCCCCAATCGCGGGCCCGGACGCAAGCCGAGAGCGCGAGACCGCTTGCGGTCACCGTGCCCCTGCAGCGCCCGCGCCCGCTGCCGCCGGCGGTCGTGCAGCCGGCGCCGGCGCCGGTGCCGGCGCCATCCCCCCTTCCCGAGCCCACCGACGCAGAGGCCCATACTCCGTCGCTGATACCCTTTCTCACCCGGACGCCGGGCCAGGGCCCGCCACCGGCGGCCGTCCAGCCGCCGGCGCCTCCGCCGATGACGCCGTCGGCCGTCCGGGTGGCGTTGCTCCTTCCCCTTTCGGGGCGCAACGCCCGCCTTGGCAACGCCATGGTGAACGCGGCCCAGCTTGCCCTGTTCGACCTCGCCGACGACCGCTTCGAGCTGTTGATCCACGATACCAAGGGAACGCCGGAGGGAGCGGCGGAAGCCGCGGCCCTGGCCATCGGCGACGGCGCCTCCCTGATCCTGGGGCCGCTGCTGTCGGCATCGGTGACGGCGGCGGCGCCGGCGGCCCGCGCCGCGAACGTTCGGGTGGTGGCCTTTTCCAGCGACCGGTCGGTGGCCGGGCAGGGCATTTTCACGATGGGGTTCTTTCCCGGCGCCGGAGTCAGGCGGGTGGTCACCTTCGCCCGCTCGCGCGGCATCCTGCGGTTCGCCGCTCTCGCCCCGGAGAGCGAGTACGGGACGACCGTGGTCGAGGCCCTGCGCCGGGCGGCGGAGGCGGTTGGCGCGGTGGTGACGCGGGTCGAGACCTACGATCCCTTCGAGGGCGATTTCGCCGCCGTCGTGCGCCGGCTGGCGCAATACGGCGCCAGGCGCCAGGCCCTGATGGCCCAGCGCTCGGCCCTGGAGGCCCAGGGCGACGAGATCGCCCGGCAGACACTCAGGCGGCTGGAAAGACTGCAGACGGTCGGCGACCTGCCCTTCGATGCCCTGATGGTGGCCGACGGGGGCAAGCGCCTGCAGTCCATCGCCGCCCACCTGCCCTTCTATGACGTGGACCCGGCCAAGGTGCGCATGCTCGGCACCGGGCAGTGGGACGAGCCCGGAATCGGCGCCGAACCGGCCCTGGTCGGCGGCTGGTTCGCGGCCCCGCCGCCGGACGCGCGGGCCGACTTCGTGCGCCAGTTCCTGCAGGTCTACGGCCATAAGCCGCCCCGGCTGGCGACCCTGGCCTACGACGCGACCGCCCTCGCCGCCGTGCTGGCGCGGACCGACGGCGGTCCCGATTTCAGCGCCCGGGCCCTCACCGCGCCCAGCGGCTTCGCCGGCCGCGACGGCATTTTCCGCTTTCTCCCCGATGGCGTGGCCGAGCGCGGGCTGGCGGTGCTCAAGGTGCTGCCGCGCGGTTTCGAGGTCATCGGCGAGGCGCCCGAGACCTTCCAGCCGGTCACCGAATAGGTCAGCAAGCGAGCACCGCCGCGAGCACCGCGTTCAGACGCAGGTGCCCGGCGGCGGTGGCGCGCAGGCGCCGGTCATCGAGGATCAGAAAACCCCCGTCGATCAGGTCGCGGAGACGGGCCGTGTCCACGGCGTCCTCCAGCCGGCGGCCGGTGAGACGGCGAAAGCGTTCCCGGCTTACCCCTTCCGACAGGCGCAGGCCCATCATCAGCACTTCGGAGCCGCGGGCCTCGGGGCTCAGGACCGTTCGCTGGGCCGTGCCGTGGCCCCGGGCCTCGACCGCGCTCAGCCAGTGCTCCGGCATGCGCGTCTGGTTGACGGCCTCGGTGCGCGGCGAGGCGCCGGCGGGCGCCGTGAGGCGCCCGTGGGCGCCCGGGCCGACGCCCACGTAATCGCCGCCCCGCCAGTAGGTCAGGTTGTGCCGGCACTCGGCCCCGGGCCGGGCGTGGTTGGAAATCTCGTAGGCGGCAAGGCCGGCGGCGCCGAGCACTTCGTGGGTGGCCTGGTAAAGGGCGGCCCCCGTTTCCTCGTCGGCTTCGTCGACGCCTTCGGCGTGGAACCGGGTGCCGGGCTCGATGGTGAGCTGATACACCGACAGGTGCCCGTCGGCGAATTCCAGGGCCTGCGCCAGCTCGCGCCGCCACGCCGGCACCGTCTGGCCGGGCCGTCCGTAAATGAGGTCGAAGGAGAAGCGCGGGAAATGCGCCGCCGCCAGGGCCACGGCGTCTTTCGCCTCCGCCGCGGAATGTCCCCGGCCGAGGAAGGCCAGCGCACGGTCGTCCAGGGCCTGCACCCCGAGGGACAGGCGGTTGACGCCCGCCGCCCGGAACGCCTGGAACCGCCCGGCTTCGACCGACGTGGGGTTGGCCTCCAGGGTGATCTCCACCGCGCCGCTGACCGGCCAGTGCCCGCCCACCGCGGCGATCAGGTCGGCCACCGTTCCCGGGTCCATCAGCGACGGCGTGCCGCCGCCGAAGAAGATGCTGGTCACCGTGCGGCCGCCGGTCTCACCGGCGAAGTGGGAGAGCTCGCTCATGAGGGCGGCGCGCCACCGGCCCTGGTCTATGGTCCCGGCGACGTGGCTGTTGAAGTCGCAGTACGGGCACTTGGACGTGCAGAACGGCCAGTGGATGTAGATCCCGAAACCGGTGTCCGCCGGCGAATTTCCGTGCAGGTGATCCACGACAGCCACCCTCACCCCTGAAAACAGGCGGCGACAAGTTTGCCCAGCGCGTCGGCCCGGTGGCTGAGGGCATGTTTCTCCTCCGGCTCCATCTCGCCGAAGGTGCGCTCGCAACCGTCGGGCACGAAGACGGGATCGTAGCCGAAGCCGCGCCATCCCCTGGGCGGCCAGATCAGGCGGCCGAAGACGAAGCCCTCGAAGGTCTCGCAGTGGCCGTCGGGCCAACCGAGGGCCATGGCGCAGACAAAATGGGCGCGCCGGTCGGGCTTGCCGGCGAGGCCGTCCTCGACCCTCCGCATGGCCAGGCGGAAATCCCTCTCCGGCCCGGCCCAGCGCGCCGATTTCGTTCCGGGCCGGCCGCCGAGGGCCGGCACCACCAGGCCCGAGTCATCGGCCAGCACCGGCAGGCCGGACACGGCGGCCGCGGCCCGGGCCTTGATCTCGGCGTTGGCGGTGAAGGTCACGCCCGTTTCCTCGGGCTCGGGCAGCCCCAGATCGGCCGCCGCGACCACCTCCGCCCCAAGGGGCGCCACAAGGTCCGCGATTTCCCGCACCTTGCCCGGGTTGTGGCTGGCGATCACCAGTTTAGGGCCCTCGAAGCGCCGTGCCATGGGTCCACCCCTATTTATCCAGGGCCAGGGCCTTGCGTTGCAGCAGCGTCAGTTCGCCGACGCCCTTGTGGGCGAGCGCCAGGAGCTCAATCAACTGGGCTTCGGAAAACGGCTCCTCCTCGGCGGTCGCCTGGATCTCGACGATGGCGCCCTTGCCGGTGAGCACGAAGTTGACGTCGACCTGGGCGGCGCTGTCCTCTTCGTAGTCCAGGTCCAGCACCGGAGCGCCCTTGTACAGGCCGCACGATACCGCCGCCACCTGGTCGGTGAGCGGGACGGCGCTCAAAATCCCCAGGTCCACCAGCTTCTTGAACGCCAGGTGCAGGGCCACGTAGGCCCCGGTGATGGAGGCGGTTCGCGTGCCGCCGTCGGCCTGGAGCACGTCGCAGTCCACCCGGACCTGCATTTCGCTCATGGCTTTCAAGTCGGTGACGGCCCGCAAGCTGCGGCCGATGAGGCGCTGGATTTCCTGGGTGCGGCCCGTTTGCCGGCCCCGGCTCGCCTCGCGGTCGGTGCGGGTCGAGGTGGAGCGGGGCAGCATGCCGTATTCGGCGGTGATCCAGCCGCGGCCGGTATCGCGCATCCACGGCGGCGCCCGTTCCTCGACGGAGGCGGTGCACAGCACGTGGGTATCGCCGAAGCGGACGAAGCAGGAACCTTCGGCGTACCTGTTGCAGTCGGGCTCGAGGCTGATGGAACGAAGGCAGTCTGGGGCGCGGCCGGATGGCCTCATGGGATGTCCTTACGCTTGCAACCCTCTGGTTTCGGCGCGCCAAGCTAACGCGAGGGTCCGTTCGCGTAAAGCCCGCGCCCGGCGGCGGCTCCGTTGACGCTGGCCGGTGCGGTCACTAAGTTCTCACCGCGTTTACCATTTCCGTGAGGACCATGATTACCGAGCTTAGCGAGCGGTCGCGGGAAATATTCCGCCAGATCGTCGAAGCCTACCTGGAAACGGGCGAGCCCATCGGGTCGCGGACCCTGGCCCGGCGGCTGACCATGGCCCTGTCGCCGGCGACCATCCGCAACGTGATGGCGGACCTGGAGGAATCGGGCCTGTTGTTCGCCCCCCATACGTCGGCCGGACGCATGCCCACGGAGGCGGGTCTGAGGCTGTTCGTCGACGGGCTTCTCGAGGTGGGCAGCCTGACCGACGACGAGCGCCGGCACATCGACGCCCAGTGCGCCGGTTCGGGCGCCGACCTGGAGGAGTTGCTGGAGGACGCGACGTCGGCGCTTTCCGGGCTGTCGCGGTACGCCGGGCTGGTGCTGGCGCCGAAAACGGACAGCCCGCTGAAGCACATCGAACTGGTCAACCTGAGCCCGGGCCGGGCCCTGGTGATCCTCGTCACCGAGAGCGGCGTGGTCGAGAACCGGGTCATCGAAACGCCGCACGGCATGGCCCCTTCGTCCCTGGTGGAGGCGAGCAATTACCTGAGCGCGCGCCTGGTCGGGCGCACGCTGAGCGAGGGCTACGACGAGATCACGGCGGAACTGGAATCCCACCGCGCCCAGCTCGACGAACTGACCGCCCGGGTGGTGGAGGCCGGCCTGGCCACCTGGGCCGGCGGCCACAAGGGCGGCACCCTGATCGTCCGCGGTCAGGCGAATCTCCTGGACGACATCACCGTCGAAGCCGACCTCGAGCGCATTCGCTCGCTGTTCGCCGCCCTGGAGACCAAGGAGATGATGTTGCGTGTCCTCTCGCTGGCGGATACGGCCGAGGGGGTCCGCATCTACATCGGGGCCGACAACCGTCTGTTCAACCTGGCCGGCGTTTCCATGATCGTCGGGCCCTACAACGACAGGCGGCAGCAGATCGTCGGCGCCATCGGCGTGATCGGCCCGACGCGCATGAACTATGCGCGGATCATTCCGCTCGTCGATTACACCGCCCAGATGATCGGCCGGCGGATAGGCTGAGAGATCACAAGAGTCGAAATGTCCAAAAAGAAGCAAGACACACCGAAAGAAGTAGAGGAGGCGGCGGACACCGAGCCGGCCGCGACTCCCGAAAAGGAGGCCGCGCCCGCGGTTGAGCCGGCCCCGGCGCCCGACGGGGACGAGGCGGCGGCCGAACCGGCCCCGGCCGCGCCCGAGGCGGTGGACCAGGAAACCGGGCCGGCCGCCGGGGAAGCGGATCCGGCGGACCGCATCGGCGCCCTGGACGCCGAAGTGGCCGATCTCAAGGACAAGCTGTTGCGGGCCCTGGCCGAGGCCGAGAACGTGCGCCGCCGCGCCGAGCGCGACAAGATCGAAATATCCAAATATGCCGTCGCCGGCTTCGCCCGCGAGATCCTGCCGGTGGCCGACAACCTGCGCCGGGCCCTGGACAGCATCGACCAAAAAACACGCCAGGAAAACGAGACGCTGGAAACGCTGGTCGTCGGCGTGGAAATGACCGAACGGGATATGCTGAACGCGTTCGAGCGTTTCCGCATCACACCCATCGAGGCCCTGGGCCAGAAGTTCGACCACAACCTCCACGAGGCCATGTTCGAGACCGAGGACAAGGACCAGCCCGAGGGCACCGTGGTCCAGGTGCTGCAGACGGGATACATGCTCGGTGAGCGCCTGCTGCGCCCGGCCCAGGTGGGGGTCTCCAAGGGCGGGCCCAAGGCCGCGCCCAAGGCCGCGCCGGAAGCGCAAGCCCCGGCGGAGCCGGCACCGAAAGGACCGGCGGCGGCCTACAAAAAGCAGGCGGAGCGGAACGGGGACGCCGCCGGCTCCAAGGTCGACGAGGAACTGTGAAACAGGCGGCCTGACGCCCGGCCGCTGGGCGCTTTTGTCCGCCCCATCCACTCCCGGCGGCCATTGAAGGGAAGGAAGCCAGGCATTGTCGGCCGGAGCCAAGGCGCGTGAGGGTCCGTCGGGACACGCCGTCACGCCGGATTACACCGTCAGTTTCGAGGCGCATCCCGCCCGTGTCCGCGTCGTCTTCAACGGCGTCACCGTGGCCGACAGCGCACGGGCCATGGTGTTCCGCGAGGCGCGGTACAGGCCGGTCTTCTACTTCCCGCCCGAGGACGTTCGCATGGACCTGATGGAACGGACCGACCACCACACCCACTGCCCGTTCAAGGGAAACGCCAGCTACTGGACGCTCCGCATCGGCGAGAGAAGCGCCGGGAACGCGGTGTGGAGCTACGAGGATCCGCTCAAGGTCGCCACGGCCATGAAAGGATACATCGCCTTCTACAGCGACAGGATGGACGCCTGGTACGAGGACGACGAACAGGTCTATGTCGGCGGCGCCAAGCAGGCCGTGCCCCGGGACAACCCGCTCGTCGACTGGCTTTTGTCCGAGGCATGGGAGGCGGCGACCTCGCGGGAGTTGACACGACGGTTCTCCCGCGCCCTCGTGGCATCCGGCATACCCGTGGCCAGGGTGCGGGTGGTGATTCAAACGCTCCATCCCCTGCTGGCGGTGACCGGATACGCCTGGTCGGCGGCGGCGGCGGAAAAGGTGGAAAAGGTCCTACTGAGCCACGAGGTCGTGCAATCGGACCAGTTCCTTCGCAGCCCGCTCAGGCCCATTTTCGACGGCGTGGGCGGTTTTCGGCGCTGGCTTGACGCATCGGACGAGGACGACTTTCCGGTGCTCAAGGACCTGAAGGCGGAGGGGATGACGGATTACGCCGCCATGCCGATGCCGTTTTCCGACGGCCAGATAAACGCCATCACCCTCGCCACCGACGCACCCGGCGGCTTCTCGACCGCGGATCTCGGGCACATCCATGAAATCCTGCCGGTCCTGAGCCGGTTCTACGAAGTGCACGCCAAGCGGCGCAATGCCGTGACCCTGTTGCAGACGTTCCTCGGCAAACGTACCGGCGAGCGCGTGCTCGACGGGCTGATCAGGCGCGGCGACGGCGAGAACATTCACGCGGTGATCTGGTTCTGCGACCTCCGGGATTCGACGGCGCTGGCGGAATCGTTGTCCCGCCAGGAATTCCTGGCGCATTTGAACCTGTTCTTCGACTGCATGGCCGGCGCGGTCTTCGACAATGGCGGCGAGGTGCTGCGCTTCATCGGCGACGCGGTGCTCGCCATTTTTCCCGTTGCCGATGCGGAAACTACGGGACGCGAGGGCGCGGTCGGTTGGGCCGAGGCCTGCGAATTGGCCGCGAAGGCCGCCCGCGAGGCCGACCGCCGGATCGCCGAGCTGAACCGTTCGTCCGCGGGCGGGGACACGCCGCCGCTCCGGTTCGGCATCGGCCTGCACGTGGGCGACGTCACCTACGGCAACATCGGCACCGCGGAGCGGCTGGAGTTCACGGTGATCGGCGCCGCCGCCAACCTTGCCTCGCGCATCGAGGGCATGACCAGAACACTCCACGTCCCCATCGTCATGTCGTCCGAGTTCGCGGCCGAGTACCCGGGCGAGGTGCGGTCGCTGGGGCGTCACACCCTGCGCGGCCTCGACGGCGCGCGCGAACTCTACACCCTTGCCGGCGGGGAGGCGGCGGACGCCGGGTGAGTCCGGTGACGGGGCCTTCCCGGTCCCGTTACCGCGGCCTCTTTGCCCCGGGCCGGTCCCCGGCGGGCGGGGTAAACAGGAACTCCGAAACCGGGCTATGCCCCCGGTGCCGGCGCTTGGCCAGGGTCCTGTTCAGCACCGCGTAGCAGTAGACGCAGCCGTGGGGGCAGGTGTCGTATTCGCCGATGTCGCGCGACGCCCAGCATGCGCAGCGGTCGCGGTGGGACTTGCGCACGCCGGCGATCGCGGCGCCCGCCACGTCGCCCAGGCGCCCGCCGTCGATGCAGCGGGCCTCGGTGACGCCGTCGACCAGCAGCTCGGGCTGGCCGCAGAGCGTCAGCGCCATGCCGGCGTCGTCGGCGCGCGCCGCCAGGTCGGCGAGCAGGGCGCGTTTCTCGTCGGCGTCCGGATCGCGCCAGTCGAAGCGGAAGGCCCGCGCCGCCGCCGCCATGTTGCGCTCCGTCTTGCGGTAAACATGGGCGAACGACACCACCACCTCGTCCACGTGGCCGGCCAGGGACGCGGCCAGGCGGGCGAAGGTGGCGCGGTGCCACGCCGGCGGCGTCAGCGACGTGAACACGATGGGATCGTAGCGCCACACCGGGACCCGGGCGCCGAAGGCGCGGGCCGTGGCGCGCAGGTGGCCGACGGCGCGTACCGCATCGATGGTGGCGTAGTCCAGGGCGCGGGGATAGCCGGTGACCGTCTCGTGCACGACGAACGCATAGCCCAGCCGGCCGACCTCGCGCAGATGGCCAAGGAACGGACCCAGGTTCCTGGTCCAGAAAACGAATCCGTCCACGGTGTCATGGTCCAGGGGCACCGTCAGAACCTGCCGGCCATAGGGGTTGACCATGCGGCAATACCCCGCCTTCAGGCGATTCATGAACCAGTCGCCGTAAAACGCGGGAATGTCGGTCTTGTAGCTGGCCGAGATGATCATCGGGGGTGGTTCCCACGGGTGGCGCCTTGGTATTAAGGCCGATTCCCACTCCCTGTCCAGCACCGCCCGGCCACGCTTCCCTTCGCCGGCGCGGGGTCAAAAGGCCCCTGCGCTTTGTTGGAATTCCTGGCGGCGGCGGTTGCGCGCTCCGTGGGACCGACATATATGTCCGACAGACCGTTGTCCGGGACTGGGATTGCGCGTGGGGCGCGGCCCAGGGACAGTATGCGGCCCGGGGACAGTATTAGGGTGTGATTGCGGGAATTCCCGGGGTGCCTTTCCGGGCCGCGGGAATCTGCCGGAAGTGATGAGGACATTATGAGCAAGGTAATCGGGATCGACCTCGGGACCACCAACTCCTGCGTTGCCGTGATGGACGGCAAGAACGGGAAGGTCATAGAAAACGCCGAGGGCCAACGCACCACGCCGTCCATGGTCGCGTTCACCAATTCCGGCGAACGCCTGATCGGACAGCCGGCCAAGCGCCAGGCGGTGACGAATTCGGAAAACACGCTCTACGCGATCAAGCGCCTGATCGGCCGCCGCTTCGACGATCCCATAACCAAAAAGGACCAGGAACTGGTCTCCTACAGCATCGTCAAGGGGGAGAACGGCGACGCCTGGGTCAAGGTCGACGGCAAGAAATACAGCCCCAGCCAGATCAGCGCCTTCATCGTCCAGAAGATGAAGGAGACCGCCGAGGCCTATCTCGGCGAGGAGGTCGATCAGGCGGTCATCACCGTGCCCGCCTACTTCGACGACTCCCAGCGCCAGGCGACCAAGGACGCCGGCAAGATCGCCGGGCTCGAGGTTCTGCGCATCATCAACGAGCCCACGGCGGCGGCGCTTGCCTACGGCCTCGAAAAGCAGCAATCGGGCACCATCGCGGTGTACGACCTGGGCGGCGGAACGTTCGACATCTCCATCCTCGAGATCGGCGACGGTGTCTTCGAGGTCAAGGCCACCAACGGGGACACCTTCCTCGGCGGCGAGGACTTCGACAAGCGAATCGTCGACTACCTGGCCGACGAGTTCAAGAAGGACAACAGCATCGACCTGCGCGCCGACAAACTTGCCCTCCAACGCCTGCGCGAAGAGGCGGAAAAGGCCAAGATCGAGCTCTCCAGCGCCATGCAGACGGAGATCAACCTGCCCTTCATCACCGCCGACCAGGCCGGGCCCAAGCACCTGAACATCAAGCTCACCCGGGCCAAGTTCGAGGCCCTGGTCGAGGACCTGGTCCAGAAGACCGTCGGGCCGTGCAAGAAGGCGCTGAAGGACGCCGGGCTGTCGGCCGGGGAAATCGACGAGATCATCCTGGTCGGCGGCATGACCCGCATGCCCAAGATCGTGGAAACGGTCAGGGACTTCTTCGGCCGCGAGCCCCACAAGGGCGTCAACCCCGACGAGGTCGTCGCCGTCGGCGCCGCCATCCAGGGCGGCGTGCTCACCGGCGAGGTGAAGGACGTGCTGCTTCTCGACGTCACCCCGCTGTCGCTGGGCATCGAGACCCTGGGCGGCGTGTTCACCCGGCTGATCGACCGCAACACGACCATTCCGACCCGCAAGAACCAGGTCTTCTCCACCGCCGAGGACGGCCAGACGGCGGTCACCATCCGCGTCTTCCAGGGCGAGCGCGAAATGGCCGCCGACAACAAGGTGTTGGGCCAGTTCGACCTGGTCGGCATTCCGCCGGCGGTGCGTGGCGTGCCCCAGATCGACGTCACCTTCGACATCGACGCCAACGGCATCGTCAACGTCTCCGCCAAGGACAAGGCCACCGGAAAGGAACAGCAGATCCGCATCCAGGCCTCGGGCGGGCTTTCCGAAGGCGACATCGAGCGCATGGTGGACGAAGCCGAACAGCACGCCGAGGAAGACAAGAAGCGCCGCGAGCTGGTGGAAGCCCGCAATCACGCCGACGCCCTCATCCATACCAGCGAGAAAAACCTCAAGGAATTCGGCGACAAGGTTTCCGAGGACGAAAAGCAGGCCATCGAAAACGCCGTCAAGGATTTGCGCGAGGCCGTCGAAGGCGACGACACCGAGGCCATCAAGGGCAAGACCGAAGCCTTGGCCCAGGCCTCCATGAAACTGGGCGAGGCCATGTACAAGGCCAGCCAGGAAGCGGAAGCGGCAGACGCCGAGCCCACCGACGCCGGTACGCCGCCGCCCGGAGAGTCCACGGATTCCAAGGTGGTCGACGCCGACTTCGAGGAGGTGGACCCGGACAAGGACGAGCCGAAAAAGGACACCAAGGACGAATAGCCGCGCACCGCCCGAGGGACGGAAAAGGCATGCACACCTCTCCGGCGGACCGTGACCTTGCGCCTGGGCCGCGCATTTCCGTGAGGCGCACCTGATGGCCAAAGAGGATTATTACGCCCAGCTCGGGGTGGACAAGGGCGCCGGCACGGACGCGATCAAGCGGGCCTACCGCAAGCTGGCCATGGAGTACCACCCCGACCGCAATCCCGGCAGCAAGGCCGCGGAAAAGAAGTTCAAGGAAATCGCCGAGGCCTACCATGTGCTCAAGGACGAGCAGAAGCGCGCGGCCTACGACCGCTTCGGCCACGCCGCCTTCGAGGCGGGTGGTGGCGGGCCGGGCGGGTTCGAACGCGGCTTCGCCACCGGTTTCGCCGACATCTTCGACGAGATGTTCGGCGACTTCGTCCACGGTGCGGGGCGCCGTGGCGCCGCCGGCACGGGGCGCGGCGGCGACCTGCGCTATAACATGGAAGTCTCCATCGAGGACGCCTTCCGGGGCAAAAAGGCGACCATCCGGGTCCCCACATCGGTTACCTGCAGGGCCTGCAACGGCACCGGCGGGGCCGGCGGGGCGCCGCCCGTAACCTGCGCCACCTGCCACGGCCACGGCAGAATCCGTTCCCAGTCGGGCTTCTTCACCGTCGAGCGCACCTGTCCGTCGTGCCAGGGCGGCGGCAAGGTCATCAAGGAACCGTGCAGAACCTGCGGCGGCGGGGGGCGGGTGCAGAAGGAAAAGACCCTGTCGGTCACCATCCCCGCCGGCGTCGAGGACGGCACCCGCATCCGCCTCGCCGGCGAGGGCGAGGCGGGGCTGCGTGGGGCCCCGCAGGGTGATCTGTACATCTTCCTGACCATCGCGCCGCACCGCATCTTCCAGCGCGACGGGGCCAACATCTATTGCCGGGTGCCCATTCCCATGACCACGGCGGTGCTCGGCGGCACCATCGAGGTGCCGACCGTGGACGGCGCCCGCACCCGCGTCACCATCCCGTCCGGAACCCAGACCGGGCACCAGTTCCGCCTCAAGGGCAAGGGCATGACCGTGCTCCGCTCCTCCGCCCGCGGCGACATGTTCGTCCAGGCGGTGGTGGAGACGCCGGTGAACCTGACGGCCAAACAGCGCGAACTGTTGCGCACGTTCGAATCGGAGACCGACAGCGCCCGGCAAAGTCCGGAAGCCCATGGGTTCTTCTCCAAGGTCAAGGAGCTCTGGGAGGACCTCAAGGAGTAACCAGCGGGCGCCGGCGGCAAAAGGGAGAGGAGGCCATGAAGATCGGAATCGTCGGCTGCGCCGGGCGCATGGGCCGCATGGTGGTGAGCGAGGTCCTGGCAAGCGCCGGCTGTACGCTGGCCGGCGGCACCGAGCAGCCGGGAAGCGCCGCCCTGGGGAGCGATGTGGCAACTCTCGCCGGGGGGGAGCCGGCGGGGCTCGGGGTCGGCGACGACGCAAAGGCCCTTTTCACCCGATCGGACGCCGTGATCGACTTCACGTCTCCCGGCGCCATCGCCGTCCACGCGGCTCTGGCCGCCGAGCACGGCGTGGCGCTCGTGGTCGGGACCACCGGGCTCGAGGCCGCCCATCATGACGCCCTCACCCAGGCCGCCCGGCGGTGCGCCGTGGTTCAGGCCGCCAACATGAGCCCCGGCGTCAATATTTTGTTGGGCCTGACCGAGCGCTGCGCCCGCATTCTCGGAGACGAGTACGACATCGAGATCGTCGAGATGCACCACCGCCACAAGGTGGACGCGCCCTCGGGAACGGCGTTGGCCCTGGGCGCCGCCGCTGCGGCCGGGCGCGGCGTTCGGCTGGAGAGCGTGTCCCAGCGCGTCCGCGACGGCCACACCGGGCCAAGGCGTACCGGCGACATCGGCTTCGCCACCCTCAGGGGCGGCGACGTGGCCGGCGAGCACGCGGTGATCTTCGCCGGCGAGGGCGAGCGCGTCGAGCTCGTACACAAGGCGTCCTCGCGCGCCGTTTTCGCGCGCGGCGCCGTGCGCGCCGCGTTATGGACCGAAGGAAGGCCGCCGGGCCTCTATTCCATGGGCGACGTCCTGGGATTCGGCTGACCGGTCCCGCCGCCCCGATATGGTTGGCCGCGGCGGCGCCGTGGGCCGGCCAGTACTTACTTTCACGATTTCGCGTATCATACGATCGCGTTTCCCGTTCCCTCGGCAGGAGGGGACGTGCGGGCGATGGGGACCCATCGGCAAGCGTTCCCGACGCCCCGAGGGGGCGGGAAACGCGACCCGAAGGGCGGTCTTGCGAGGCCCCCGGACGTCGTCGCGCGCCGCTTGTGATGCTCCAGCATCACGGCGCGCCGCGCTCCTAGCCGGAAACCTCGCAAGACCGTCGTATGGTG